>JAKZTU010000029.1:0-8163 GCA_047516945.1 Acidimicrobiales bacterium
TGCGAGAACTCTTCGAGGAAGTGGTGTTCGACGGTCCACACCGAGTGGAATCCAAGCCGGTCCCCGAGCTTCACTTGCTCGACTACGTCCTTGTACGCCTGATGTTCCTTGCCCGGTGTCCATGGCCGAGCGACCGGGATCTCGTAGAACATCGCAAATTCCACAGCGGTATGCCTCCTGTTGGGCTTCTGCACGCCTGCGCGTCCCCCGATGGTGCCCCACCCTCAGCCCAAAACGCCAAACCGCCGAAGGGCACCCTTCGTCTTAGGGATTTGCTACAGAGACTTTCTTCGCAACTGCGGACAGGGTTGCTAGTACCCGGCGCTACCCATTCCTCAATTGACCAGCGGGCTTCAAGAGTTGTGCTAGACGGCCGATCTCGCTACTAGCGGGCGTGGTGCCAAGGTCAGCGACCAAATTCCGCCACATCTCTTCGAGTGTAAGAAACCCGACGCGTCCAGTATCCCCAGGTGCGGGCCACTACACGGCGACCTCGGTGAGGGGCATCTCATCGTAGAAGCCGCCGTCTAGCTCTCGGCCGTTGGCTTTGGGGGTTCGGCCGCCCCATTGTTTGAAGAAGAAAGCAACACCCTCGGCAACACATTGGTCGCGTAGGTCGCGGGCCCATTCCTCTTTCATCGGCCGGGCTTTGTGGCCACTCTCACCTCCGGCGATCAACCAGCCGATCCCGGAGAGGTCAAGTTCAGGGAGCGGCCCCAAGAGGGGTTCGGCGCTGACGAACCGCACTGCAGCATCCACGGAACGGAGGTGGTCGATGCGAAAGGCGTAACGTGACGACTCAACGCTCACCCCCATCCAAACGTTTGATGGCCAATCCAAATCGCCAGCCAACGACTCCAAACGCTTCGACCGCTTCGTCAGCACTTGGTAGGTGTGTTGAGGAGTCTCGGCCATCACAGAAAAAACCCGCTGAATGAACTCCAACGGAACCTCGGGATGGAACAGGTCACTCATTGAGTTCACAAAGACAATGCGTGGTGCTCTCCAGCGGTAGGGAAGATCGAGCACATCGGCGTGCAATGTCAGCCTGAAACCAGGACCGCTGGACTTGGGGTCACCGTCATTCTGGTACTTCGGATTGCCCATAGCCTTGAGCCGTTTCGCCAGCGTGAGCGCGTAACAGTTGTCGCATCCGGGTGAGGTCTGGTCGCAGCCGGTCGTCGGGTTCCAGGTTGCCTCGGTCCATTCGATACCGGTTCGGTCAGCCATGACCACTTCCCTTCCTCACCGAGTTGCCAAAGGTTATCCAGTGAGTCACAACGTTACGGGGAGGGTGTGACGCGCTCAGGCTGCGTGTGGGGTTGCGCACCAACAGGAGGGGTCTCATTCCTCCCCCAGATCCCGCCATCAGGCACGTTTATAGGTCAAGGCGATGTGGAGAGGGGGGTTGATTCGTAGGCGGACTCGTCGATGGTTGAGGTTTGGTTCTTGAACGCCGACATGCTGTGGGGCCATTGGGTGACGATTCGGCCGTTGGGCGTGCGGTAGTAGCCGTTGCAACCGCCGTGCCAGGGTTCAACGCCAGCAATACCCTCCTGCACCCAGTCGTTGTAGCGGGCCATCGGTTCGGCCCGCACATCCACCCAGGCCAGCCTCTCAGCCGCTATCCGCTGAATATGGGCAACTGTGTACTCCACCTGGTACTCGATCATGGTGATGATCGAACCGTTATTGGTGTTGGGGCCATACAGCATGAACAAGTTCGGAAATCCGCTGGTAGTGACACCCCGATAGGCGGTGGCACCGTCGTTCCAGGCATCGGCGATATCAAGTCCGCCTCGTCCGGTCACCTCAATGGCCGACAGGTACTTGGTGGTCGAAAACCCTGTGGCCAGCACCATCGTGTCCAAGACCCGCTCTGTACCATCCGCTGTGAGCACGCCCTTCGGAGTAATCCGCGCAATCGGGTCGGTTACCAACTCAACGTTGGGTCGGTTGAAGGTGGTGTAGTACTCGTTGTGGAACAGCGGCCGCTTGCATCCCCACGGATGATCGGGGGTGAGCTTGGCACGAAGTTCGGGATCGGTCACCGCCTCCAGCGCAGCAAGGCCCGTCTCCTCCATGCCGGCCCGCACCTTGGCACTCTTGAAGGCCATACCTGTGTCCACCTGTTTGAACAACTCTTCGCGCCGGGCCACAACGATGCCGGGATCGGCACGACGAGCAGCGATCTCCTCAGGCGTGTACGGGTCGTCTTCTTTTGGCAACACCCAGTTGGCGGTGCGTTGGAACACGTGCAACCGGCTCACCTCTTTGGCGATTTCTGGCGCGATCTGCACGGCGCTGGCTGCTGAGCCGACGATGCCCACCGTCTCGCCGCTCAGGTCGTGGTCCCAGTTCCAGCGAGCCGAGTGGATCACGGTGCCCTCAAAGGAGGACAGGCCTTCAATATCGGGCATGGGCACGTCGTTGAACATGCCCAGCGCGCTGATCACCACGTCAGCCGTTACCTCGGTGCCCGACTCCAAACTCAGGGTCCAACAGGCAGCCTCGTCGTCCCAGCGGGCGGCCCGTACCGCGTCGTTGAACCGGCAATGCCCGAGCACGCCGTACGTCTCGGCGCAGTGTTCCATGTACCGCAAAATCTCGGGTTGGCGGGCGAAGGGGCGGCTCCACTCAGTGTTCACCTCAAAGGAGAACGAGTACAGCTCGGCCGGGATGTCGCAGGCACAGCCTGGGTAGCGGTTGTGGTACCAAGTACCGCCCACGCCAGAGCTCTTTTCCAGCACCGTGAAGTTCTCGAACCCGGACTGACGCAGCCGAACAGCGGCGCACAACCCACCCGGACCGGCCCCAATAATTGCGATTCGCAGATCGCGACCGCCCAGCGGCCCGTCACCCACCCCCGCCTCAACGGTTTTGCTGGTTTCTGTTTCCGGTTTGCCCATCGGTGCCTCTCGCCGTGGTCCGCTACGGCTCCTACACGCAGAAACGCTACCCTCGCGCCGACGCCAGCCAAAAATGGAGAACAGGGGGGAACAGAGGCTAGTCCCTGTGGTACTGGTAGGCAGCGACGAGCATTAGCTGGGTAGCGAGTACCAGGTGGAACGCCGAAGGGATCGGCCGGTTGAACCAGGTGATGTCGGACAACGCGGTGAAGCCGAGTGTCAACCGGGCGAACATCACCATGAAGTACACAATACCAGCCAACAACACTGGCACTATCCAAGGCTTGCCGATCAGGCGGCTACCCCTGGACATGCGGAGAGTCACGGCCACTGCAAGCACAACAATCGCGATCTGAAATGCCAGCAACACGGGATAGGGAAGACCACTTCCCTGCCAGTCATCAAAAGCAGGCAAAAACGACACCGGTGCCCAGCGCTGGACGACCTGCCCGGTCACTCTGAGCGCGAAAGCGATGGTCAGCACCGCTACAACCCATGCCAAACGGCGGTTCCCCCCGCTCCGCCCAGCACCACGAGGAGTAATCCATGGCGATCGGTCGAAGCCCGAACCGCTGCGGGCGGTCACGGATAGCTCCTTAGCGAGACCAGTTGGCGCTTCGCTCGCTCGGAAATCTCCAACCCGAAGCCACCAAGGTTACCACTGTCGGAGGCAAGCACTCCTTCAACTGCAAGGACACCGGACGGTCCAAACATGATGCTGCGCGACGTGAGATCCCGTCGCAAAAGAAGAGTGCCGAAGGCTCCTTCAGCGCCCAACAACCGGGGCTTGATCGACTGCATCACCGTGAGCGCAGCGCGCGAGAGGATACTTGTCTCTCCGACCTGGCAACCGACGATCACGCCGACACCCAAAGCCGCTGCTTTCTGGGTCACCTCCAGCGCGCGGATGATGACGCCCATCTTCGATACGCGAACGTTGGCGATCCAGTTGGCTGGATCACCGCTCAAGGCGTCTAGGTGCTCAGCTCGCAAAAGGCTCTCGTCGAGCACGATCCGCGTTGAGCACTGTTCCGCCACACCGAGCATGCCGTTGAAGTCTCCCGGCCGAAGCGGTTCTTCTACCGAAAAAAGGTCAACGTCTAACGCCCCTATGTGCTCAATGCACTCGTCGGCCGACTCCCAAAGGTTGTTGGCATCGACCCGAATCCGCACCCCAGACACCGCGACTGAGGACCGAGCTATCGGGTTTGCGAGGACCCTTAGCTTGCGCTGGTCGCGGCGCAAATCACCGGACAATTTGACCTTGAAGTCTTCGAAACCGGCACGGCGGTACCGCCCGCATTGCCAGCGATACACCGGCCAGGGAAGATCGGACAGTACCGCGGTGTAGCGGAACTCTCCGACGGGCTTCGCAACTTCGAGAATGTCCTCAAGTGACCGCTTCTGTGTCTTGCCGAGCAGGTCCAACACAGCTGTCTCGAGCGCGCAGAAGGCCGCCGGGTTGCGGTCAATCTCTTCACGGTGAGCTTTGATCCAAGCCCGCAGAGGCCCTGCTCCGGTGATCTCTGTCAACAAGGCATCTGCGCGTTGATCTATGAACTCCAAGGCGCTGTCGACTGTCTCACCGGTCACATATTGACGGGGACAACCCTCTCCCCAGCCGATCTGGCCGTCGGCTCCAACCACCTGCACTATCAAGTTCTGAGCCCGCCGATGACTGGCCGATGCATGACGGACCACCGTCTTGAACGGCACCGGGAACGACATCACCGACAACCTTTTGATAGGTACGAGGGATTCGGGCGAGGACATCATGGGTGTTCGACGTAGGCGTCAAAATCGAAAGGACAGTCGTGGCTGTATTGCACATGCAGGTACTTGAACTGCATGTCGCGCTGACCGGCAGCCACTTGTTGGAGTCGGTAGGCAGCACCTGTGCCGGGGCGCAATCGCAGTATTCGCAGCGATTCAAGCCTTCCGCTGGCTCGCTTGGCGTCGTATTCGATATTGCCGGAGCGCAGACGCTTGTCAATGTCGCGCGCAAGGGACGAGATTGCGGCAGCATCGTCGGCATTATCGGAGGTCCGAGCAGGTTCGACGTACAGGGTGTATCGCGCGGTTTCCACGTCCGCCAGCATGATAAAAAAACTTGAGGGAAGCTGGTGCTCAGCGAGCGCGGGCGGCACCGCGCCCAACACCTGCGTCTCATATAGTTTCTCTCCGGTAATGCTGGTGATGCCACTGGCTTTTTGGACGAACTCGAGCGTCGGCGTGGCGTTCAACCAACCGGTCACACGAACAATGTCGCTCATGTCGTAGCGATAGAGCCCGTCGGAGGTGGTCACCACCACGTTGTAGTCACGCCCGGTCTCTAGTTCGCCAAGTGTCAACATCTCGGTGTCTCGAAATCCGATCTCGTTGCGTTGAGCAGCAGAAGCATCCCTTTCGACGAACTCGAAGAAGGTGTCCTCCAGTAACGGCAGACAGGTGTTGTTGCGGGCATCGACATTGATGGTTCCTTGCATCTCGCTAGCCACCCAGCCAACCTCGATCACAAGGCAACGCTCGGGCAATGTCGGCTTCAGGCTGTCCAACGCAACCCCACAACTCCCACCGGTCCAGGTGACGACACCTGCCAGGTTGGGCCAGAAGTCGGCATAGGTGAGCAGCCCGTTGGCATCCAAACGCTTCTGCAGACTCAGTGAGCGCCGAGGCCGCGGGTTTAGAAGGCATACCGCCTCGTCGACGCTGGCGGCTACCTCGTCGGGCAAGCGTCCCGTAGCCACCGCCTCCAGCACTAGCTCAGCATGCTGGTTGATCAGCGACAACAGTTGTGTGAGCGTCGAAGGGTTTGCCGTGGCGATGCAGGTGACCGCCGGTTCCGACACACCCAGGATCGCCATCGCCAGATAGCGGACTTGATAATCGGCCACAGCGTTCAGCGCCGAAGGCAACACATAGCGGCCTTGCAGTAGCCGCGGCTGGTTCTCATGCAGCTTCCCAGACGCGGATCCGTACGGAGTTCCACCTTGCAAATGGCCCTCCACCGCCGCCCCGCCAACCGCGAAAACCTTGCCCGACAGTATTGGCGCGCCAACCGACCAGACGTAGGTTCCCAAGCGTTGACGATCCCGAAGTCGTTCAAGGCCTGCCTCTGTGACCGGGATGTTCTTGGCAGCGGTGACGGTGCCGCTCGTACGATTAAAAAACACTGGTCGCTCTGCGGTAAGGCACGGCTCGCCGGTCAGTTCCTGGCGTTCTACGAACTCACGCAGGTCCTCATAGCCCTGGACCGGTACGGTTTTGCGATATTCGGCAATGCTGTTGATGTCCGAAAATCCGTGTTTCGCCCCGAAAGTAGTCGAGGCATTGCTAGCCAGGATTCCTCTGAGCACCCTCAGTTGCGTCTCGTCAGGTTCCTTCGCAGACTGCAACAACGCCCGCAAACGCGGTCGTTGCGTAAGCGTCAAAGCAGTCTTCAACCCTAGGTAGCCGACGCTGCTCCTCACCTTGAGCCAGCCCCAGTTTCTGAGTCCGAACCAGCAACGAACGGTGTGCGCATTTGCTGCCAGAATCCGCTCGGATATTTCCTGTTGATCAATCCAAGATTGCCGACTTGGCGCTCCGCCGGTAGAAAGCGTGTCCCGAAAATCCAGTCCCAGACAATCAAGTTGTTGCCGAAATTGGTGTTGGATTCCTCGGGGAACTCCGAATGGTGCCAACGGTGCAGTTCCGGTCCGCTGATGACGTAGTTGAGAAAACCTAGGCGCACGGCGCAGTTGGAGTGTTGAAAGAAGCCATTGACCGCATAGAACACGAAGTACGCGGCAAGCACCTCGCTCGAGACGCCCACCAAGACAAATGGCAGCGCATCGAATGAGAACTGAACAGCCTTCTCAAACGGATGGAATCGAGCAACGTTGAGCCAGTAAAGCCGGTGCGGCGAATGATGCACGGCGTGGTAACGCCACATGAGCCCAAAGCGATGGAACGCTCGGTGCAACCAGTAGCGAGCTAGATCGGCCAGCAACAACATCAATATCGATTGCACGACGACCGGCAGTTCGTGCGGCCAAAGACCATCGACGGTGAAGCCCTCGGCCTTCAACCGGTCGGCAATGCCGATTGTTACGCCGATCGACAACAGGTAAGGCAACGTCATCTGAACCACCACCATGAACGCCATATCAGCACGGATCTCACGCCCATGCGGACGCCACTGTTGGCGGTGGGGCCACTTGATCTCATGTACCGTCACCAAAGCAGCCGCCAGCACGCCCGCTCCGTAAGACGCGGGTGTCACATGCACTCCGCTAGCCGTCAGAGCCCAAAACCCGGCGAACGTGGTCAAGACAATTGTTGGGTATGAACCAAGCTCAACCGCTCTGGCGACCTGACTGGATCCGTGCTCAACGGCATCGGTCATCACAGCTCACAATCGACTCTGCCGAACAGGCGAAACATATACGCATGATGACATCACAGCCAGGTGGTGCCAGTGATGAGCAAAACCCGTGATGTGTAGAGCGGTCCGCCGAAGCGATACCGTCGCCTCAATGTCTGAAACCGGGGTACCCGATACCGAAGCGAAGACGGCACGGTTCGCATCGCTGCAGATTCCCGAATACCGCATGTTGTGGTGGGGAGGGATGTTCATTTTCCTCGCCTCTCAGACCCAACAGATCGCCCGGGGTTGGCTCGCCTATGACCTCACCGGAAGCAACGCTGCGCTGGGTGGGGTGGTGTTTGCTTTCGGAGTCACCAGCTTGGTGGCAATCCCCGCGTCGGGTGTGCTCGCCGATCGAATAGGCAAGCGCTCCATCTTGATGTTCGCTCAGTCGGCGATGACCGCCGCGGCGTTCGGGATAGCGGTCGCCATCTCAACTGGAGCCATCCAATACTGGATGCTTGTGGCCGCGGGTGGAGTCCAAGGTCTAGGTATGTCGTTGTTGGGGCCATCGCGGCTGGCGATGACCGCGGACCTCGTCGAACGTGACTCGCTCACCAACGCCATCTTGTTGAGCAACGCCAGTGTTCAGATGACCCGAGTCTTGGGTCCCGCGGTCGGCGGGATATTGATCGGCATTGCGGTGATCGGTGTCGGTGGTGTTTATTACGTGGGCGCCACGCTCTCTGCCTTGTCGGTCGTCGCCACCGTGAAACTCCCTGCCGGGGCGCCCAGGTACAGATCCCGACGTTCAGCCATCGGCGACCTGGCCGACGGCTTCGCTTATGTCCGCGAACGGCCGGAGTTGGCAAGATTGTTGGTTGTCTCGTTGCTGATCGTGATGTT
>JAKZTU010000030.1:0-6573 GCA_047516945.1 Acidimicrobiales bacterium
AGACTGGGCATCACGGACACGCTTGATCGCGCTCCGAGACCCCACACCATAGTTGTGTTGACACTACCGCCGTCGAAACTAACCGACTGCTGAAGCGGTGCAGTTGAAGCCTACGGGAGAATTTCATGGCCGCCGATCCGCAACCACACGATGTGGAGCTTGCCGTCGACGATGGGATGGCCCATAGAGAAGGTCGCGCGTCCGTCAGGAGCCCACGACATCTCGTAGACGCCGACGACACCGGACAGCTTCTTGACGCGCAACCCGGGGCGAAACCACGAGCGTCCTCCCGCTTCCATTTGCCCCAGATCGTCGATGAATTCCTGCAACCGAAGCCGGAAACGGTCAGCTTGTCGTGAGGTAAGGCCACGTTGGTCGCGCAGAAACGCTTTCGTCTCGGAGTGCGTCGGCATCAGCGGCGTTCAGGCCGTGGAAGTTTCGTTGCTTCTCGCTTTGAGCGCGGCGAGGAATTCTTCGTCGCTGTAATAGGTGTTGGCGATCTCCATTGAATCCGAGCTCGGCCCCTTGCCCGTGCTGGCCTTGAGGTCCTCAATCGTGAGCGGCTCGGCAGGTGATTTTCCCCGCTTTACTTTGGTCGAATCAGGCCGGTACCTGAAGCTCGCGGTGGTCATCGCTTGTCCTCTCAGAGCAACCTGCGCCAAACCCTATCCGATGCGGCGCCCGACGGACAGAGGCGATGTCGATTGACCGAGCCAAGGCGCTGCTCGAGATGCCACGCGTCCAATTCGTGGATGATGATCCCTCCCACTACGAATACAGGACTTCCATCGTGTGTTCACTCGTCCACGAAACACAGTTACACAGTCCCTCCTACGCGTTCGTGCCCCGCCGCGGGCGGGGCACGTTCTGCATTGTCGGCAGAGGAGCAAGCTCACGGAACCGAATAACTGCGGTCCTCTCTACCAAGAGCACCTTACACACAAATGCACGGTTTAAGGGGCCGAGCGGATAGGTGGTTTATGTGGGGTTCCAGCGGTTTTCCCAGTCGATGAGTTTTGCGGCGATCAAGATGGTGGTGGCGAGACACAGCGCGGCGTGTCGGCAGTCGGTTCTTCGGTCGGTGTTGCGTCGGAGTTTCCCGCAGTTCGATAGCCAGGAGTTGGTGGACTCGACGATCCAGCGGGCACGATCTGGTTCGGTGAGCGGGGGCGATGCGTTGAGGTGCGGCGACGCTGAATGCTGGCGTCTTGGATGCCGCTCCCGGTGAGGTGGCGGCGCACGGCGGGGGTAGTCGTAGCCGCGGTCGAGGTGCAGGGTCTCGACATCGTAGAGCAGCCCGGCGTCGGCGACTGCCTCAAGGGTAGGTCTGAGCAGGCGGATGTCGTTGCGGCTGGCTCCGTCGATAACCCAGCCGATCGGCACGCCGTGGCGCTCTGCGGCCACGGACTATTTCCAACCGAGTTTGCCCTATCAACAGGGCTTTGCCTGTTCCCTCGCCGCCCAGGGGGCCTTGTGCAATGACCCGTCAACCGCTACCTCCGACGCCCCAGAGTCGGCGACTTGAGGGATCGAATACTCGGGTTCGAGCATGACGCCGGTCGCCATTGGCGCCAGTTCGCGGACGATATCTGTCTTCAGGCTGGTGAGCTGACCAGCAGAAACAGCATCGAGATCAGCGGGCGACAAGAACTTGCGCAACGAGTCGCGATGGTCAATAGCTAAAACGCAGAAGCGACCGCGGTGCGAAATGTCGTCGAGGCTCATGGAGTGAGGCTCATGAAGTGACCACCGGCAAACCCCACTCACCCGCGGTCCAGTCGCTCTCGATCCAAGTGTGCTCGGCAGCGAAACACGGGGGAGTGGCGCGTTCGTCACCTTCGAGTTCGCCGGCCAGATAGTTGAGGAAGTACATGTTCGAGCCAGGACACGCCACAGATGTGTGGTAGCCCTTCGGCACCAGAGCCACGTCACCGTCGTGGATCACCACGGTTTCGTCGAAGCCTTCGTCTTCACGCCAGTTCCGGTGTTGTGCATACCCTTCGGGCCGGTCGAGGCGGAAGTAGTAGACCTCCTCAAGGTATGGAGATCCGTCACGCCCGTCATGACAATGCGGCGGCCAACCAGACCAACTCCCCCTCGGCACGTACACCTCATAGAGAATCAGTCGTTCGGCAGGCAACGGCGACGCCAGCGCGTGAACCACCTGACGATGCGCCGCCCCTCCGCCACGAATCTCGCTGCGCATCTCGTCGGGACGGATAAGCCGCAACGGCAGCTTCCCCTCCGCAGGTGCGGACCCTACGGCGCACGTGAACGAGCCACTGGTTGAGATGGCGAACTCGACGCCGGGTGGCACGTAGACGATGTCGGGTTTCTGCGCAAAGACCGAAGAGCGCGCCAGATCGAATACCTCTCCGCCAGCGTGAACCTCACCAGACCCGCTCAGCGGCACGATCGCGGTCTCCTGACCATCGACCGACTCGGCGAACGGCGTGTCGGCGCTCAGTTCGTGAACCGAGAAGCTCAGGTAGGTCCAGTTTGCCGTCTCGGGCGTGACTTTGAGGATCCTGCCTGGGCCGTCTGTAGGCCGAACAGGCCCGGATGCTGTGTCGGTAGAAGTCGCGCTAGCAGACGCTGTTGCTGACGAAGTCGGGGTCATGGTGTGATCTCCTTGATCTTGACTGGGCGACCCTCGTGGAACGAGCGCCATGCGGCTAGCCCGATCACCAGCGGGGCACGTCCATCGTGCAAAGTGACCGGCGAAGGCGCACCGTCGCGGGCCATCGCCACGAAATCCGTCCATTCAGCCAGATACGACGGGATGTAGCGGTCCAAGAAGAAATACGGGATGGTTGAACCCGCTGAACCCGCGGCAGTTCGCCTCGTCGTGGTAGTGACAGCGGGATTGTCCGAGACCACCATCCCTGCCGAACCGAATGCCTCGACCCGCTGGTCGTAGCCATACACAGCTTGACGGCTGTTGTCGATGGTGGTGATCGCACCGTTTTCGTGAGTCATAACCACAACCACAGTGTCGAGGTCGCCTGCTTCGCCGATGGCGGGATCAACCATCACCGCACCTGTGGCGTACACCTCCACCACTTCGCTGCCGGTCACGTACCGGGCCATGTCGAAATCGTGGATGGTCATGTCCAAGAAGATCCCGCCCGATCCGTCGATATAGGAGATAGGAGGCGGTGCGGGGTCACGGCTGGTGATCCGCACCATCTGCACGTCGCCTATCTCACCGTTGGCCACCGTGTCTCGCACCGACTTGTGGCTGGCATCGAAACGGCGGTTGAAACCGACCTGTACGGCGATCTGCGCTTCGGTGGCTGCAGCGATGCCGCGATCAACCTCAGAAAGATCAAGCGAGAGGGGTTTCTCGATGAACACCGGTTTGCCTGCCTTCGCCGCGGCGACCAGAAAGTCGATATGGGTGTCGGTAGGGGTGCATACGGCAATCGCATCGACATCGGTGGCGTTGATCAACGCGTCGGGCGACGCGGCCACCCGGGCGCCGAACTCAGCGCCGACACTCTCGGCGCCATCGCGATACACGTCGTACACGGCGGCCAGCGAGACGCCATCGGCCTGACGTTGAATTAGCTCTGAGTGCATCCTGCCGATCCGGCCGACACCCAATACTCCGACTCGCAGATCGCTCACGAGGTCTCCTTAATCTTGCTCGAATTACCGGCGTTGGCCGCCTTGGCGGTGGACAGGTCTGCCACTATCCGTCCCGCGACGATCTCACAGCGATAGACGTTCAACGGATCTTTGACTGGTTTGCGCAACGGTTGACCTGTTCTCAGATCAAATCGACCGTTGTGTTTGGGGCATTCGATCACCCCGTCAAGGATCAAGCCCTCGGCTAGATGAGCGGCACCGTGCGTGCACAGCCCGTCGCTGATCGCAACCTCTGATTCACTCAGCCGATAGAGGGCATAGGTCCGCTCGCCGATATCACAGCGGCGCGCCCGCCCCACGGCGAGTTCGTCCAGCGCCCCGAGATCGGCAAGGCCACGACCGGTCGAAGCCTCTGTCACCTGTAGTTCTTTGGGAACGATAGGACCTTGATCAACAAGGCCCTCCCCAGCATTCGACACATCGGGAATGCCCCGATCAGGCAGCTCCCAGGACGGGTCCTTTGACTGCTGACGTAACGCTCCCAGCAATTCCTGGTAAGCCGCCCGTGTGCTGGGCAAAGCCGGTGGCAGCGAATCCTTGATTTCTTCGTGGAGTGCGGGCAGAGCGTGGTAGGGCACGCCAGGGAAGAGGTGGTGCTCAATGTGGTAGTTCATGTTGGAGTACAGAAACCTGAACAGCGGGTTCATGTACACCGTGCGGGTATTCAGCCGATGATCAAGCACATCTTCTTGAAGGCCGGCGTGTTGGGTGATCCCAAAGAACACCACCAGCCAACCGCCATAAATGGTTGGCAGTCCGACCAGCAGCACCGGTAACGGATGCCATAAAATCAAAGACATAGCGACTGCCCCCGCGACGACTGCCACGAAGATCCGGTCCTCGATAATCAAGCGGCGATGCTCAGAGACGGGGATGAAGTCAGCAGCATCAGCATCAATGCGGCCTGCCGCGTGTTTCGTCATCCGCCAGAACATCTTGGGGCCGTTGACGACATTGGAGAAGGTGAGGGGTAGGGCACGCACGCTGGGCGGGCGGGGGAAGATGATCTCGGCGTCTCGTCCCACGATGATGGTGTCGGTGTGATGGCGGTAGTGCGACCAGCGCCACATCGTGGGTTCCCGCCAGAGCATGAACGAAGCGATGCAGTAGATGACGTTGTTGGCTGTCGTTGAGCGGAAGGCGGTGCCGTGGCCGCATTCGTGCCAACGAGAGTCGGCAGCTCCGCCATAGAGAGCTCCGTAAACAAAAAGCAGTGGCAGCGAATACCACGAGAACCAACTGAGCACGATCAGCGCTGCCAAGGCGATTATTGCGCCGAGCCACAACGCGGTATCGCGCGCTGCGCGGGCATTGCTGCGCGCCATCAGCTCAACGAGTCGGTTCTCGTCGATAGGGGGTTGCCACCACGGCGCGCCGGCGAGTCCTTGGTCGCAAGCACGCTGGTTTTCGGGGCCAGCCAAGCTGTAGTCGCGCAACGTTGTTGTCATTGCCGGGCTCGTATTGGGGCGGAGACGATCATGGGCCGAACTCTTCGGGGGGCATGGGCGGATCGCCGGCTCCTTGCACGGATTGGTCAAGATCAATGATGGTGCCGCTCATCAAACCGGCCTCGTCGCTCAGTGCGAAAGCCATTGTGTTGACCAGTTCGCTGATCGACACCAGCCGACCCCAGGGACGTGTGACTGAAGCAGCTTCGAGCCAACCGTCGACAGCGCCGTGATACTTGCGCTGGGTCACGTCTTCGCCAGGCGTGTCCATCCAACCGGGGTTGACAGTGACCACCCGAATTCGATGACGCATCAGTTGGAAGGCCAAGTTCTTGGTCATCGTCATCAGAGCGCCTTTGGAGATGCAATAGGCGGTGATGAAAGGTTGCCCGCCGTGGCCTGAGGTGCTGCCGACATTGACCACCGAAGCAGGCGCGTTGTTGCGTCGAGCGATCCGGGCTATTCCCTGAATCAGCTGGAAAGGTGCTCGGGCGTTGACTGCCATCATTGAGTCGAACAATTCGACACTGGTGTCCCAGATGTCGCCACGGTCGGTGAGTGCGCCGCAGTTAGCCAGATGGTCGATGCGTCCGAAGCGCTCGTCGCTGGCAGCAATGAGCGCTTCCACCTGTTCGGCGTCGCCAAGGTCGGCGGGCACAAAAATCGCGGAGCACCCCTTGGCTTCGAGTTCGGCCCGCACCGCGGATCCTCGCTCGGCGTTGCGCCCGGTGACCACTGCGCCGGCGAGTCCTTCGTCGGCCATCAGGTGCAACAGCGCCTCTCCCACCCCTTGGGTTGAACCTGTGGCCAGCGCGACCTTACCGGCGAAACGCTGAGGCATCACCAACCCACCCTCTGGGCGGCTTTGCCGTGGTCGAGTTCGGCTCTGGCGTCTCGGATTTCTTGACGGTTCGAGACCGCGGGAACGCCGACTTCCCACCAAGAGCCGCCTTCGGTCCAGTCGTAGGCCGAAGTCTGCAATGCGATCACGTAGCTGCGATCAGCGGCTCTGGCCCGTTCGAATGCCTCGGCTAGTTCCGCCACGCTAGATACCGTCTCGGATTCGGCGCCCATAGCTGCGGCGTGGGCTGCGAAATCGACGCGCACCTCCTCCACGATCTTGGAGTCAGCGATGAGGTTGTTGAACGGAACGCCGCCCTGGTTGGTTTGCAACCGGTTGATAACCGCAAATCCGCCGTTGTCGCAGACGATGACGATGAGCTTGTGACCCGACAGCACGGAGCTGTAGAGGTCGCTGTTCATCATCATGTAGGAGCCGTCACCAACGAAGACCACGACATCGCGATCCGGCAGTGCCATCTTCGCTCCCCAGCCCCCGGAGATCTCATAACCCATGCACGAGTAGCCGTATTCGGCGTCAAAAGAATGCACGGTGTCGCTGCGCCAGCCGTTGACGAGTTCGCCAGGGAACCCACCAGCGGCGGTGAGAGCATAGGTGTGCTCGTCGGCAGCC
>JAKZTU010000031.1:0-4133 GCA_047516945.1 Acidimicrobiales bacterium
GGAACACGGCGTGACCGATGTCGTGATCAGCCCGGGTTCACGGTCAACGGCTTTGGCTCTTACGTTGCATGCCCAACCAATGCTGCGCACCTGGATCCAACTCGACGAACGATCAGCGGGATTCTTCGCGCTCGGTCAAGCTCGCCGTACGGGTCGGCCCTCGGTGTTGGTGTGCACCTCGGGCACCGCGGCAGCGAATTATTTGCCGGCGATCATCGAGGCGCACCACGCGGGGGTGCCGATGATCGTCTGCACCGCCGACCGCCCCCCTGAGTTGCGCGACTGGGGATCGCACCAAACCATCGATCAAATCAAGATCTACGGTGTAACGACCCGCTGGGCAGCCGATCTGGCGGTTGCGGGTGATTGGACTCCAACGCAGGGCCACCTAGTCGCGCATCGTGCTGTGGCCTCTGCCACCGGGATCAATCCGGGTCCTGTGCATCTCAACTGGCCCATGCGGGAACCCCTGGAGCCGGTTGGTGCCGTTCCCGTGGTCGAGACATCGGGCTCTGTTCCACCCAGGCTCGACGGTGGCTCACCCGACTCACCGATTTTGGGGGCTCCGGTAACGCCCGGCGAGAGCAACACGCTCGGCGATGGCACCCTGGGGGCTCCGGCTACGCCCGGCGAAGGCAACGCGCCCGGCAGAAGCACTCCGCTGGCAGCATTGAAGTCTTACGAACGGGGCGTGATCATCGTCGGCCCCGACGCGGCGCGTGGTATCGAAGCTCAAAACGTAGTAGTTGCTGCGGTGATGGAGCTGAGTGCAGCCACCGCTTGGCCCGTTATCGGTGAACCGATCGCAGGCACCCGCCGTGCCCGCGGTGATTCGGCCGGGACCGTGATTGCCAACGCCGATCATCTCCTTCGCCACTCCGAAGTCGGTGAGGAACTGTGCCCTGATGTGGTGGTTCGGCTCGGCGGGATCCCGACTACAAAACCCGTGCGGTTGTGGCTTGAAGCGCACCGGCCCACCCATGTGGTCCTGATAGACCCGGCGAATCGTTGGAACGACCCCTCTTTTGTTGTCACGCGCCACTTAGCGGCAGACCCGGTAGCGGTGCTTACCGAAGCTGCAGGTGCGGTACGTCAAGGATCGGCCTGGTGTGAGCGCTGGAAGGAATTGGATCTGATCGCTGACCGTGTCATAACCGACAAGATCAGACGAGGCCCGCTTCTTAGTGCCCTGGTTACTTCGGTGTTGGCCGATGTGCTACCTGATCATTCGTTGGTGATGGCCTCAAACTCCATGCCAGTGCGCGAACTCGACTCGTTTGTAAGAACCGACGGCCCTCGCATCGATTTCGTTGGTAACCGTGGAGCGAGTGGTATCGATGGGATCACCTCGACCGCATCGGGTCTGGCGTCACAACACGATGGTCCTGTGGTGCTCTACATCGGCGATATTGCGTTGTTGCACGATCTCGGCGCTCTGTTCGGTGTTGCTCGCAGTGGTCTGCACCTGACCGTCGTTTGTGTTGACAACAACGGTGGGGGCATCTTCTCGTCACTTGCGATCGCGTCCCGTGGCGATGAGGTCGACTTCGAGACGCTCTTTCGAACTCCCCACGGACTCAATCTGGCCGGTTTCGACGGTGTTGGTGGAGTCCGCATCAGTGAGGTGACCTCAGCCTCCGTGTTTGCCGAGGCGCTGCGCTCAGCTTGTGAGTCCGAGACTCCTGGCGTGGATCTTCTGCTGATAGAAGTTGATCCCGATATCGACCTTGCCCAACACCAAGCCATCACCAGCGCAGTGAAAGACGCTGTTTCGTGAACATGGTCAGCGCGTGAACAAGCTGACGGTGGCGCCTGGCGTGGACCTCCATGTTGAGCGACGGGGGAATGGACCGCAGGTGATGCTGCTGCACGGCTTCACGGGTGATGGCAGCACAATGCGGGGTCTCGCCGAGCGGCTCGAAGCCGACGCTGAGGTGGTAATCCCTGACTTGGTCGGTCATGGTCGTAGTTGTTCTCCCCCTGACGAAGCGGACTATTCAATCGACTCGATGGCTAGCCATGTCGCTTCGTTTGGCGAGGGTTGTGCGAGCGACCGGTTCCATCTCGTCGGCTATTCGATGGGTGGCAGGGTGGCGCTGACGCTTGCTTGTCGGCGTCCAGAGTTGTTGCGCTCGCTCACCCTCATTGGGGCATCGGCGGGCCTGTCCACCGAAGCTGAACGTGCCGACAGGCGGGAGTCCGACCAAGAGTTGGCCGAGAGCATCGAGCGCGATGGTCTGGAGACGTTCGTGCACAAATGGATGGCAAACCCGCTGTTTGCCACGCAGTCACGTCTCGGAGATGCCTTCTTGGCGGCGTCACGGGCACAGCGGTTGCTCAACTCGGCCGAGGGGTTGACCAAAAGCCTGCGCGCCGCGGGAACCGGCGTGATGGTGCCATTGCACGACGACCTCAAGTCGTGTGCGGTTGCCACAGTGTTCGTCGTAGGTGCCGAAGACCCGAAGTTCACCCGGATCGCTGCCGAACTGGCTGCTCGAATGCCGAAAGCCGATATTGCCGCCATCGACCACGCAGGCCACGCGGCACATATTGAGCAACCCGAAGCGGTCGCGGCCGTTATCCGTAGACAGATGGGCTTGGGTTGACCGTGGGCCTGGCCGTCGAACTGCACGACTACGGGCTTGCGCTGGCGTCGCCGTTTGTGACCGCCCACGGTGTTGTAGACCACCGGGAAGGGGTGCTGTTCTCGATCAGCGACGGGGCAAACGTCGGCTGGGGAGAGGCAGCCCCATTGCCGGGTTGGTCACGAGAATCTCTCGATGACTGCAAGATCGTCTTGGCGTCCGTTGCTCCCCGATTGGCCCAGTTGGATAGCGTCGACGATTCCCGCTTGACCGCGATTCTCACAGAACTTGAGGCTCAACCTCATGCCCGCGCGGCACTGGCTGGAGCAGCCTTCGATTTGTCCGCCAGCAGTCACGAGCTAAGCCTCGCTTCGCACCTCATGGCACATCCTGTGCTCGGAACGGCTCCACCAGGCTCGCTGACAGCGGAGCTAGAAGAGCCGCGTTCGGTGCTGGTCAACGGGTTGATTTCAGACGCTCATCCCGAAGCAGTGGCCACGAAGGCGGCCGTGTTGGCACTCGAGGGCATCACAGCGGTCAAGTTGAAGGTCGCCGCCGCAGACCCGCGCACCGACCTGGCAAGAGTGGCGGCAGCGCGAGCAGCAATTGGCGACGAGATCGAATTGCGACTTGATGCAAACGGTGGTTGGGACATCGACACCGCCATTGCCGCCTTGAAAAGCATGGCAGATTACAACGTGGCGTTCTGCGAAGAACCCACCGCTGGCATTGATGGCATTGCCGCGGTCGGTGCCGCGACTGGGGTGCCCGTTGCCGTCGACGAGTCCGCGGTCACGGTCAGCGACATCGCCGTTGCGTTGAGAACAAAGACGATCTCAGTCGTGGTGATAAAGCCACAAGCCCTCGGCGGACCCGACTTGGCGGTGGCGGCGGTGGCACTAGTCGAAGAGTTCGGCGCTGATGCGGTGGTTACCACCATGATCGACAGTGCCGTGGGTGTGGCACACGCTGCCCATGTCGCCGCGGCTGCTCTTCCACAACAGGTTCACGGCCTGGCCACCTCAACTTTGCTGGCCAACGATGTAGCCCCGCGCCTCGAAATAACGGCCGGTCGAATGCACCTCCCCGCGGTCGCCGGTTTGGGCGTGTCTCCCAATTTCTGAGGCCGAGCCGCGGTCCCTGTTTCGGGTACCCCTGGGGCTATGGTTCGAGGATGGAAATTCTTGCGCATCCAGAGCCCTTTGTAGGTGGAATTGACTTTGGTGAGGGGCCGCGCTGGCACGACGGGCGCTTATGGTTCTCGGACTTTTTCCAACATGCGGTGAAGGCGGCGTCACTTGATGGAACCGTGGAGGTCGTGCTTGAGATTCCGGGCCAACCATCGGGTTTGGGTTGGCTTCCAGACGGCGACCTGTTGCTGGTGTCGATGTTGGACCAGAAAGTGCTCCGCTACGACGGCACCGAATTACATGAACACGCTGATCTGTCCGAGGTGGCCACCTTCCACTGCAACGACATGGTTGTGGACGCCCAAGGCCGGGCCTATGTGGGCAATTTCGGCTCTGATCTTCACGCCGGGGTTGAGCT
>JAKZTU010000032.1:0-3954 GCA_047516945.1 Acidimicrobiales bacterium
GTTACGGGCGGGCCGGAGAGCCCTGCGACCGTTGCGGCACCATCATGCGCCGCCGAGTCCTAGACGCCCGCAGCACCACCTGGTGCCCCACCTGCCAACCCCGCTGACCCCGGCGATGGCCTCCGTCTTCTACTCCCTGAGCACGACATTCGCAGTGGTGAGCCTTGCAGGCGAAACGCGGGATGGGACGTAACGTCGCTGATCTTCTAGTGTGACGACCGCACACGGTCGGGAATGGAATCAATGAGCGAAACAGCGATCAACAATCATGCGGGTTTCATCTGGTCGGTCGCGGACCTGCTGCGGGGTGTGTACAAGCCGTCGGAATATGGCCGGGTGATTCTGCCGTTGACAGTGCTACGGCGGTTGGATTGCGTGTTGGAGCCAAGCAAGGATGAGGTTCTTGAGACGATGGCGAGGTTGCCGTCGACACTGCAGAACCGTGAACCGGTCTTGCAGAAGGTGGCTCAGCAACCGTTCGTCAACATGTCGAGGCATACGTTTCACACACTGCTCGGTGATCCCGACAATGTGGCTGGCAACTTGCGCAACTACATAGCTGGGTTCTCCGAGTCGGCGCGTGACATTGTCGACAAGTTCAACTTCGATGTGCAGATCGATCGGCTCGACGAGCACAACCTGTTGTACCTGGTTGTGTCGAAGTTCGCCGATCTTGACCTGAGTCCCGAGACCGTTTCGGATTTGGACATGGGCTATCTCTACGAGGAGTTGATCCGCAAGTTCTCAGAGTTGTCGAACGAGACGGCGGGTGAGCATTTTACGCCTCGTGAGGTGATCCGGTTGATGGTGAATCTGTTGTTCATCGACGACGACGAGTTGTTGACGCGCCCTGGCGTGGTCAAGACGCTGCTGGATCCGGCGTGTGGAACCGGCGGGATGCTGTCGGTTGCCGAGGATCACCTGCGCAAGCTCAACCCTGAGGCTCGTCTGAGAGTGTTCGGCCAGGAGTTGAACGCCGAGACTTTCGCCACTTGCCGTGCCGACATGCTCATCAAGGGTCAGGAGGCGCCCAATATCCGTTTCGGCAACAGCTTCGACAACGATCAGCACTCCGGCGAGCGTTTCGACTATCTGCTGGCCAACCCTCCTTTCGGCGTGGAGTGGAAGATGGTGGCCGACACGGTGAAGGGCGAGCATTCGGCTCTGGGTTTCGCCGGCCGTTTCGGCGCCGGTTTCCCTCGGATCAACGACGGCAGTTTCTTGTTTTTGCAACACATGATCTCGAAGATGAAACCTTCGCGCGAGGGCGGCGCTCGCTTGGCGATTGTGTTCAACGGGTCACCACTGTTCACCGGAGGTGCGGGTTCGGGCGAGTCGGAGATCCGCCGCTGGATCATCGAGAACGACATGCTCGAAGCTGTTGTTGCCTTGCCCGACCAACTCTTCTACAACACCGGGATCTCCACCTACTTCTGGGTGGTCACGAACAGGAAGGCACCCCGCCGACGAGGCAAGATCCAGCTCGTTGACGCCCGCGACATTTTCACCAAGACCCGCAAGAGTCTCGGCCAGAAACGCAAGGAACTCTCGGTTACTCAGATCGACGAGATCGCGCGACTGTACGGAAACTTCGAGGAGGGTCCGCTTGTCAAGATCTTCCCCAACGAAGCGTTCGGGTTCCTGCGTATCACCGTAGAGCGGCCTTTGCAGTTGCGTTGGGAGATCACCGACGACACCTTGTTGGCTGTCGAGTCGCTCAAGGCTGTAACGAAGCTTGACTCTTCGCAGCGCGACGCCTTGCTCGACGCGCTGAGGGAGCGACGGGGCAGCTCGTTCGCCACCGAGAAGCTAGCCAAGTCTGTCATGTCAGAAGCACTCGACTCGGCGGGTTTGGGCAAGACCGCCACGCTTGTCAAAGCCGTTACCGAAGCTATCTCTGTGCGAGATCCCGAGGCACCGATTGTCACCGACCGCTCAGGTAACCCCAAGCCCGATCCCGACCTTCGCGACTACGAGAACATCCCGCTACCCGCGGTGAGCGTGACGTTCGAGAACGACCCCACGGCACGACTAGCGACCATTGAGTACCGGACAGCCATTGATGACTACATGGAAACCGAGGTTCTCCCCTACGTCCCCGACGCCTGGCACGACCCTGACAAGACGAAGATCGGCTACGAGCTCCCGTTGACTCGCCATTTCTACACCTACACACCACCCCGCCCCCTCACCGAGATCAACGCCGAAATCAAAGCCCTAGAAGCCGAAATCCAAACCCTCCTAGCCGAGGTCTCCGAGTGAGTTGGCGCGAAGTACCGTTGCGGTCGCTATACCGCCGAGTCGAGGACTCCGGATACCCCGATCTACCGCTGTTGTCTGTATACCGCGATCATGGTGTGGTGCGACGGAGTGACCGAGATGACAATCACAACAAACCGAGCGCTAATCTGTCAGCGTACAAGGTCGTGCGTAGGCATAACTTGGTGATCAACAAGATGAAGACCTGGCAAGGGTCGCTGGGTGTCTCATCTTTTTGGGGAATCGTCAGCCCCGCTTACTTCGTAGGTCAACGGATCGGCGATGTAGATGATCGCTTCATGCACCACCTCCTGCGGTCACAACCCCTTGTCGCCGAGTATGGCGCCCGATCGAAGGGAATTAGGCCATCACAATGGGATCTGCCATGGGACGAGTTCGCGTCAATAAAGGTACGTCTCCCTCCGATATCTGAGCAACGGGCGATTGCTGCCTACCTCGACACCGAAACCGCCCGCATCGACACCCTCATCTCCAAGAAACGCCGCCTCATCGAACTCCTCCAAGAACGGTGGGGCGTGTGGGTGCGGAACCAACTTGCTTCGCTCCCAAACCCGGCGCTGCCGTTGAAGCGGCATTGGCGGGTTATCGATTGCAAACACCGCACACCTACGTACGTAGAGGAAGGGTACCCAGTGGTCAGTCCCGGCGACGCCACACCCGGGAGGCTTGACCTGCGCCGAGCACACCGGTTTGTTGACGAATCTGACTACAACGATCTTGCATCTGGATTTCGACAACCAAAAAGGGGGGACATTGTCTACAGTCGAAACGCTTCCATTGGAATCGCCTCCTATGTGGACACCGATGAGCCGTTTTGCATGGGCCAGGACGTCTGCCTAATCCAGTCGAACGACATGGATCAGCTCTTTCTGATGTATGCACTTAACAGCATTGGTCTCGACCAGTTGGAGACACAGAAGATTGGATCCACATTTGATCGCGTGAATATCTCTCAGATCCTTGAGATCCGTGTGCCGGTCCCGGACCCGGGTGAGCAGCAGAAACTTGGTCGCAGATTCGATCTAGCCGCCTCTCGGCGATCACGCGCCCAGGGAACACTCGAACAACAGATCGACCTCCTGCAGGAGTATCGAACGACACTGATCACCGCAACCGTCACCGGCCAAGTCTCCGTTGAGGCGTAAGTCCTCAACTCGCCGCTCCGGTTCCCGAGGTCCAGCTCCCATCAAGCGGTCGACCGACAGTGTGGGCAATCCACAGACGATGCAGTGAACAGTTCTCGGCGAGTGGTGGTTATCTGTAGTGCACCAGGCTGTCATACCCCCGTGGTGGGATGGAGGTCTCCACACCCACCAAGGAGGAAACCATGGTTCACACCCGCTCTCAGCACCCCAACGGGGCGCTCCGACACCAAGCCACAGCCTCTCGGATTCGAGCGCTGCGAGAGCACCGTCAGGTACGTCCGGACGAGGAGGCAGTCGGATGACCGTCAATGAAGAACTGGTCCCGCCCGACTATGACGACCTGAATCGGCAATTTTATCACGAGCACGGCCCCGGCGAGTTCCTGCTTATGCGCTTCCACGCGCTCTGCGTGATCGGAGGTGCTTATGAACCGTTCAAGAACATCCTGGCAGAGGGAGTCGAGTTCGCTGGAAGCACCCTCTCGCTTGTTTCGACCGACGACCCGGATTCAACTGAGGTCGAATCTGAT
>JAKZTU010000033.1:0-10087 GCA_047516945.1 Acidimicrobiales bacterium
CAGCCAACTCGAGCTCACCTAGACGCTGGAGGAACTCGACTTCCCGGGCGATCCGTTCGGTGAAGAGATCCACGCTCGGGCTGGGAGCACCCGGCTCTGCGGCGTTTCGCCTCGACAGCACCGCCTGAGGGGCGTCTTCGAAGAACCATTCGACACGCATCTTCAATGCTTGCGCGAGTCGGACCAACTCGGTCGCGCTGATGCCCCGTCTGCCGGTCTCGACCTTGGCCAAGGCACTGCGAGCAATCCCCACACGCGTCGCGCACTCCTCTTGCGTGAGGCCTGCATCGCGTCGAGCGGCGGCCACGCGAGCCCCCAACTGCTCGCTCTCCCTACTCATATGTTCGATTATAGAACAATAGCCGTCCGGTTCAAGCCGAATTTTGACCCCAAGACGGCGCATCGCTCACGGAGAGCTGTCGATCTAGAACCATTCCCAGCTTGAACGTAGTTGTTCATCGTATTGCTGGTCGTGACCGATAACGCGAGGGCAGGTCATGGCCACGAACGCCATGTGGTGACGTCGAGGGCGATCACGGGGCCGGGTGGTCGTGCGGATCGATACTGCGGGTACTTCGCTGCCAATAGGTCCAAGGCCCGGCCACGCTTGTCGCCGTCGGCGAGCACACGACCACTGCAATCCAGTCGTATCCACCAGAGTTCCGACCAATCGTCGTCGTAGCAGTCTACCAGCAAACAGGCATGCCGATGGGCGGCGAGGTTGTCCAGCCGGCGCAGCGCCAGCGTGGACTTCGGTTTGGCATCGACCGCCGAGTACACCACCTCGCCGTCCAGCACGAAGCAACACGGCACCGCGTGGGGTCGCCCTTGGGCCGTGATGGTGCTCAAAACCCCTGACCGGGCTTCTGAAACCCGTCGACGCATCTCCAAAAGATCCATCCCTCAACCCTACGAACCCAGATGCCCAAAGAACGTCGGGCGGGCGGTGTGCTGCGTCAGGACATAGGAAACGGATGTGTCAAGACAAAGGCGGACTCAAATCACCCTTAAACGTGTTACGCTTAAGCGGTGCAGATTCGAGTCGGCCTACCGGCACGGGTTGACCGACGAGGACATCCGGCATGCATGGCAACACGCCATGGGCTTCTATAGACATCGACAGCGAACATGAACCGACCAAGAGCCTGTGCATCGGCCCCGACCGTGCGGGCAACCTGCTTGAACTCCTGTACCTCCTGGCAGCAGAACAGGACTTGGTCGTTCACGCGATGCCACTGCGCCCAGTTTTTCCGCACCTACCTCACCGGGGAGCGACCATGAGCAACGAGACTAAGACCGACAGGACCTTGACCGGCGATGAGATAGAGGCCATCGCCACGGACTTCGAGGGGCGCGAGTTCACGCCCGACGAACTCGCCAAGATCAAGCGGACGCGCCGCCGCTCACCAAGAATCGGAGAGACACGGGCCGAGGTGTACACATTCCGTGCTCCTCAAAGCTACAAGAGCCGGATCAAGCAGCGGGCAGCTTCCGACAAGACCACCGAGAGCCAAGTCATCCGAGACGCCCTCGACTCCTACCTCTAGGCCGCAACAACCAACACGGCCCGAGCACGCCGCCAAGCTGATCGAACATCCCTGTTGGTGGAGCTGGTGGTGTGCTAGTTCAGGACATAGGAGCCTTATGTGTCGAAACAATGGAGCGCCCCAGAGCCTCCACTAAACCCGGAGTGATTTCGCTCGTCGCCGACCTCGACATCAGAGTCGTAGCAACCCAAACCGGCGAACTCCTACGACACCTCACCCTTGACCCAAGCCGCGACTACCAACCCCAAAACGAACCCTGAAAACCCCAACCCGTGGGTTCACAAGGTTCCTATGTCTCGGGACATCAAAATTTTGTCGGGCAGGCGGGATTTGAACCCACGACCTCCTCGTCCCGAACGAGGCGCGCTACCAAGCTGCGCCACTGCCCGTGTTGCAGAAGCGTGAGTTTACCGGCTCTCGGTGAGCGACGCGAGTGCTTTCTCGATGGTCCGCAGAGTGTTGAAAGGATTGAGTGGTTTAATCAGCCACCCGTCGGGAGCAGCTCGGCTAGCCAAGAAGACATCGGCTTCACGGTCAAGCAGCAGATAGATGACGCTCGGTTCGAGCCGACCCGCCTCCTCTTCCTGGCGGACTGCCAGACAGGCAGCTACGCCCCCCATATTGCCGATTTGAAAATCCAACAGCACCAGGTCGGGGTTGATCTGTGCAATAGCCCCCACGACATCCGCACCGCGCCATACTCGGTGAATAAGGTGAGCTCCGCCGATCGCGGCTTCGATGTCGTCAACCAACCAATCGGCGTCGGTGGCAAGAAGAATGTCGGACACGCGCCGAATCGTACACCGCTGTAACCGTAGCTGTGGTGTCGGCGAGTGGGCTGGCACAACAACGCGACAAAAGGGATACGATGCGCTTGTGCTTGAGATCTCAACTGATCGCGTAGGCGATGGAAACTATGTTGTGCTTCGCCCGGAGGGAGAACTCGACGCATACTCCGTCGCTCAATTCCGCGAGGCTTTCGCAAAGGTTTCTGAGGAACAGCGACTGATGGTCGACCTGTCGGGCGTGCAATTCATGGACTCAGCGGGTCTCGGAGCCTTGATCGGAGGCATCCGCAAGGTTCGCGACAACGATGGCCGGATCTCCGTGTTCAGTGATCGTGCTGCGATTTCTCGTTTGCTTCATACGACTGGGTTTGATCGCATTGTCCCCGTGAAGGAAGACCTACCCGAAGCTGTAGCTGCTCTCAGCGAAAACTGAGCCCGTGATTTGCGGTAGCTAGTTCTCAGCGGTTGGTTTCGGGCGCTGTCAGAGCGGGTCTTGAGTCAGCAGTTCGGCGATATGGCTGAGCATGGATATGTCGTGCACGTCGCTCGACAGCATCGGAACTTTGGTCAGCGTCGCGTTGGGGACGTAAGCCATGAGTTGTGAGACCCTGCCTTCGTCGCCTGCGGAGGCGTTGACGTGATCAACAAGAGCTTGTGCCGGGCCAACTAGTGGACTTGCGCCCAATCTGGTCTGAAGCTCTGCGGCCTCGTCGGTTGATATCGACAAGGCAGCGAGCATGCGATTGATTACTACCGCGTGGACTGACAGGTCGGCGTCGGCCAACCTGCTGAGAAAGTAGCGCGCTTCGGCGATTGTGTCGCTTCGGGGAGAGGCAACGAGTACGAAGGCAGTGTTGTTGGATGCCAACAGGGCCAGGGTCTGATCGGCTCGTTGTTTGAAACCTTCTTCCATGCCCTGAAACGTTTGAAAAAACTCGATGGCATCGTCAACGACCTCGGCGCCGACAACGCGTGACAGACGGCGAACCACACCTCCCGCAGCCCTGTTTACCGCCCGCAGAACGCCGGGACGGGGAGATATCAGCAACTTGTAAATGGTGTTGTTGAGCAGCCTCGTCAGCAGCTTGGGGGCCTCAAAGAAGGCGAGAGCATCGCGGGTTGGTGGTGTGTCGACCACCACGAGGTCCCAGTCGCCCGAGAAGTGCAGTTCGTTCAGCTTCTCGACGGCCATGTAGTCCTGAGTGCCCGGCAATTCCGTCGAAATATTCACGTAGAAGCGATTGCTGAAGATGTGTTCTACCTGGTCTTGGCTGGTGGCGTGGCGTGTGACCACGTCATCGAAGGTTGCTTTGCTGTCAAGCATCATGGCGCCGAGAGTCCCCGGCCAGTTGCCTTCGATTACCGTCGGGGTGTTGTCGAGTTCGTCGATCCCGAGGGCGTCGGCGAGGCGTTTGGCCGGGTCGATTGTGACGACCACGGCCCGCCGTCCGGCATGGGCCGCTGCGACCGCTGTGGCCGCAGCCATCGTTGTTTTGCCGACGCCGCCGGTACCGCAGGCGACGATAACCCTCTTCTGACCAACAAGGTCGCCATAACTATTTGGGCCATCACTATTTGGGCCATCACTATTTGGTCCATAACTATTTGGGCCATCACTAATTGGGCCATAACTAATTGGCGGAGTGCTGCTCGTCATATCGCTTAGCGGTGGAGTGTCATTCATGAGCCGGCCCACTGTTCGATTGCTTCAATGGAAGTGTTGGCCGCTGCGGCGAGCGTCGTGAGTTCGGTGAGACCGACCGAGGTTGTGAACAGATGCGGCAGACGTATCTGTGCAAGAGGCAACTGCTGCGCCAACGAGGTGAGTTGATCGTTTTGCAACGACTTGCGATCACGCCGAAAGTTCGTTGCCGTAACAAGGTCGCTGATCTCATCTGTATGCAGGTTGTGCTGCGATGCTGTGATGTCGGACACATTGAGGTCAGAAATCTTGTCGAGTGCTTCGATTGATGGAAGAAGGCCGTTGACGACTACCGGGCCGAGGGCTAGCCCTACCTCGTCTTCAACAGCGAATGCCGTTTCGACCAACTCCTTGATCGGAGTTTCCTCGGCGATGGTGACTAACAGAGCTCGGCATCGCTCGCTGTCGCTCAACATTTCCAAGGCTTCTGTTGCCTGGCGTCGCAGCACACCGGTTCGTGCCGTGTTGCGCACTGCCAGCGGAGCTTTCAAGAATTTGAGCGCATGGCCCGCGGCTGGAGCATCGACAATTATCAGGTCGGCCACACGGTTTTGCTCAAGGTGTTTGATCTGACCCAGCACCAACAGTTCCTTGATACCGGGTGTAGCGGTGGCCACGATCTCCAGCAATCCAGACTTGGACATGCGCCGCACGATCCGCGTAAAACCGTGATTGCTCAGCCAATCGGTGAGTGCCGCGTCGGGAGTAATTGAGTGGCAGCGGATCAAGCCGGGGCCTGAGTCGTTGTAAACGGTTTGCTCGTCGTAGCCTTGTGGGTCGACGCCGAACATCGGTGCCGAATCCAACCGGCCAGCCACCTCCACAAGCAGGACGGTGCGTCCGGTTTGAGCCGCTGCCAAGGCCAAGGTGGCTGAGGTGGCGGTCTTGCCCACACCACCTTTCCCCGCCACGATCAGGATCCGCGACGATGCGAAGAATTGACCGGGATCCATTCCCCTCCTCGAAGCGATTGACACGATGGACACGGCGAAAGCTACGTCGTTGGGTCACGCTATCGTCTGCGGCCGCGCTGCTAGCGATGTTGCTGCTTGGTTGGTTCATGCCCGCCCACGCCCAGCAAAGCTCAGGATTGGCTGCTCAAACATCTACGGCCGATGAATTCCTGATTTTTGATGTGGTCGAGATCCCAGGGTTGATCGACGAGATTGTCGCTGACTCCATTGAGGACTCCATCGCCAAAGCCGAAGCCGGCGGATCGGGTGGCCTAGTCCTTCAGGTAAACAGTCGTGGGCATGTGGTGAGCGACGAACGGCTAACGGAGGTGGCACAGGCCATTGTTGACTCCGCGGTCCCGGTTTACGCCTGGGTTGGTCCCTCTGGAGCCAGCGCTCAGGGTGGGGCGGCTCAGCTTGTAGCGGCGACTGAGGAGTTGTCGGTCGCGGTGGGTGCACGGTTTGGAAACACCGGTGAACTGATCTTTCCGGAGCTTTTGTCCGATGAGTTCTTGCTTGTCGCCGATGCTTTAGAGAACGGCACGGTAGATGAAGAAACCGTTATTGAGCAGGGTCTCGCCAAGCGCGATTCACCTACTCTTGTGTTCTTTGTGCTGGATTTGCCCGGTTTTGCTAGCACAGTAGACAGCAGCGGTGACGAACCGGTGCGTGTGCCGGATTCGCGAGTTCGTTTCTCCAAGCTCCCTTTGATTGACGGCTGGGTGCATAGCCTTGCGAGTCCTGCCATGGCGTATCTGCTCTTTTTAATTGGGGCGGCGCTGCTCATATTCGAGTTCTATACGGCAGGTGTTGGGATAGCCGGAGTGATGGGGGCGGGCTGCTTTGTGGTTGGTTGCTATGGCTTCGACGTTTTGCCTGCTCGGAATTGGGCGATCGCACTGCTTGTCGTGGCCATGTTTGGCTATGCCATTGATGTGCAGGTGGGAGTGCCGCGGGTCTGGTCGTGGATCGCGACGATTTGTCTGATTGCCGGATCGTTGTTCTTGTACGACGGCATGGCGATCTCGTGGATAACGCTGCTGGTGGGCATTATCGGCATTTCGCTTTCGATGATCTCGGGAATGCCGTCGATGATCCGCACACGCTTCGGAACGCCCACGATCGGCCGCGAATGGATGGTGGGGATGATGGCTGAGGCGACAGAAGACATCAAGAAGGAAGGCATCGTCAGTGTTGAGGGTGCTCCATGGCGAGCACGAGTGAATCGCACGACGCCGATCTCGGCGGGCGATCAGGTTCGCATCGTTGCCATTGAGGGGCTTTACCTTGAGATCGAACCCGAAACTGGCGGTGCTCGTGACTACCGCGAGATGCGCCATTGATCCAAATTGAGTCAATTTTTTAGCTGTTGACCAAAAAAACTACTAATAGTAGGATGTTATCTCTATTTCGCGCTTAAAACGTTTGCCCATTCAGGTTCTGTCTGGTAGCCAAACATCTGAAGAAACGGAGTGTTAATGATTAAGCAAATCAACGCCATAGATTGGCAATTGCGAGCGGCTTGCCGCGGACCTCAATCGGCGATCTTTTTCCCTCCTACGTCGCCAGAGCGACGAGATGAAAAGCGGGCCCGCGAAAGGCATGCCAAGGCGATTTGCGAAACCTGTACGGTGCGCAACGACTGCTTGGCCCATGCCCTGTCCATTCGTGAACAACACGGGATATGGGGTGGACTGAGTGAAACCGAACGCCGTCAACTGTTGACCGTCTAAGCGGATTTCGCTAGGCCGATTTATCTGGCGGCGGCAGTCGGGGTCCGCCGATCCGCAGATCACCTCGACGTCTGGTGATCCCGTTGTTATCGAGATAAGACAACAACGGAATGGCGTACTTGCGGCTCGTCCCCCACTCATCGCGGACTTCGGCAACCGTTACCCCATCTGGTTGGCGGCTCAGCAGATCAGCCACGACTCTGGCCGCGGCATCGAGTGCGCTAGCCGCGAAGTAAACCCCACCCTCTTCCACCACGTCCCCCCTCCGAACCAACTCCCGAAGTTCGGCCCTATCAATTCCCTCAGGATCTGGCGGGGCGAAGGGCGACGCCTCTAAGGCATCGATGTAAGCGTGTCCGGTCAAGGTGTCGACAGCGTCGATTGCTCGGGCATGGCCGTGATCCACAGCCACACCCTCGATCGTGTCGAGCAACGCGCGGCCGAAGTCGTCGAGCTTTGCAATATCAAGTCCGAGCGGCCCGGAAGCGGCGATGGCCTCACTGAGTTCGGTGTGCCTGGCCTTCAACACAGCGGGATCCACCGCCCAATTCCCTACATCGGCCTTGCGATGCTCGCCGGTAAGTCGCAGGAGATGGTCGACATCCACTCGGCCTCGCTCGGCGATCACCCGGTCCAAGCTGCGATCAGGTTGGGCTCTGGCAGCGGCAACTATCGGGTCAACATCGAGGATTTCTCCCCCACCGAGCGTTTCACCCCGGCCCGATTCACGAAGGATAAAACGGTCACCGGGCAGCAACGGCAAGCCGACAGGAAGGTGAAGGCGCACCGGACCCTCCGTGCCCGGCTGAATCTCAGAGGGACCCAGCACTCGGACCCGGACAGGGAACTCCCCAGAGCCCAGATACGCCATATGAGCGCCCCGCCGGGTCACCGGATGGTCGATTGCATCAAGAACCTTCAACAGGCCGTCCACCCGCTGGGTGACATGCCACTGGTCGGCCCTGACCAGCACATCGCCGCGGGTCAATTCATCATGGCTGACCCCGGACAGGTTCAAGGCGACCCGGTTCCCAGGACCTACTTTCGAGCGTTGCGCGTGCAAACTCTGCAGCGCGCGGACCCGTACGGCTCGCCGGTGGGGCAGAGCAGTCAACTCATCGCCGACCCGTACCCGGCCGCCGGTGAGGGTTCCCGTTACGACCGTGCCCGATCCCTTCGCAGCGAACACTCGGTCAATCCAGAGACGGGGACGCTTGTGATCGACAGCGGTCGGTGTGGCTTCAAGCAATTCGTCGAGTGTCACCCCGATGTCGGCAATACCGGATCCGTCGAGCGCGTCCACCTCAACGATCGGAGCAGCTTCCAAAAACGTGCCTTCGACACGTTCTTCCACGTCAAGTCGCGCCAATTCTCGCAAGTCCTCATCGGCCAAACCTGTTTTTGTCAACGCCACCAAACCGTGCTTGATCCCTAATAGCTGCAGGATCTGTAGATGTTCCTCGGACTGCGGCTTCCAACCCTCGGTGGCCGCTACCACGAAAACGCAGGCGTCAACACTGCCCACCCCCGCCAACATGTTCTTGAGGAAGCGAACATGGCCGGGCACATCGATAAAGGCCACCCCTCTGCCCGAGGGAAGTTGAGTTGAAGCGAAGCCCAGGTCGATGGTGAGTCCGCGTGCCTTCTCCTCGGATAGCCGATCTGGGTCGGTGCCGGTCAATGCCTTGACAAGAGTCGACTTGCCGTGATCCACATGACCCGCCGTCGCGACAACATGCATTAGTCAGCGCCCCCAGTGCGTGGTGAGCGGGTCATTAGTCAGCGTCGGGGGTCAGGGCAGCTATTATCTCAGAATCATCTTCTGGGTGAACAGTGCGCAGATCAATGATTGTGCGCCCGTCGACGACCCGGGCAATGATCGGGCGCTCCCGGTTGCGCAAGGCGCTGCGTTGATCACCCTCGACCGCCACTCCCGCTGATGGAATCTCGACTTCCGGCAAAGTCCCACCTCCCGGCGTGGAAGCCACATCCACAGCGATGCCAACACCGAGGTTCTTAGCTCGGGAGCGCAGCACATCTTGAGACAAAGACGCCATTCGCCAAAACGGGATGGCGTCACCGTCACGATTGAGATAGGCGAGAGCAGTTGCCTGCAAAGCGCCGAGCACCAAGCCCCCGGGCCTCAGCGCACGAGCCAACGGATGCGCCGCGCAAGTTGCCACCAGATCCTCCCGGCCCGCAATGATTCCTGCTTGCGGCCCTCCGAAGAGTTTGTCGCCGGAGAATGTGACTAGATCTGCGCCCGCTTCAAGTGTTTGACGAGCGGCTGGTTCGTCGTCGAGCCACCCTGGTGGCCCGCCGGGCAGCCAGGGACAACGACTGTCAACGAGTCCTGAGCCGATATCTGCGACCAGCGGGGGGTTGAGCGTGGCGAGTTCCGCGGTTCGGGGGGCTTCGGTAAAGCCGACGATCTTGTAGTTCGACTGGTGCACCTGCAGCACTAGAGCTGCGTCTTCGCCGTGCTGATCGACCGCGTGTTTGAAGTCGTCGAGCCGCGTGCGGTTGGTGGTGCCGACTTCAATGAGGCGTGCCCCCGAACGTGCCATCACGTCTGGAACCCGAAAACCACCGCCGATCTCTACCAGTTCGCCCCGAGAAACAACTACTCCCTTGCCCTCGGCAAGGCTCGCCAAGGTGAGCAACACTGCCGCCGCGCAATTGTTCACAACGATTGCAGCTTCAGCTCCGCAAACCTGAGCGATCAGTGCTGGCGCGGTGTCCATGCGTGAGCCGCGCTCGCCGGTGGTCAGATCGAATTCGAGATTGGAGTATTGGTCGGTTTGTGCCCAGCTCATTGGGGCACGACCGAGATTGGTGTGCAAGAGCGTGCCGGTACCGTTGATGACTGGACGTAGTAGCCGTCTGGCCATGTCATTTGCGATCTGCTGTGCGTTTTGGGGGGATCCGGCTGAGATCGCGGTTCGAGCCGCCTCCACCAGCATTGGGTGAGGAAGGCCAGTGTCGTGCAACGACCGGGCCAGCCGGTCGACCGACGGGGGGCGTGAAGCTTGTTCAGTCACGGCCAGATCAGCCTAGAGCGCCGGCGCCCTCACGGGGTTCTGCGGCGCGTGGACCCTGATTGCTCGTACGATGGCTGCATCTTGGGCATCCTTTTTATTCTGTTCCTTGTGGTCCTAGTCGTTGAGGGTTATGTCATCCTCGCGTTCAACGAGGCCATGGGTGGATGGAACACCATCGGTCTGATCGTGTTGACCAGTATGGTCGGTGCCGCCCTCGTCAGGCGAGAAGGTCTCAGCGTGCTGCGCAGGGCACAGCAATCGCTCGACAAAGGGCAGATTCCAACAAACGAGTTGATCAACGGCGTGTTGTTGTTGATAGCTGC
>JAKZTU010000034.1:0-3940 GCA_047516945.1 Acidimicrobiales bacterium
TCGGTCAGACTTTTAGCAGCGACTTGAGATTTCCGCCCATGATCTTGGCGACGTCATCGTGGCCGAGAGACGAGGGCAGATCGTCAACGAACTCAATTGGATTGCCGAGCCCCTCAGGATGGGGATAGTCGGACCCGAACAGGAGACGGTCCGGAGTCATGATTTCGAGCAAACCTTCAAGAGCATCCTCCCAAAAGGGATTGACGTACACGTTGCGCTTGAAAGCGTTGACAGGATGCTCGCTGAACTCTTGAGGCATTTTCTTGTAAATCTCCTCAAGGCTCTTGACAAAGGGTGCTACCCAGGTTCCGCCATTTTCGATCGTGCCGATTCGTAGATCTGGGAACCGGGTGAAAGCGCCGTGACACACCATGGCGCTCATCATGTCGGTGATCGGCCGGTTGGACATGACCAGACTGCGCAACGGATTGGGCTTGAATGGCAGCATTTCCCCGCTTCCTTCCCAAATCGAAACCAAATCGGCGTAGCCCGAATCTGAACTGTGCATGCCGACCATCACACCGGCTTCCTGCACTCTTGCCCAAAACGGATCAAACTCCGGTAAACCTGGCGAACGAGGACCACGCAACCCCCAAGCTGGAGCGGGGCGAATCAGGATGCATCGTGCACCCTTGTCCAAACACCACTCCAGTTCCTCGATAGCTTTTTCGACGATCGGCAGGGAAATCACCGGCGTAGCGAAGATCCGTCCCTCGTAGTCGAAACGCCACTCGTCATAGATCCACTGGTTCAGGGAATGGACCGCGGCATGGCAGAGATCAGGATCGTCGCGCATCCGCTCTTCGAGCAGGCTGGCCAACGTCGGAAAGATGAGCGAGCCATCAAGCCCCAGTTCGTCGAGATGGGGTAGCCGGGCTTCGGCATTGCGAGCCCACTCAGGACATTTGATCGGTTTGCCGAAGATCTCCCGTAGCGTCTTTCCCTCGGGATTCCCCGAACGGTAGAACTCTTCTTGAGCACCGGGAGCGGCCACGACTTCGAATGTCGGGTTGGGGATGAAGTCGGAGATCTTGTCGTTGATGGCGATTTTGGTGCGGCCCTTGACCTGCACGTACTTGATGGCGTTGGCGTATTTCGACGGAAGATAGCGGGTGAACGCATCCTCTGTCTCGTACATGTGGTTGTCGGCGTCGAACACCGGGAAGTCAATTGCTCGCTTGGTCATAGCGGTCGCCTCGCTGTTGAGTGAGATGCTGTGAGTGAGATGCTGTTGAGTGAGATGTTGCTGCCAAGTATGGCCCAGGGTGCATACTGTCGCCTAGTCAACATCGCAAAGCGCCTAGCCAACATCTCAGAGCAAGAGCCATGACCCACGCAAGTGAACTATTCGACCTGACGGGGCGCACTGCCGTAGTCACTGGCGGCAGTCGGGGACTCGGACGTGAAATGGTTCTGGCCTTTGCCGAACACGGAGCCAACGTTGTCATCGCTAGCCGTAAGCTCGACAACTGCGAAGCGGTTGCTGATGAAGCTCGTGCCTTTGGTGTCGAAGCTCTGCCGCTCGAGTGTCATGTTGGGTATTGGGACCAGGTAGAGGCGCTTGCCGATGCGGCCTACCAACGGTTCGGTGACATTGACATCCTGGTCAACAACGCTGGAATGGCACCTTTGTATCCCTCAGTTGGAGAGATCAGCGAAGCGCTGTACGACAAGGTGATGGATGTCAACCTCAAGGGGACGTTCCGTTTGACCGCCGTGGTAGGCGACCGTATGAAGGCGTGCGGCTCAGGCTCGATCATCTTCGTCAGCTCAAGCGCGGCAACCAAACCGACACCGGGCGAAGTCGTATATGGGATGGCCAAAGCGAGCCTCCACAATCTGACCGAAAGCCTGTCCAAGGCGTACGGACCCGAAGTTCGGGTCAACTGCATCCAACCCGGCCCGTTCCTGACCGACATCTCCAAGGCTTGGTCACCTGAGGCGATCGCTGGACTCGGCGACCAGATCTCCCTGGGCCGGGCTGGTCAACCCGACGAGGTTGTCGGCGCGGCCCTCTATTTCGCGAGCGATGCCAGCGTTTACACCACCGGCGCCATCCTGCGTCTCGACGGAGGTTTGCGCTGACGCTCAGCGACCTGAGGCTTTGGCCGCGAAGTCCTTCAGCGAAACGTTGCCGCCAGCTTCGTAACGGCCTGTCGACAATGACTTTTCCGACACATCGTGGTCGCCTGCGGCGGCGCGCAACGCGCCGACGGTGCAATCCTTGCGGTCAAGCAACGCGAACGGATCGTAGGAATACCAGTCCATGGCGTTGAGATGGGTGATGCGGTTGACTTCGTCGTCGGGTACCCCGACCAACACCTCAGCCAACTCCTCGGGTGCGTTGGGCCAGTTGGAATCGGAGTGGGGATAGTCCATTTCCCAACAGATGTTGTTGATGCCGATCTCATGGCGCAGGGCCACACCAACCGGGTCGGTGATGAAACAGGTCAAGAAATTGCGGCGGAACACTTCGCTGGGCAGCATGTCGCCGAAATCCTGACCAGTCCAAAGATGGTGCATGTTGTAGGTCTTGTCGGCCCGGTCCATGAAATAGGGAACCCAGCCGGTACCTCCCTCGGAGAGGGCGATCTTGAGTTTCGGGTAGCGGCGGGGCAGCGTTGACCACAACAAATCGGCTGCCGCGATGGAGATGTTCATGGGCTGCATCTGGATCATCACGTCCATGGGGGCATCGGGTGCGGTCACCACCAACTGTCCCGAGGAACCGAGATGGATCGACAACACCGTGTCGCAATCCACCAACGCGTCCCACAGCGGGTTCCAGTACTCGTCATGGAAGCTCGGCTCCCCTAGCGGCACCGGATTCTCGGTGAAGGTCATTGAGTGGCAACCCTTGGTGGCCACTCGACGGACCTCTGCAGCGCATTCGTCCGCCGACCAGATCATGGGCAGCGCCATGGGGATGAAGCGTCCCGGGTAGCTACCGCACCACTCGTCTATGTGCCAGTCGTTGTAAGCGCGGATGAGATCTGCTGCGAACTCCTTGTCGGGGTGAGCAGCGAACAGGCGTCCGGCGAAACCGGGGAACGAAGGAAAACACATCGAGCCGAGCACACCCCCGGCGTTCATGTCTTTGATGCGTTCGTGAATGTCGTAGCAGCCGGGACGCATCTCTTCGAAACAGGTCGGCTCGATCCCGTATTCTTCTTTGGGGCGTCCAGCAACCGCGTTGAGCCCGACATTGGGAATCACCGCCTTGTTGAACGTCCAAACATCGTTGCCTTCGTTGGTCCGAATCAGCTTTGGTGCCTCGTCAGCCCATTTCTTTGGCAGGTGCGCATCGAACATGTGCGGCGGTTCGCACAGGTGATCATCCACACTCACCAGGATCATGTCGTTCATGTCCACGGCGGTCTCCCTTGGCATAGTCCCGTGCAGCAGAAACTAACACCTGTGCTGGTTGCGTGACCAAGAACGCTTGCGCTGCGCCAGTAGATGAAACAAGACTGAGCATCGGTGAGCAAGTTGGCAGGAGACCCAGTGAGCGACGATATAGACGTTGACCACCAGGAAGCGGACTTTGTCGCGCAGCGACACCAGCGCTACGCGGAACTACGTGAGACTTGCCCGGTTGCGTACAACGCGGCATACGGCGGCTTTTGGATGGTCACCGATTACGACTCGGTGGCGCAGGTGGCCCGCGACAACGAAACGTTTGCGCATCGCTACGACCCAGAGTCTGAGGAGGGAATTGCTTACCGGGGAATCTGTGGGATCCCCCGGCCGTCGAACCTTCCTCGCATGGGCGTGTCAGAAATCGATGGTCGCGAGCACGCCGATCTGCGTCGGGTAATAAACCCATTCATGGTCACCAAAGCAGTTGAAGCCAATCGAGATCGCATGGCTCAGGTATCGGGCTGGTTCCTCGACGAAGTGATCGAAAGCGGCGCATGCGACCTAGTAGATGACTACGCCA
>JAKZTU010000035.1:0-8216 GCA_047516945.1 Acidimicrobiales bacterium
TGCTGAACACTTCTTTGACGGCTACAAACGAAACCCTGAGTTCAGCCTTCGAGTGCTCGAACAGGCTGCTATTGCGGGGGTTGAAGCGGTGGTGTTGTGTGACACCAACGGTGGTTCGTTGCCTCCCGAAATCGAACGAGCCGTGTCTGCTGTGATCGCTCACGTGGACTGCGGTGTCGGTATCCACCTTCACAACGACACTGGCTGTGGCGTAGCCAATGCTCTAGCTGCCGTGCGGGCCGGAGCCACCCAGGTCCAAGGCACGATCAATGGCTACGGTGAACGGGTCGGCAACTGTGACCTGGTACCGATCATGGCCAACCTCGAATTGAAGATGGGGATTCGATGTCTTCCCGAAGGTCGTATTCCTCGGTTGACCTCGGTGTCACACCACATCGCTGAGCTGGTCAATTTCACCCCCGACGCGCAGCAGCCTTATGTGGGTTCCTCGGCGTTCGCGCACAAAGCCGGCCTTCACACCAGTGCTTTGAATCGGCGACCTGATGCCTACGAACACGTTGCGCCGGAGGCAGTGGGCAACGGCACGCGCATTGTGGTTTCAGAGATGGCCGGGCGCTCGACTCTGGCAATGAAAGCTAAGAACTTGGGTCTTGAGATTGATGGGAAGGTTCTTGGGGATGTGGTCGAGACTCTTAAGCGGCTCGAGCATCTGGGCTATCACTTCGAAGTTGCCGATGCTTCCCTTGAGTTGCTGATGCGTGGTGCAGCCGGTTGGGAACAGCCATATTTCACGCTTGAGTCGTTCTCGGTCGATATGGCTCATCGTTCCGGCACGGGTGCCCGCTTGTGGAACGATGTTGCAGTCGACGTCGAGACTGAGGCCACCGTCAAGATCTGGGTTGACGGGAAACGCCGAATCGCGGTGGGGGAGGGCAACGGTCCTGTCAACGCACTCGACGCGGCCGTGCGCTCGGCTCTGAACGGCCGCTATCCGGAGATCGATCGGGTGTCGTTGACTGACTTCAAGGTTCGGGTGCTCAACACTGAGCAGGGAACCGGCGCGGTGACGCGTGTGCTGCTAGACAGCACTAACGGCGAGCGCTCATGGTCGACTATCGGCGTCTCTGAGAACATCATTGAGGCGTCGTGGCAGGCGCTCATCGATTCCCTCGTCTACGGCTTACTCATAGCCGACGAGCAGCCCTGATTCCCCGAAATCTGCGCGATTAGCTACATCCTGTGTGGTTTAACGCGCAGATTTGGTGTGTGGCCCCAACCGCTCCGGCGACCGGCGTCGCTCAGTAGAAAACACCGGTGGCTTCGAGACGGTTGAGTTCGTCGTCATCGATGCCAAGCACTTCGCGGAGCACCTCGTGGGTGTGATACCCGAGTGGAGGAGCAGACTGGGCGGTGCGCAGCACGGTGCGTGACATTCGGGTGGGATTGGCAGGCTGTTGCTCAGGCCCGTGTACCTCGTGTACCAGATCGACCATCAGTCCGCGTTCGCCGAGGTGCGGGTCTGCCAAGTGATCGAGCGGACCCATCACGGGCATCGCCGACACCCCCACAGTCTGGAGCAACTCGGCGGTCTGTTCGGGAGCTCTTTGCGAAGTCCACTGGCTCAGCCGTTCGTCAATGGCGTCATGGGCGACGAATCGAGCTTCAACGTTGCCCAGAGTCTCATCGGCGGTCCAACAGGCTGCCAGCTCAAGTGCCCGCCAAGCATCGTCGCTCTGCACCGTGATGGCGACCCAACTGTCGTCCTCTGAACCGGGATAGACACCTTGTGGGGCCATATGGGGGTCGCGATTGGCAAGGTTCGTGGGGTTCACGCCAGTCTCGATTGCCTCCAGATAGAGCTCACCGAGCAGGTACGCGGCGGCTTCGGTTTGGGCCATCTCCACGAAGGACCCCTCACCGGTTTGATAGCGGTGGTCAAGCGCACACAAGACTCCCACCGTCAACATCTTCGAGGCGATGTGGTCGGGATGATTGAGCGAGGTACCGCATGGATAAGGACCGTCCGGGTGGCTCCACAACATATGAACACCCGCGAAACTTGAATTCAGCGGGCCGAAAGCCTTCATTTCTCCCATGGGACCCCCACGCCCGTAACCCTGCGAGGCCACGTAGACCACGTTCGGATTGACCGCCGCGATGTCTGGATAATCGAGACCGAGTCTGGCCATCACGCCGCCGCGGTTGTTCTCGGCGACCACATCGGCTGTGGCGCAGAGTTCTTTGGCCAGTCGCCGCCCGTCGGCTGTCGTGAGATCCAAAGCGATACCGCGACGACCTCTGCACTCCATGTTGAAACAAAAGGACCTGTCGAGGTCGTCGAGGCCGGCCGCGCGGAGCACATCAGGCTTCTTGCGGGACTCGATCTTGATGACATCCGCCCCGAGTTCTGAGAGCATCCAGCAAAGTTCGGGCACCACCGCGGCGATGCCGAACTCGATGACACGCAATCCTTCGAGCAGCAAACCGTCGTGGTTTCGGGTGCCAAGAGCATGGGAGGCCAGCGTCTCCGCAGTTGCCTTAGTAGGTGGGGGTGCCTGAGTAGGTGGAGGCTGGAACCTCCAGAGCCGGCTGGCCACTCCATCGACAAAAAAGCCTCGCTCGGTGGTCTGGGGATGGTTCACAAACTCCAGCGGATGCTGTATAGAACCCAGCGGTAGGCCAAGCCGCAGCGACTCATCGAACAGTTCAGACCGATCGCGATCGGCGAAGGACCGCGTGGCAACGTCGCGGATCACATCGGAGTTCTGCATGCGGTGAATCCGGTCGTTCCACTCGTCTCCAGAGACCTCGGTGGGCACACCACACAGTTCAACGAACGCCTGCCAATCCGACTCGCTGCCAAACACCATGCGTACATGGCCGTCGCGGCAGGGCACGACTAGATAAAACCCCTCAGCGTTGCGCCTCCCTTCAACCGGGAGGAAAGGGTTTACCGACAGGTACCCGGGGATAGCCACGCCCCACGGATACGTCCCGCCCAGTCCTGCTTCCTGCGAGCTCGTTTCGATTTGCTGTCCCAGTCCAGTCCGCCGCCGGTCCATCAGAGCCGCCACCGCGGCCATAGCGCCGTGGACCGAAGCACAGTCGTGGGCCAGGTATCCGGGAAGAGCGGTGGGGAATTGCGAGGGATGACCTGTGGCGTGAAGTGCACCGCTGGCGGCTTGGGCGGGAAGCGATTCCAGATACCAGTGCGAGCGCGGACCGCTCAGACCAAGATCGGTGAGGCTGACGATCACAAGATGGGGGTATTGGGCTCCGAGCGCGGGGCGGTCAATGTCAGCGCGGGGTCCACCGTTCTCGATGAACACGTCAACGAGCGGCAACAACTCCGAGAGTCCCTGGCCAGCTTCGGCCCGGCTCTTGCCGTGGTTGCGGTAGCGGTCGGTAGCAGAGTCGTCGTCATGGTTGTTCAGGCGAACTACGTGTGCGCCGAGATCAACCAGGATCCGTCCGCAAAGTGCGCCCCGCCGGTCGGTTGAATCAAGCACTGTGAACTCGGCGAGGGGGTGATTGATCACTGTTGGAGTCTCGCGTAGAGCGCTTGCAGGCACAACGTTACGGCGATCCTCGCTACGCTTACCGGCCATGTCTGTGCCGCGGCATTTCCCTAGCAAGATCGATGAACCCAAGGCGTATGTTTCTGCGCCGCGTCGTTCGGGGAGTTGGTTGGCGAATCGGCCAGGTGAGGTGGTTGGCGGCGCGCAGCCTTCGGGACCAGCGGTGGGCAACCAAGGTCCCGATCAGGGCTATGTGCATAAGCTCGCAAAACGTTTCGAGGGTGATCTTGTGCTCGCCGCGGGCGAGCACGCAGCCGATGTGTTGGAGGGTGCATGTGCGGTTGCGCTGCGCCGTGCTTCGTTGTATGGACGGGCGCCTGTGTCTGATGATCTTCGTGTAGCGCTGATCGTGTTCGGCTATCTCGGTGACGCTGCCGATGAGCTTGTGGAGTTCCGTAGACCGCTGTTCGAAGAGTTGCATCATTTGTCGTTCCATTACTTCACGGCACGCGAGATCGCCGATCTTGTTCCAGAGGCAACATTGCGTATGGGTCCTGCGTCGGTGGCGGCTGCGTGTGCCGATGACTGGAGATCTCCGCTAGGGCTTTAGGAACGCAAACTCGCTGATGAACGGCGAGAAGAGCTTCTGGGGATGTCATCGCGCGTAGACGGGCGACGATTAGCCTGAGGCTCATGCAAGTTCCGCGGGTTCGTTTTGCGCCGGCACCGACTGGTTACCTTCATGTGGGGAGCGCCCGTTCGGCCCTTTTCAACTGGTTGTTCGCTCGTCGTCACGGCGGACAGTTCGTGTTGCGGGTCGAAGACACCGACGAGTCGAAGAAATCTCAGGAGTTTGTCGATGCCATCGTGGAGCCGTTGCGCTGGCTCGGACTTGATTGGGATGAGGGCCCCTACTTCCAGTCGCAACGCAAGCAACTTCATGAGGCTGCAATCCAGCAACTCATTGATGATGGCAAGGCGTACTTCTGCGATCTGAGCGCCGCCGATTCGCAGCGTTTGTCTGCCGAGGCAGGTTTGCGGGAGGGCTATCACGGCTGGTCCCGTGATCGCAATGTGGCCGACGGTGATGGGGTAGTGGTCCGCTTTCGTGTGCCCGATGAGGGTTCAACGGTTATCGATGATCTGATTCGTGGTCGGGTTGAGGTCGCCCATGACACGATCGATGATTTCGTGATCCGGCGAGGCGACGGCTCACCTGTGTTCTTTATCGCCAACGCAGTCGATGATCACGACATGGGTATCACCCATGTCATCAGGGGCGAGGATCTTCTCAACACCACCCCCAAAGTCAAGCTGCTATGGGAAGCGCTCGGCTATGGTCCAACACCGAGTTATGCCCACCTTCCGCTGCTCGTCAACGAGCAACGCAAGAAGCTGTCGAAGCGTCGTGACAGCGTTGCACTCGCAGAGTTCGTAGCTGACGGTTATCTCCCCGAGGCGCTGCTGAACGCATTGGCGCTGCTGGGTTGGGGCCCACCCGACGAGATTGAGATTCGGCCGATAGCGGAGATCGTTTCGCTGTTTTCGCTTGAAGCTGTCAACAAGGGATCGGCCTATTTCGATCTGGCAAAGCTCAAGCACATCAACAACGCATACATCAGAGCTTTGACACCGGCTGAGTTTGTGGAAGCAGCGGCGCCTTGGCTTGCCGCGCACTATGACCTTGGGGTTGTTGAGGCGCTCGCGCCGGAGGTTCAGCAGCGCATTTCGACGCTGTCGGAAGCGGCGGCTTGGCTCGATTGGCTTTTTGTCGATGAAATCAGCGAATACAACGAGAAGGCTTGGGCCAAGGCCATGATCAAGGGTCGAGCAGCAGATCGGGTCCTAGCCGAACTCGCCGGCGTGCTTGAAACCGATCCGTTCAACGATCCTGCACGCTTGGAGGCCTCCGTGTTCGAGGTCGGCAACCGGCTCAGCGAGGAACTCGGTGCGCGGGTGATGTCGCAGGCTCCATTACGTATTGCTCTCACTGGTAGCGGCGCCGGCATCCCGCTGTGGGAAGCGATGACGCACCTCGGCAAGGAGAAGACACTGTCCCGTATCGCCGCGGCCCGAAGCCGCCTAGCGGGCTGACCGATGTGCAGCGGTCGGCTTGGTTGGCTGTCTGGGCGGCGCGTCATCTGGACGCTCTTGGTAATCGGGACTCTGGTCGTCGGTTATGTGGGAATCAATTTCATCCAGGTGCGAATGAACCTTGATATCGACAATCGGGGTCCAGGCGACGCCATCGTTGTGCTCGGTGCAGCGCAATACGACGGCAGGCCCTCCCCGGTGTTGGCGAAACGGCTGGACCATGCTTTGGAACTTTGGCACGAAGGCGCCGCGCCGCTCATTGTCACCACTGGGTCAAAACAACAAGGCGATCGGTTCACTGAGGGCTTCACCGGATTTGAGTATCTCCTAGAGGCAGGTGTCCCCGAGTCCGCTCTGCTGCTGGTGACCGATGGTGCGTCTACCTGGGAGCAGATGGCAGCCACAGCCAGAGTGCTCAATGACCGCGGCCTGTCGTCGGCGGTTGTGGTGTCTGATCCGTATCACTCGCTGCGCCTCGCTCAGATTTCCGTTGAGGCTGGACTGACCGTATATATGTCACCGACCGACGGCGAAGCTTCGATGAGGCAGTTGGCGCGTGAAACGATGGCTGTGTCGCTTGGGCGAATCCTTGGTTACCGACGCGTCGACAACTGGTTCGGCAACGCCAACTGAACGGTGCCGCCCCCGCGCTGGTCGACGTTGAGGAAATTTCGTGCGAGACGGCGACGGAAACCGGTACGATGCGGTCGCCCTTCGGGGATGGTGTAATTGGTAACACATCTGGTTCTGGTCCAGACATTGGGGGTTCAAGTCCTCCTCCCCGAGCTTTTGGTTTCTGTCGCGCCGAGGATCTTGGCGCACGGTTACACTCATGCGGTCGCAGATCGCCTCAGCGATAAACCTGCCCCGTTCGTCTAGCGGCCTAGGACGCCACCCTCTCAAGGTGGTAGCACGGGTTCAAATCCCGTACGGGGTACCACGACCAGCCCGCGCGAACCGGCCGATGAACGCGGCGCGAGGGTGCGTCATGTCTGCGACTAAGACACCCAGCGAACGCCCTCGGGAAGGTTGGTGGTCTGGGTCCAGCATTGGGCGGTCCGTCAGTTCTGAGCCCGCACGAATGGTACAGGCCAGCCGTGATGGCGGTGAACGACCTGTGCCCGTTCGTTCTGTACACTAGAGTATGAAATGATGTAGCAGTAATTCAGACGGAGAGACCATGCGAATATCTGAGAGAGGCCAGATCACGATTCCCAAGGGATTGCGGGAGCAATTCGGCCTGAATCACAACATTGAGGTGGAGCTCACTCCCACCGAGGGAGGACTCCTCATTCACAAGCGGACCGCTGCGCAGCATCCCGTCGAGAGGGTGTATGCCATCCTCGACAGCAGCGGGAGCACCGACGACTACATCGAGGAGATCCGAGGACGGTGATCACCGCCGTCGACACCAACGTCCTGCTGGACATTCTCCACGGCGACGAGCCCCATGGCCCCGAATCACGTGAACGCCTGAAGGCGGCCTACGACGCCGGTGCCGTTGTGGTCTGCGACATCGTGTACGCCGAACTGGTGCCGGCGTTCGACGGCCGGACCCTCCTAGACGACACGCTGCGGCAGATCAACGCGTCACTGTCGCCGATCACCACTGACATCGCCTACGAGGCGGGCCTGCGCTGGCAGCGGTACCGCCGAGTGGGCGGACCGCGTGAACGGATCATCACCGACTTCCTGATCGGCGCCCATGCACTCAGCACGGCGGACGCCTTCCTCACACGCGACCGCGGCTTCTACGCCACCTACTTCCCCGAACTCGCCGCAGCTTGATTATCGGCACCGCGGGGGTCTCGATCATCCGCTGCGTGGGTCTGGCCCTGGCATGGCTGGTGTGGGTTTCGGCTGGTCGGGACGGGCGGTCCTAGTTCGAGCTGGCGGCTGCTATGAGGTGGCGGGCCCGGTATAGGAACGCGGCCATTTGGGCGCGGGTGACGGGGTCTTGGGGGCAGTAGCGCAGGGGTTGTTGGGCGCAGCCTTGGGTTATGTGTGTTGCATATAGTGCTTCGATGCTGGGGGCGTGGACGCTGGCGGGGTTCACGTCTTGGAAGCCGGCTGGTTGTTGGGGGGTTTGGAGGTTGAGGGCGCGGGTGAGGAAGGTGGCCATTTGGGCGCGGGTGACGGGGTCTTGGGGACAGTAGCGCAGGGGTTGTTGGGAGCAGCCTCGGGTGATGCCTTGTTCGGCGAGCCAGACGATTTCGTCGGCGAATTGGTGGCCGGCGATGTCGCTGAGCACGTTGAGTGTGACGGTGGCGGTGTGGGTGTCACCTTCGGGGTCGGTGGCGGTGACGGTGATGGTGTAGGCGCCGCCTGTGGGTGTTGTTAACGCGAATTGTTCGCTGTTGTTTGACGCGGTGAAGTCGTCGGGGCCGGTCGCGGTCCATGACAGAGTCTGCAGTCCGGTGGTGTCGGTGACAGTGAACACCGATTCGGTGTGGGGGGCCGCGAACGCGGGGCCGCTTATCTCCACCCCAACCACCGCCTCACCGTCTCCAGTTGCGGTGCCGTCGTCTTCTCCGTCTCCGTCGTCGTCTCCAGTTGCGGTGCCGTCGTCTTCTCCGTCTCCGTCGTCGTCTCCAGTTGCGGTGCCGTCGTCTTCTCCGTCTCCGTCGTCGTCTCCAGTTGCGG
>JAKZTU010000036.1:0-3743 GCA_047516945.1 Acidimicrobiales bacterium
GCTCAGATCCTCGGACACGCGCCAAAGGACTCTACCTAATAGCCACCAGCACATCGTGGTTGTGTCGAATCACAAAGCGTCCCCCCATTTGGCGACCCTGTGACTGTCGAGGAACTTCTTGGCGAGCACATCTCCTGAGAAACTCAGACTGTCGGGATGCTTGCTCACCTACCTGGATCTGGGAAAGGCACTCCACTGTCACATCGAGAATCTAGGATCCACGCGGTGGCCAACATACGCGACTTCATCTACCTCGACTGGGAGCGGATCCGTTCGTTCGTGGCCCAAGCCGACCGAGGTGTACCCGAGACCCGAACGGGTTCCATCTCGGACGAACATGAGTCAACCACAGAGGCCCGGCTGAGTCTTTTTGGTTCAGTGTCCGGTGTTCACTCGGATGACGCTCGCTACTCGCGATCATCCACAGAGACACGCTCCCTGCATCACGCCGTGTTCACGGACTTCGAGAAGTACCTTGAAGACTCCGGACTGCTGCGCGAAGCGGGCTCTTGGGAGAGGGCGAACCTAGCGGACGGCGGGTTCTTCAGGGTTAGCGGACTCATTCGATTAGTCGATTATGCGGCCGTGGTTGCCCTCATGCGAGGGCTAAAGGGCCTTATGGGAACGATCATTGGAATGCAGAGATCACAAGTTCGGGGCGATGGATCGCTGACTCAGCAGCAGAAGCAACGACGCATGAGCGAACTCGACAACGAGCTCAAGGGGCAAAAGAAACTCTTCAACGATTTTGGTATCGACAGCGTCGCCTCAGTAGTCGAGCAGCTATACGGAGATGTTGTACGGGTCAAGGTCGTTCCCGATGCCGACAACCCTGACCAGGTATTTGTTGGTACGTGCGATCCCGAAGCGATCGACCCCGGCTTTCGGCGAGCGATCGGAAGTCGCGGCTACTCCACACTTTGGGCCCTGGAGTCTCTTGTGTTCGTTGAGCCGATCGCTAAAGACGCCGCGCCCGAATTGGTTCCAACTGGCAATGATATGGAGGACGCGATCGATATTTTGGTCGGAGAGATGGACTCTTTGGCGCGAGTCGCCAGCGGTTACGAGTTTCCTGCCGTTTCGTGTACTCCATTAGCGATCTACCGCGTCCTCGCTAGCACTTAAGCCCCTCTCGGTTTGATCAGGAGATCCCATCACGACTAGGACCACCCAACTTCGGCGTGTCGCCTCATGGCGTGGTTAAGCTCAGCTCCCGGCGACTCACCGCGGGACAACCCGGCCCACTGTGTTTGACGAAACTGACCGCTCCGAGCCCTCGGATCACCAGACGGACGAGGAACCCAAAGACGAGCGATCATCCGCGGTGATCGCTCCACCTAGACAGCAAGCCTCATACATGGCCGAGGAGATGGCGTGTACGGCGGGCACTCCCCCGCCGACGAGATCAAGCCATTCCTCACCACCGATTCGGCCCCGAACACGCGGTATGACCCCGTCCCCCGCTTTCTACCAGTCCGCGCGGAACCCAGTCCATCAGGCCTCCCAGAGCAGAGACCCCCGCACAACCGCTAGGACCAAAAAGATCTCTGCCCCCAACCGCTTCACCCGGTGAACCGGGGAGAGGCTGTTGGGGGCTTTACGCAATCATTGTACCAGCGACTCGTTACCTGGGTTGATCAAGCACACCAGCCAGCGGGGACAACCGAGGGTATCAATCGAGGGCTAGGTGGAGTCGCAGGGCGTTGTCGAGTCGGGCCATATGCTCGAAGTCAACGATCCCGATCACACGGCCGATCCGTTCCACCGAGACAGACCTGATTTGCTCAGCCTGCGCTTTCAAATCAAAGTCAAGCCCGGTATCCGCCGAACTCAACAAGACCTGAAACGGATAGACCCGCTCAGTGTTGGAGGTCACCGGTACTACAGTGATCACGCCACGCCCCAATCGTCTGGCACTGGAGTTTGCACCGTCATTGCTGACGATAACAGCAGGCCGCGTTCGAGCAGCCTCAGAACCAACGGCATCACTGAAGTCGACGATGCGGATCTCGCTGCGGTGCATCAGCTAGCGGCGAGCCCGTCGGCAACTGCGGTGTCCCATAGGTGGAACTCGTCGTCATCCCACTCTTCAAACGCATCGGCATAATTCTGCGACAACTGAGATGCGCGAAGAAGCCTGACGGCCCGCTGAACCGCACCCGAGCGCGACAGACCGTTGTGCGCTTCGGAGTAGTCGGCGAGGAACCGTAAGTCTTCGTCGGGAAGGTTCACACTTACTTTCATACTTTGAATGCTACCAGAGTATGACTACTCATTGCTACCGGACCGCCACACTTTGTGTCACGCAGGGGCAACTCTGTCGTCTCCAGGGTCGGGTATGGCCCGACAAGGAGCCGAAGCGGTTAGTCTGAGGCTGGTGAGCAGCACCGACCCGGCCAAGCGACAGCAGTTGGAGACGGGTCCAGTTCTCGCCCCGCTCCCCGAGGATTGGGAACGGGCTTTGGCTGTCGTGGCCCATCCCGACGACCTTGAATACGGAGCGTCGGCGGCTGTCGCCCGCGGGACCGCAATGGGCAAAGATGTCCGTTACGTGCTGGCCACCCGGGGCGAGGCCGGCATAGATTCCATGCCTCCCAGCGAGGCCGGTCCGCTGCGCTCGACAGAGCAAGTATCTGCCGCAGCTGCCGTGGGTGTTTCGGTGGTTGAGTTCCTGGATCACCCCGACGGCCTGGTAATTAACGGGATCGAGCTGCGGCGAGACCTGGCCGCGGCCATCCGCCATCACCAACCAGAAGTGATCATCGGATCGAACTACCGCGACCGGTGGGGAGACTCGGGGCCCTGGAACCATGTCGATCACCGAGAACTCGGTATGGCTCTGCCCGACGCCGTTCGGGACGCGGCCAATCGCTGGCTGTTCACCGAAGCTGGCGAGCCGTGGAACGGTGTGAGCTGGATCGCATACGCATCCTCTCCTGTGCCCACACATGGAGTTGATGTGACCGATCATCTCGCGGCCGGCGTGGCTTCATTACGCTGCCACCGCATCTACATCGAGAGCCTGGGCGACCCGTCTTTCAATCCCGATTCGTTCCTGAGCAACAGCTGCCAACAGGTCGGCGGGATGCTGGGCGTGCAGTACGGAGTCGCCTTCGAACTGATCCCAATGTGAAGGGCGCAACAATGCGTTGAAGGCTCACGAGTTCCACCTCGAAGAAATACAACTTGTAGGTTGTATCGACGAGTACCTGTCTACGCTCGAAACGGAGGTTTGATCTGATGACCGCGAAGAACTTTGACGATCTTGCAGCGCCCCTGTACTCCACCGAAGAGGGTCAAGCCCTCATCGAGGAGTACCGGCAAGAGCACCGGGCTGAGGTTTTTGCCTACCGCATCGGAGAACTGCGCCGAGAACTCGGCATAGACCAAGCCGAGTTGGCCGAACGTCTCGGAATGAGTCAGGCGGGTGTTTCAAAACTAGAGCGATCAACAGACCCCAAGCTATCCACACTCATGAAACTCACCGCTGCGCTTGGCGCGTCTCTCCATATCGAAATAACCGCCCAGGACCACACCATCGCTCTCGACCAGACTCCCAAGACAACCTCTCATACGCCGGGACAAGAAAACGGCGTTTGAAACACCTGGTATGACAGGGGTCGGCAAGCTCTACTGGTGGTTGCGACAGAGTGCAGTGTAGGTGTGTTGGGCTGAGTTCCAGTTGTGGAGTTTGCGGGGCATGTGGTTGAGGTTGTCTTGGATCAACGCGAGTTGTATGGGGT
>JAKZTU010000037.1:0-4761 GCA_047516945.1 Acidimicrobiales bacterium
TTGCCCTCAGCCAACTTGCGGATGATCTGCTCGGGCGTATGACGCCTGCGCTTCTTGGTCATGGTGTTCATGTTCCTCCTCGCCCATTCTGGGGCATTGGAGTCGCACAACAGCTGGACCACTATCAGGGGCTCACGTCAGCTCAACGTCGTCAATGCCGATTCAGAAACCCTCCGAGCCCTGTTCACATCCGGCCCCTGCGAAACGCCGTAAGGTCAGAACCACGGACGGAACCATCGGTTCGTAACCCGCACGCATGCTACTGGCCTGCGCTGACCTCATCCAAAGTCCTCTCAGGCGCGTCGGATTCGCCGAACTCGTTGTTCCCCCAACAGGTGACGGAGCCAGCGGTGTCTCTCGCGCACGTATGGCCTCCGCCTGAACTAACCGCACTGAACATCCCCCCAGGCGCGACGGATTGACCGTAGCGGTTGTACCCCCAGCAGGTAACGGAACCATCGGTTCGTATCCCACACGCATGCCATTGGCCTGCGCTAACCGAACTGAAAGTGCCCTCAGGCGCGTCGGATTCGCCGAACTGGTTGTTCCCCCAACAGGTGACAGAGCCGTCGGTTCGTAACCCGCACGTATGCAAACCGCCTGCGCTAACCGAACTGAACATCCCCTCAGGCACGTCGGATCGGCCGTCGCTGCTGACCCCCCAGCAGGTAACGGTGCCGTCGGTTCGCAACCCGCACGTATGCAAATTGCCTGCGCTAACCGCACTGAACATCCCCTCAGGCGCGTCGGATTGACCGTCGCGGTTGAACCCCCAGCAGGTAACGGAACCATCGGTTCGTAACCCGCACGTATGCCACTGGCCTGCGCGAACCGTAGTGAACATCCCCTCAGGCGCGTCGGATTCGCCGAACTCGTTGTCCCCCCAGCAGGTGACAGTTCCAGCGGTGTCTATCGCGCACGTATGATTGCCGCCTGCGTTAACCATGGTGACAGTGGGAGCGTTCGGGTCACAAGCTGGCGAAGCAGGGTCTACGGTGACAGCGGGTTCGTTACTGTAACGATACAAAAACGTGATCAGCTGGGCTCTCGTAAGCGTTTCGTCAGGCGAAAACGTGGTGTCTGAAGTACCTGTAGTGATCCCGTTAGCTGCCATCCAAGCAACCGGCTGTTGCTGCCAACCTCTGACAACATCAGTAAATGGATGAGTTCCCCTAGCAGGCTCACCAGCTAACCGCCATAAAAACGCTGCAAGCTCACCACGCTTCAGAACCCTGTTCGGCGTAAAGGTGGTATCTGAAGTGCCTGTAGTGATCCCGTTGGCTGCCATCCAAGCAACCGGCGAATCCAACTCCAAGGGGACATCAACAAACGAATGCGCCGCGGCGTTCGGAGACCCAGACATACGCCACATCCACGACACAGAGTCGCCACGAGTTGCCGCCGAACCTGGCGAGAAACAAGCACCCTCAATACCAGTGATGCCTTCATCAACCGACCACTGCACTGCATCGGTGTAATACTCGGCGCTACTAACGTCACCGTACCCAGCAACCGCGCCAACAGGCGACACCGGTAGAAACAACGCAGCGAACAAACCAACACCAACCACACACCCACGAACACCCATCCATGAAATTTGCATCCTGCAAAATTACAAACACCACACATCCTTCACAACCTCCCGCGGTTCTTTTGCCGCGATCTTTTGCCGCGAGTTGTGAGTTCGCGTGAGGTTGTTGGCGCGTGATGCTCCTGCGGCGCCTACGTGCGGTGTGGTGTCGGGATGGCGTCTAAGCACCCATAAATGAGGCGAACCTACGGGACCTCAGCTTCGATGACCTACAGGCCCTTGGCCGCGCCGAGACGCTCAACATCGTCGATGCCGATTCAGAAACCCTCCGAGCCCCGCTCACATCCGGTCCCTGCGAAACCCCCAAAGGCCTTCGCCTCGCTGGGGATCGACTGAAATGGGTCGTGGGGCTAGAGTCAGGGATTCGAGACGGTCAGAACCAGGGAGAACAGAACAATGCCACAATTGGTCAAGGGAGTTATTTCTGCGGCGGTTGGTGAGCCGGTCACTATTGAGAACATCGTGATCCCCGATCCCGGTCCGGGCGAAGCGGTCGTGGCGATACAGGCTTGCGGTGTGTGCCACACGGACCTTCACTATCGCGAGGGCGGGATCAACAATGATTTCCCGTTTCTGCTCGGCCATGAGGCCTCCGGCGTCGTCGAATCCGTTGGGGAGGACGTAACCGAGGTTGCTCCCGGGGACTTTGTGATCCTCAACTGGAGAGCTGTGTGTGGTGACTGTCGGGCATGCAACCGCGGCAGGCCACATCTTTGTTTCAACACGCACAACGCCGAGCAGAAGATGACGCTGGAGGACGGGACCGAACTGTCGCCCGCGTTGGGCATCGGTGCATTCGCCGAGAAAACGCTCGTAGCATCCGGACAATGCACCAAGGTTGATCCCGAGGCCTCCCCCGCTGCAGCGGGCCTGCTGGGTTGCGGGGTGATGGCTGGCATCGGTGCCGCCATCAACACCGGAGCAGTCGGCCGCGGCGACAGCGTCGCGGTATTCGGTTGCGGGGGTGTGGGTAACGCGGCCATCGCCGGCTCGAAGCTGGCCGGGGCATCCAACATCATTGCTGTCGATATTGACGACCGAAAGCTCGAACTGGCCAGGGGTTTCGGAGCCCACCACACGATCAATTCCCGCGAAGAGAACGCTGTCGAGAAGATCCAGGAATATACCGGCGGTTTCGGTGCCGATGTCACCATCGACGCCATCGGTCTACCCGAGGTGTACAAGCAGTGTTTCGAAGCCCGGGATCTGGCGGGCACTGTCGTGCTCGTCGGCGTGCCCACACCCGAAATGAAAATCGAGTTGCCGTTCCAGGAGGTGTTCGGTCGCGGTGGAGCACTCAAGTCGAGTTGGTACGGCGATTGTCTGCCGAGCAGGGATTTCCCGATGCTGATCGACCTCTACCTCCAGGGCCGGCTCGATCTTGACGGGTTCGTGTCTGAGACGATCGAACTCGACGGTGTGGAAGAAGCTTTCCACAAGATGGAGCGGGGCGAGGTGCTGCGCTCCGTGGTCATCATCTGATGCCTGTCGAGCTCGTTACGACCGACGGTATTTTCGCTCTTGACGGGGGCGAGTGGGAAGTCACCAACAACATCTGGCTGGTGGGCGACGATCAGGAGATAGTGATTTTCGACGCGGCTCACGATCATCAGCCGATTGTCGAAGCGGTCAACGGTCGCCGGGTCTCCGCAATCGAGTGCACGCACGGCCTCAACGACCACATCAACGCCGCGGTGGCACTGCGTGAAGCGGTGGACGCCCCGATTCTGCTGCATCCCGACGATCAGATGCTCTGGGATGTGGTGTTCCCCAAAGACTCTCCCGACGGCGCGCTGACGCCCGGCGAAACCATCGCTGCCGGTGGCCACACTCTCGGGATCATTCACACTCCGGGGCATTCGCCTGGTTGCTGCTGTTTCTTCGACGTCGACGCTGGGCGGGTGATGTCTGGCGACACGTTGTTCTGTGGTGGCCCTGGGGCAACCGGACGCAGCTACAGCGACGAACCGACGATCCTGCGTTCGATCCGCGATCGCCTGCTGACTCTCCCCGGTGACACCACCGTCCACACCGGCCACGGCGATAGCACCACCATCGACGACGAACGCCAACGGGTCCTCGACCGCATCAGCGAACTCGGACTCACCTGACCACAGCACCGTCCAAACAGGTCCAACCACAGCAGCGAAGTAGCCTCTCTGGGTGCTCCTGAACTACTACACGATCGGTGCTGCGATTATTACCGGTGCGGTGGCGGGTTCCGTTGTTGTTTCGCTGATTCGGCAAGGTTTCAGAAGCGTTCAAATAGCGGCCTCAGCCGTTGCCATTGGTGTCGGGTGTACGTTCTTTTTCAATATCGGAGCGCTGTTCATCGCCCGACCAGACGTCTTCACAAGCATCCATGTCAGCTACCTCGTACTGACAGTCGGAGTCCCCTTGGCGGGGACAATCGTCCTGGTTTTTGCTCGCAACCGCACACGGATGATCACGGCGCTCTGCGTGCTTGCTTTAGTCCCCGTTCCCTTGGGGATCTATGCCACCTATATAGAGCCATTCTGGTTGCGAATAGACCACGTCGAGCTGGAGGTAGAAAGCGTAAGCGAGAATATAAGGATCGGAGTGCTTGCCGATCTGCAAACGACCGAGATCGGTTCGTACGAGAGCAGCGCAGTAGACCGTCTGATCGATGCCGCTCCAGACCTTGTCTTGATTCCCGGCGATCTGTACCAGATCGATCAAAATCGGTTCGATGAAAAAGTCCCGGAATTCAACGAAGCGATCCAGAGGCTCGTCGATGCAGTTTCGAATGTCTTGTTGGTTAGCGGGAATACCGACCACGTCGATGGTCTCGGAAAAATCGTGCGTGGAACGAGTGCAAGAGTCCTCAACAACCAGATTGAAACACTGGAGATCAACGGCAACACCGTTAGTGTGCTTGGAATAACCTTGTTCGGTAACGAGCGAATCGCCCAACTCCGAGCTGAACAACTAGCCGAGAGTTCAGCCGATCTGCGAATTCTGCTTGCTCACCAACCAGATGAGATTCGGCTGGTCGAATCAACGCCAGTCGATCTCTTGGTTTCAGGACACACCCACGGGGGACAGATCGCCCTCCCCTTCATTGGCCCTCTTGTCACCGCATCGAACGTACCGAGACATGTGGCAGCCGGAGGGTTGCATGAACTGCACGGAACACCGGTGTATGTGTC
>JAKZTU010000038.1:0-3823 GCA_047516945.1 Acidimicrobiales bacterium
CCCCGAGCCACCACCGTTCATTTCATCGACTGGAACCACACTCACGCCAACGACTGGTTGGCTGTCTCGCAGTTCTGGATTGCCGGCGACATGTACAAGCGACGGGCCGACATCGTGCTGTTCGTCAACGGCATCCCGCTCGTGTTCATCGAGCTCAAGGTGTCGCACAAGAACGTCCGCAACGGCTACGACGACAACCTGCGCGACTACCGCGACACGGTGCCGCACCTGTTCTGGTTCAACGCCTTCGTCGTGCTCTCCAACGGTGCCGACACCCGCATCGGATCCACCTCCGCTCCGTGGGGGCACTTCGCCGAATGGAAGAAGATCAACTCTGAGGGCGAGCAAGGCGTGGTCTCGCTGGAGACGGCGCTACGAGGCACGTGCTACCCCTATCGGCTGCTTGATCTCGTCGACAACTTCGTCGCCTACACCGAGCGCCCAGGCGGTCTGGTCAAGGCGCTCGCCAAGAACCACCAATACCTCGGGGTGAACAAATCGCTCGAAGCGCTGCGGGGGTTGCGCCGAAGTGAGGGTCGGCTAGGCGTGTTCTGGCACACACAGGGATCGGGCAAGTCGCTGTCGATGCTGTGGTTCACCCAGAAGGTGCTCCGCAAGGAACCAGGCAACTGGACGTTCGTGCTGGTCACCGACCGCAAGGAACTCGACGAGCAACTCTACGAGACATTCGCCGATTCCGGCGTGATCACCGCCGGCCAGCAAGTGCATGCAGAGACATCGGCCCACCTGCGAGGCCTGTTGGGCCAGGACCATCGCTACGTGTTCACGCTGATCCACAAGTTCATCCCGCCCGAACCGGGCCAGCGCATGCCGGTACTGTCCGAGCGCGACGACATCATCGTCATCACCGACGAAGCCCACCGCACCCAGTACGACACCCTCGCCGCCAATATGCGTCTGGCGCTGCCGAACGCCTCGTTCCTCGGGTTCACCGGCACGCCGTTGATCGACGGCAAGGAGGAGCAAACCCGCCGTGTTTTTGGCGACTACGTATCGACCTACAACTTCCGGGACTCGATTGCCGATGGTGCCACCGTGCCCCTCTACTACGAGAACCGCACCCCCGAACTACAGCTCACCAACGACGACTTCGACGATGAACTCGAAGACCTGCTTGAAACGGCCGAGCTTGACGACGCCCAAGAGCGTGCGGTCGCCCGCCGTTTCTCCCAGCAGTACGAGTTGATCACCCGGCCGCAGCGTCTGGAAGAGGTTGCCACCGACCTGGTACACCACTTCGTCAACCGGGGATTCAGAGGCAAGGCGATGTACGTGGCAATTGACAAGGCCACCGCCGTGCGCATGTACGACCTAGTCGAGGTCGAGTGGGCTGCTTACTTGGCCGAGCTTGAAGCGGAACTAGCGGACACGCCCGAGTTGGAACGGCCGCACTTGGAGACGCTCATCAAGTTCATGTGCAGCACCGACATAGCGGTGGTGGTGTCGCAGGCGCAGAACGAGGTGGCCGACATGGCCGATGCCGGACTCGACATCGCCAAGCACCGCAAGCGGATCGTAAGCGAGGACCTAGACTCGAAGTTCAAGGACCCCGAGGATCCGTTCCGGCTGGTGTTCGTGTGCGCCATGTGGCTCACCGGCTTCGATTCGCCCTCAACCTCAACGGTGTACCTCGACAAGCCGATGCGCAACCACGTGCTGATGCAGACCATCGCCCGAGCCAACCGTGTGTTCCCGGACAAGGACAACGGTCTCATCGTCGATTACGTGGGTGTGTTCAGGAACCTGGAGCGGGCGCTGGCGATCTACGCTGCCGAGCGACCCGAGGAGGATCTCGACGGGCCAGGAGCGGCCATCGACTCACCGATCCGACCCAAGGCCGAGCTGATCGTTGAACTCAATGCTGCGCTCAACGAAATCATCGACTTCTGCGACAAGCACGACATCGACCTTCAAGACCTGGAGCGGGCGCAGGGGCTCGAGTTCATCGCATTGCAGAAGGCTGCGGTAGAGGCGCTGCTGGTTGATGAGCAGACCAGGCGCGTCTACGTCAGCCTGGCCCGGCGAGTACGCAAGGCGTTCAAGGCGCTCCTGCCCGACCGGGAGGCGATGACGGTCACGCATCGGGTGGCAGTGATCCGCTCAATCGCATCGAAGATCGAGTCGATGTCGGAGGCCCCCGACATCAGCGGGGTGATGGACTCCGTCTCGGATCTGCTCGACCGCTCCGTCGGTGCCAAGGAGTACATCATCCGCTCGGCCGGCAGTGCCGATCCCCTGCTCGACCTCAGCACGCTGAACTTTGAGCAACTCGCATTTCACTTCGCCGCCAACAAGCGGACGTTCGCGAAGGCCGTCGAGAAAGACCTCGAACGGCGACTCGACGACGCCGTACGGAAGAATCCGACGCGGCTCGAGCTCGCTGAGCGATTCAGGCGCCTGATCGACGACTACAACGCCGGGACGCACAATCTCGAAGAGTTCCTGCGACGACTCAAGGCCTTGAACGACGCTCTCACCGAGGAAGAACAACGAGCCGTCCGGGAGGACTTGAGCGACGCGGAGTTGGCGATCTACGACCTGCTCACCAAGCCTGAGCCCGAACTGTCCGAGGCCCAAGCTCGCAAGGTCAAGGGGGCTGCACGCAAGTTGCTGAAGCATGTGGAGGACAAGCTCGTCCTCGACTGGAAGAAGCAGCAGCAAACCCGCTCGGTCGTGAAGGTTACTATTCGCGATGTCTTGGACGATGAACTGCCCGAGGTCTACGGACCTGAGCTGTTCGACACGAAGGTCGGGACCGTCTTCGACCACATCTTCACCAGCTACTTCGACGAAGGCGGAAGCGTCTATGAATTGTCTGAAGCCGAAGTTCGTCCCAGCGTTGCCGTCGCCACACTCCCTGCGACCGCCGAAGATGTCAGCGACGAACTGCTTGAACTGGCTCGTCTCAACCCCGAGATTCAGGCACGCCTCATGGAGCAACTGCTTGGCGCAGACGCTACATGGGCATGTCCAACTGAAGAGTTGCTTGGTAGCGAAACGCGGGAGGTGGAATACAAGCAATCCGCGCGATGGAGTGTGCGAGAGCAACGCAAGGACCGTGCGATGGAACAGGTGGTAGTGAAGACGGTCGCCGGAATGCTCAACGACCACGGCGGCACACTGCTGATCGGCGTGACCGACGACGGCGAGCCGGTCGGTCTCGAAGCAGACTACGCGCTCGTCAAGCCGCCGAACGCAGACGGCCTCGTCAACTGGCTAGACACGCTGTTCGACAACAGCCTCGGCCACACCGGCGCCAACCGCCTCGCCATCCGCATGGACCAGCTCGACGGCAACGACATCTGCCGCATCGATGTACCCGCCAGCTCCCGCCCCATCTGGGTCAAGAACCCCAACGGCGACGACACCCTCTATCAGCGCCGCAACAACTCCACCCGCCAAGTCCCCACCGAAGAGATCGAGCCCTTCCTCACCGACCGCTTCGGCGGGGGCGCTTAGGAGCCTGACGTGGTTGACTACTTCATGCTGGATTCAGGCAGATCTGTTGTCTGCACGAAATGAGGAGTCAACAAGCCGTGGAAGAAATCGATCTCTCGGCAGCGCTTAAGCAGTTTGATCGCGTGTTGGCGAATATCGAGCTACTTGAGAACACTTGGAAACGCTTTGAGCCTCATATACCGGACTCCATTTCATTCGGACTCGACACCGACGAAATCGACCAGATGCGCCGTGAGTTCGCAGATATTGTTGAAGCAATGCCCGCGATCGATGGCAAGCGACTCGAAGCAGAATTGCCCATACTCGATGATATTTCGCACATGAGGCTCGAGTACTCTGAGGC
>JAKZTU010000039.1:0-4340 GCA_047516945.1 Acidimicrobiales bacterium
GGATCTAACGGGTCGGTGACGTACCGGTAGTGATCTCGTTGTGAGACATCCACGACACCGCCGCGTCCTGACTCTCATCGGTCACATCAACGAAGCTATGCACAGGTGCCGAAGGCTGACCTTCCATGTTCCAGATGTAAACCGCCGCCTCGCCGCGAGACGCCGGCGCAGGCAAAAACCGTTCCCGTCGATACCCGTGACATCGTTGTCAGACCAGATCACCGGTCGTGCCGAAGTTCTGGCGATTACAGCACCGGAATGGTGCCAATTCGGCCGGATTGCTCCAAAGACGCGATCTCGGCAGCGCTCAGGCCCAGTTCAGTCAGAATCTCGTGATTGTGCTGTCCCAAAGTCGGTGTGGCGTTGGTAATCCAACGTTCAATGCCCCGCATCCGATACGGCTGAGCCGGCATGTAGTGGGTGCCTACCTCGCGATGCTCCACCAACTCATAGAAGCCCCGAGCCTCAAACTGGGGATGGAAGCGCAATGTGGCATGGTTGCGACAGGCAATAGCAGGCACACCCGCGCCAACCAGTTCCTCCTCAGCTTGGGTCAGGCCCCGACGCTCAGCCCAGCGGGCAACAAGTTGATCGATCTCATCATGGGCAGCTTGGCGATCCTCCAGCGTCGCAAACTCACCCGCATCAACACCAATAGCAGCCGCTAGCGCCAGCCATGCTTCGTCGCTGTCACATGAGATCGCCAACCACTGCTCAGACTCCGCGGTCTCGTAGATGCCTTGGGGAGCAGCGAAACGGCTGCGATTGCCAAGGCGACTCAGCCTCGTGCCATTCGCCGAGTACTCCACGATCATCTCCGCCGCGCAGTTGATAGCTCCCTCAACCATCGCCGATTCGACAAAAACGCCGCTGCCAGTACTGTTCCGCTTACGAATCCCAACCAGCGCCGCAAAGCAGCCATGCATCCCCGCTATCGGATCGCATGGCCCGCGAGGGATGCGGGGTTGATCCGCCTCATGACCAGTCAGCCAGGCCATTCCTGACATTTGCTCCATGGTTTGCGCGAACCCGACACGTTCACGCCAAGGGCCGTCGAGCCCAAAGGCAGGCATGCGAACCATCACGAGTTGTGGGTTGCGTTCGCTAAGCACGTCCCAACCAAGATCAAACGCTTCAATCACACGAGGACTGAAATTTTCGACGACGACATCCGCGCTATCCACAAGCGACAGGAGCAGGTCGCGACCCTGCTGATCGTTGAGATCGAGGGTTAACCCGCGTTTGTCGTGATTTGCGGCGAGGAACATGTGCCCCCACTCCCACCACCGCTCTTTGCCGAACATCATGCCCGTGAGACGCATACCATCGGGGTGGGTCACCGATTCAACATGGATCACATCGGCACCGAGTGCCGCCATCGCTTGCGTCGCGCAGGGTCCCGCCCACCAGCTTGTGAGATCTACTACACGAATCCCTGCGAGTGGTCGCGCGGTCAGGTCATCAGGGGCGTTCGCAGCAGACGCAGCGGGTGCGGGACGGGGGCGGGACTCAATCTGTCCGGTGTGTTCACCGATCACCGGTGCAGGTCCGGGAATCGGCGGGCGTTCGCCGTCGATTTTTCGCGGCGACCTCGGGGCTTCAAAGCCCTCTGCGGTGTTTGCAAAGAAACCCCGCGCAACCAGATGCTCCTCGCTGAGCACGCCGGCCCCATCGTTGACTCGGGCCACGGGCACTCGGAGTTCCGAAGCCAACTCTACGATCTCAGCGACCGAGTGCTCGGCCATCCACTCGTTGACGATCGCCGACCATTCATCGAGACGACCGGTGCGGGTACGAAGATCCGCCCATTCGCTGTCCATCAGATCAGGACGTTCAATCATCAAGCAGAAGTTCTGAAACTGCTGACGTGTGTTGGTGTTGAAGCCAACCCATCCGTCCTTCGCACGTTCAATTGAGGGGGTCTCAAGTGATCGCTTCGGTAAATCGGTGCGACCTGACATCTGCTGGGACAGGTCCGCGAAAGTGGACGCTGCCAAGGCCGACGACTCAGCAATCGACACATCGACCACCTCGCCTCGACCGCAACGACGAGACCGATCAACCGCTGCCAGCGCGGGCGGTGCCGCGTAACACGCCGCCATCCACTCGAACACATCGCCGCCGGCCATGTACGGAGGCAAAGAGACATGGCCGCGGCAACTGATTGACCCGGTATCGGCCTGCACCAGGAACTCGTTGAGTGACCTCTCCGCCCACGGTCCTTCCAGTCCGTAGGGCCGAATCGAGGTGATGACAGCAAACCGATGGCGCTGTTGGATGCCCAAAACATCTGCTGGTGTGAGCGTGTCGTCGACGACGATGAGATCGGCGCTGGTGAGCAACTCTTCGGTGGCATCCTCGCCGAGCGCGCCCGCCACTGAGCGGGTGCCTGCAGCCAGAAACAAGAACAACGGACCATTCGCCCCGTCCGCCAACGGTGCCGAACTGCGTCGGCGCAGACCGACACCGGCCTCTGTTTCAACCCGAATGACATCAGCGCCCGCATCAACGAACAGGCGAGACAGGTACGCGCCGGCAATACCGCTGCTGAGGTCGATAACGCGAATGTCCTGCAGGATCACGTCAACAACTCACCTCAGCTTGAGGCATTGGCGATGATGTTGTCTCCCCAAGCGGCAAGCGCATCGGCCGTATCTCTGAAAAACAGGAAGGACGGCACGATCATGCGGCTCGCGCCCCAAGAAGCCAACTCCTCGACTGCCGCAGCCGGGTCTTCTCCGAAGATGCCCATGTGCTGACCGCTCAACTCAATTGCGGATGGGTCACGGCCATGGTCCGCGGCAGTCTGCCGAGCGATCTCGTACAGTTCCGCCAGGTCGCCCTTGGCAGGCCAAAAACCATCGCCGACCCTACCCGCTCGTTCCGCAGCGGCTCGGCTGTGTCCGCCAATGTGGATGGGTACAGAACCGTTGGCTGGCTTCGGGTTGCAAGAGATGGGGTCGAAGCTGACGAACTCGCCGTCAAAGGACACCGCATCGTCGGCCCAAAGCGCGCGCATCACCGCCATGTATTCCTCAGTTCGCGGACCACGGCGGGGCCACGGGACACCAAGCGCTTTGAACTCTTCTTTGAGCCAGCCGATGCCGATGCCCAACTCGACTCGCCCACCCGACATGTTGTCGAGCGTGGCTACTTCCTTGGCATAGGTGATGGGGCTGCGCTCAGGGAGCAGCGAGATACCGGTGGCGAGACGCAAGCTGGTGGTGTGAGCGGCCACAAAACCGAGCCAGATCAACGGATCGGGGATCGGGTTTTCGCCGGTTCCAGGCATTTTCCCGCTGTCGTCGTAGGGGTAGGCGGACTCGTAACCCTCCGGATAAATGATGTGTTCAACAGTCCATACCGATTCGAAGCCCGCTGCTTCAGCGGCTTGACCGATTGTCTTGGCACCTTCGCCGGTACCGAAGTGCATTACATTGGCAAACGCCAGTCCGAATTTCATCTCTGGTTCCTGATTCTGATTAGTGGAGCGCCCATCCTGCCCCACGTTTTCAGAATTCACTCAACCGAGCCACGGCTCATCAAGTTCCCATGGTTCGATCTTGTCGGGCTCGGTGGCTCGCGGGCGGCGTGGTTCGGCCATTGCCCGGGCGGCGATGAATCCGGCCACCATGCCGAATAGATGGCCTTCCCAGGAGATGAACTCCTGCGGCACGATCCCGGCCACCATGCCGCCGTAGAAGACGATCACCAGCAGCGCCGAGGCCAGCGCCCGTGGGCGGCGCTCAAAAACTGCGGCACCGAGAATCGCGCCGAAATACCCGAAGACCACCCCGCTCGCGCCGATGTGATTGCCGAATCCGGCCAGCGCCCAGGTCAATGCGCCACCAATGACCATCACCGTCACAGTCACGCGTGCCCAGTAGCGCATCCCGCGCGCCGCGACGAGTCCACCAAGGGCCACGAGAGGCAGCGAATTCGATGCGACATGGCCGAAGTCGGAATGGAGAAACGGTGCCCAGGCAATTCCGTCGAGTCCGTCTCGATGCCGAGGGAGGATGCCGTTGCCTTGAAGGCGGTCGTCGAGTGCTAGCGTGTCGACAATCTCGATTCCCCACATCACCGCGAGGGCTAGGACCAGCAAACCGATCGGTGTCCACAACAGTCGCCCGAACGAGCGCCTCGGTTCCGCGGATTCGGCCATGCCTCATCGTAGATGCGGCTCGCAGGAGAAGTTCGCTAAGTTGTTCCGCTACCGGGTTAATGACCAGCAAGAAAGACCGAGATGAGCGACAACCCTCAGCCGCTGGGTGGCAACGAGATGCCGCGGTTCGGTGGTATCGCCACGTTCATGCGCTTGCCTGCAACCTCGCCGCCGG
>JAKZTU010000040.1:0-5962 GCA_047516945.1 Acidimicrobiales bacterium
CAGGAACGGGAGTTGCGAGGCTGGCTGTACGACGACAAGTACGGACCGCAGCAAGCCACAGTGAAGGTGGCTGTGGAGTACCTGGCCGGCGTAGTCGAGGATCGTCACGGGGCGATGATTGATGTGGTGGTCGTGGGCGACACCACACTCGACGCGGCGATGGAGTCTCTGGTTGCTGCGACCGGTGAGGCCATGACCAACGCCGCGAGATGGTCCGGCCAATCCGATATCGGTGTCTATGTCGAGGCGACCGACAGCCAAGTGGAGGTATTTGTTCGTGACCGCGGTATCGGTTTCGACCCTGAAACCGTCGGCGAGGAACACCACGGCATCCGCGACTCGATCCAAGGCCGACTGCAACGCGTGGGCGGCGACTGTGAAATTATCAGCTCCCCCGGGCAAGGCACCGAAGTCCGGCTCTGTCTATCGCGCACGTAACTCGCAGCCCGGCCTAGCAGCCCCGCGACCCAGCAACCCCGCGCAGCTTTGGTGACCCGCTACCGATGGGGGTACGTTGGATCGCCGAGGCCTGACCTCAAGGGGGAAACTTGCGAATCGAACCGCTCAACGACACGATCGGGGCATCGGTCAGCGACATTTCGCCCGATGATCTGACTAAAGCCGAGGTCGCCGGAGTTCTTCTGGATGCGCTTGAGCGTCATGGCGTGCTGGCGTTCAAAGGGCTGCACATCTCCGACGAGCAACATGTCGCTTTCAGCCGCCATCTCGGCGAGGTTGAGATCCTGCCCGTTCCCGGACTCGAATATCCAGAGATCTTCACGGTTTCCCTCGATCCCGACAAGGCTCTCAGCGCCGAGTACCTCAAGGGCACGTTCCACTGGCACATCGACGGAGCCACGGATGACATTCCCAACAAAGCCACCATGCTCAACGCACTCGAAGTGTCGGCCACCGGCGGCGAGACCCAGTTCTGCAACACCTACGCAGCCTGGGAAGCGTTGCCTGACGATAGAAAAGCCCGCTATCAGGGGTTGAGGGTGCTCCACAGCTTCGCGGCTGCGCAACGGCGCGTTCACCCCAATCCCAGCGAAGATCAAGTCGAGTTCTGGGAGCAGCGACCAGCCAAAGTTCAACCACTGGCCTGGACCCATCGCTCTGGCCGTACCTCGTTGGTGCTCGGCGCGACCGCCTCGCATGTGATCGACATGGTCCCAGATGAGAGCACCGAGTTCATCGAGCACCTTGAGGACTGGACCACCGATGAACGCTTCCGCTACCAGCACAGCTGGGAAACCGGCGACTTGGTGCTGTGGGACAATCGGGGCACGATGCACCGAGCGCTCCCCTATGCCGCAGACTCCGGGCGGCTCATGCATCGCACCACCATCGTGGGCGACGAGCCGTTCGCCTGATGGTCACTCCCAGCAGATGTGAGAAGGCTTGATGAGCGAACCCTTCAGCCTCGACGGCCCCTTCAACCTCGACGGCAAGGTGGTGTTAGTCACCGGGGCCAGTCGAGGCGTCGGCGCGGCAACCGCGCTGGCAGCAGCGGCACGGGGTGCCCGAGTGGCCTGCGTGGCCCGGTCAACGGACGCGGCACCGAAACGGATTCCCGGCACCATCGACCAGACAGTCACAGCTATTGTCGAAGCTGGGGGTGACGCGCTGGCCATTCCGGCCGATCTCACCTCGCCGGACGACATCGCCCGCATGATCTCCACGACAGTCGCTCGCTGGGGTCGCCTTGATGTGCTCGTCAACAACGCCGCGGTCACCTTCGTCGGCGACGTTGATATCGAATTGAAGCGCCACGATCTGGTCATGGCCATCAACGTTCAAGCACCGCTGCTCTGCGTGCGAGCCGCGCTGCCACACATGCGCGCGGCAGGACGCGGCCGAATCGTCAACCTCTCGTCGCAGGCCGCGCTGCGCCCGGTGCCTGGACTCATGTCTTACGGCATGTCGAAACTGGCCCTTGAGCGTTTGACCACCGATCTGGCGCGCCAACTGGTCCGCGACCGTATCGCGGTCAACTGTTTCCGCATCGACATCCCGGTGGCGTCAGAAGGCACGCTGGCCAATATGGGAGACGTTGACCTTTCAGACTGGGAGCCCACCAGCGTTCCCGCCGAGGGAATCCTGTGGATGGTCGAGCAGCCTGACGAATACTCGGGCTACTGCGAGTCAATGTGGGAGTTGCGCCATCGGGAGAAAATCATGGCTAGCCGAGCCGAGCGAGAGTTCGCAAAGAAGCCACCCCTTCAGTTCCTCCAAGGACTCCACGATGTCGACACCGACAACGCCTTCACCCGCAGAACGGAACCCTGACTCTATGGCTGAGGTTGAACTTTCACGCCGAGTAGTACTTGTCACCGGGGCCGCATCGGGAATCGGTGCGGCCTGCGCGGCCCGCTATGCAGCCCATGGAGCCACGGTCATCGCAACTGACATCGACGATGCCGCAGGCGAGCGCCTCGCCGCAGATACCGGTATCCGCTACCGCCATTTGGATGTGGCCGATCCGGCTGAGTGGGCACTGTTGGCCGAAGAACTCGAAGCCGACCCGGGTCGACTCGATGTGGTGCACCTCAACGCCGGTATTCGACAGGGGTTCAGCGACATCACCGAACTTGGCGACGATGCCTATCAACGGATCATCGGAATCAACCAGCACGGGGTGTTCTACGGGATCCGAGCAACCGTCGGACTGCTCGAACGAACCGGGGGCGGCCACATCCTGGTCACCGCATCGAGGGCATCGCTGGGACCCCTGCCCCAAGACTTGGGCTATGTCATGTCGAAGCACGCTGTGGCCGGCTTGGTGCGCAGCGTCGCCGACGACCTCAAGAGCCGCGGTGTGCACATCAACGCCATCTGCCCGGCGACGGTGGATACTGGTTTCGTCGGCTCTAACCGAACCCGGCTCGAAGCTGCGGGCATCGAAGTGATGGACGCCGACGAAGTGGCAACCGGAGCTATCGCCGTGCTCTGCTCCGATATGGTTGGCCAATGCTTCGTGCAGTTGGCGGGGAAGCCACCGGAGCCGTTCGACTTCGCGGCGGTTCCCGGGCGCTAAGCGCTGGCCAACTCGGCACCCGAACCCGCCGAAGCATCACCGAGCTTTGCCCAGCGGGCTTGCATCTGCTCTGGTGTCAGCTTCTCGCGGTCGCTCATCCACTTGATGCTGACGTCATGTCCTGCTGAGGCGGCACGCAGCGCGCCAACCGTGGCTTGATCTCGGGCCACATGGGCGAACGGATCGAAGGAGTACCAGCGCATGGCGTTTTCGTGGGTGATCTTGGCCACCTCATCGGGGGTGACCGCGGCCTCGGTCATCACTTGGGCCAGTTCCTCGGGGGCGCCGGGCCACGCCGAGTCGCTGTGGGGATAGTCGCACTCCCAGCTGATGTTGTCGATGCCGATCTCGTTGCGCAGGTGAACCCCTGTGTGGTCGGAGATGAAGCAGGTCAAAAAATGCTGCCGGAACACGTCACTAGGCAGCCGATCGCCGAAGTCCTGCCCTGTCCAAAGGTGGTGCATGTCGTAGGTGCGATCAACCCGCTCAAGGAAATACGGGACCCAGCCGGTGCCGCCCTCGGACAGCGCGATCTTGATGGCCGGGAACTCTTTCAACACACGCGACCACAACAGATCAGCGGCCGCTGATTGGATGTTCATCGGCTGAAGCGTGATCATCACATCGGCGGGGGAATCCGGCGCGGGGAAGCAGAGTTGGCCCGATGATCCGAGATGGATCGACAGCACGGTGTCGGTGTCGCACACCGCGGTCCAAAGCGGGTCCCAGTACGGGTCATGGAAGCTTGGATACCCGAGCGCCGCTGGATTCTCGGTGAAAGTGAGCGAGTGACAGCCCTTTTCGGCAACTCGGCGCACTTCGGTCGCGCATTTCTCTGCACTCCAGATCACCGGCAGCGCCATGGGAATGAACCGGCCTGGGTGGGCCCCGCACCACTCATCAATGTGCCAATCGTTGTAGGCCCGCACCAGGGCCAAGCCGAAACCCTCGTCTTCGACTGCAAAGAGACGGGCCGCGAATCCGGGGAACGAAGGGAAGTTCATCGACGACAGAACCCCACCCGCGTTCATGTCCTTGACCCGCTCATCCACCAAGAAACAACCCGGCCGGATCTCTTCGAGGGATTGGGGCTCCACGCCGTATTCCTCTTTTGGTCGACCGGCCACTGCGTTGAGCGCCACGTTGGGAACTTCGACTTCGCCGAATCGCCAGACATCGGCACCATCGGCGCGGCGAACAATTCGGGGGGCCTCGGCTTTGTAGCGCTCCGGTAGATGGGCGTCGAACAGGCCGGGGGGTTCGATGATGTGGTCGTCCACGCTGATAAGGATGAGATCTTCAGCTTTGATCGACATGTTGTCTCCTCAGGCAATCGTCTGACGAGTAGGTCGACGCGCCCAGCCAGAGAGTAGTTTCTCTGCAGTAGCAGCCGCGCATTGCGGCTCCAGGTTCGCTGGCAGTTGCCCGGTCAGCGACAGGAGAGATCGAATGAGCAAGCATCAAATCGGCAAGCAACGAACTGGCAAGCACTCAACTGGTAAGCAACGGCTCACCGTTGCCGATTCGACGCCTGAGCATCCAGTTCTGCCCCGCGCCGCGGCCGGAGCCCCGAATGTGCTCGTCATCCTGCTCGACGACACCGGTTTCGCCCAACTGGGTTGCTTCGGTGCAGACATCGCCACACCCAATATCGACCGCCTGGCGGCCAACGGCTTGGCCTACAACCGATTCCATGTCACGGCTCTATGCTCGCCCACCCGTGCTGCGCTGCTAACCGGACGCAACGCCCACGCCGTCGGCATGGGCTTTCTGTCCGACATGGGCATGGGATTCCCCGGGTACACGGCCAGGATCCCCCGCTCAGCGGCCATGCTTCCGCGGATACTGCGCGACGCTGGCTGGGCCACCATGGCCGTGGGCAAATGGCACCTCGCTCCTAGAGGTGAGCGCAGCGCCGCAGGGCCGTTCGGCCTGTGGCCTACCGGCGTCGGGTTCGAGCGCTATTACGGCATCCTGCACGGGGGTGCCAACTGTTGGACCCCTAATCTGGTCCGCGATCAGCATTACATCGACCCTCCGGCCAGCCCCGAAGACGGCTACCACCTTTCGGCCGATCTAGCCGACTAGGTGATTCGCCAGATCACCGATCAGAAACATGCCGCGCCCGACAAACCGTTCTTCTGCTATTACGCGGAGGCGGCAACCCATGCCCCCCATCACGTTGCCCCGCAGTGGGTCGAGCCCTACCGAGGAGCCTTCGACGACGGCTGGGAGCGCTGGCGAGAACGGACTTTTGCCCGCCAACTGGAGTCCAGCATCGTGCCCGAGGGCACGGCGCTGACCGAGCGGCCTTCCTGGGTTCAACCGTGGGACACTCTCGATGCCGACGCCCAACGCTTGTTCGCCCGCATGCACGAGGTGTACGCCGGGTTCGTCAGCCACACCGACGCTCAGATCGGGCGGGTGATCGACTGCCTTGAGGCCATCGGCGAGCTGGACAACACCATCGTCATGCTGTGCTCGGACAACGGGGCCAGTGCCGAGGGCGGTCATGTCGGTTCAGTCAACGAGCATCGCTTCACCAAAGGGTTGTCCGAATCGGTTGAGGCCAACTTGGAGTGGATCGACCAACTCGGCGGGCCTCGCACCTACAACCATTACGCCTGGGGGTGGGCTTGGGCGGGCAACACCCCGTTCCGGCTCTGGAAGCGCTACGCCTGGCTGGGCGGTACCCGCACCCCGCTGATCGTTCACTGGCCGAGTGGGATCGCTTCGAGCGGTCAGGTGCGGCCGCAGTTCTGCCACGCCATCGACCTGATGCCCACCGTGCTCGATCTCTGTGGGGTGGAAGCCCCCGATTCCGTGGACGGCGTTTCCCAGCAACCGATCGACGGTGCCAGCATCGCCGCTACCTTCGATGATCCCGAGGCTCCGCCGCCGCGAGAGTCGCAGTATTTCGAGGTC
>JAKZTU010000041.1:0-7674 GCA_047516945.1 Acidimicrobiales bacterium
CTCGGTGGTGAGACTCTCACAGTGATTGCCGATGTCAGCGATCCCGGATGGGTCGATGTGCTCACAGAGCAGACCGCCGGACTTGAGATCGGGATTGCGGTGGCGAACGCCGGAGTCTCTTATGTTCGCCCCTTTCTCGACATGGACGCAGAGATGCGTCGTAAGACCCTCGATATCAACTGCCGGGCGACTGTCGATCTAGCTGCCTGGGCGCTGCCGGCCATGGCGGAACGTGGACGAGGGGGATTTGTTGTCACCAGTTCGGGATCTGCCCTGTCCGGCACCGCCTGCGTGGGTCTCTACAGCGCGACCAAAGCGTTCTCCGTCAACCTCGTTGAAGCGATCGGCTGGGAACTGAAGGCCGCCGGAGTCGACACTTTGGCGATTGTCGCGCCGAGCATGGACACCCCCGCGTTCCGTTCCAGCGGTCCTGATCATGAGCGTATGGGAGGCCCGCCTGTTGATCCTCGTACGGTTGTTGGTCCTGCTCTTGACGCGCTGGGCGAAGGTGGCCGTTGGCTGGGTGATGATGGTTTGAAGTTCGTAGCGTCCGTTGAGCGTTCGGAGCGGGTTGAGATGATGTGCGGCGCAACGGCCGCCATGTACCACCTCTTCGAGGACTGACCATGCTTCGCGACCACACAGACGTTCTTGTAGTGGGGGCGGGGATTTCTGGGATCGGGGCTGGGTACTACCTGCAGAAAGAATGCCCGGACCGCACGTTTGTGATCCTCGAAGGACGCCCGGATATCGGCGGCACTTGGGACCTGTTTCGTTATCCCGGTGTGCGTTCCGACAGCGACATGCACACGCTCGGCTACAGCTTCAAGCCCTGGACCGGCGACAAGTCAATTGCCGAAGGCCCCGCCATCCTCGACTATCTCCAAGAGACGATCGAGGAGTACGACCTCGCTCGCCACATTCACTTTGGCCGAAGCGTGCGCCGAGCCTCGTGGTCGAGCGCCGAGCAGCGCTGGACAGTCGAAATTGAACACGCCGACACCGGCGAGCGCAGCACGATGACGGCAAACCTCTTGAACATGTGTTCCGGTTACTACTCCTATCACGAAGGTTTCACTCCTGAATTTCCGGGCATCGAGCGTTTCAAAGGCAGGATCCTCCACCCACAGGCCTGGCCCGAAGACCTCGACTACAAAGGCAAGCGGGTGGTTGTCATTGGCTCGGGAGCAACTGCGGTAACCCTTGTACCGGCAATGGCCGTCGACACCGCACACATCACCATGCTGCAGCGCTCGCCTACCTATATGGCACCCGCACCCGACATCGACCCGATCAACCAGAAACTCAAGCGCGTGCTACCGAAACGGGCCGCATATTGGCTGACCCGCTGGAAGAACATCTTCCGGACCCATCTCATCTACCGAATGTCCCGCAAGAAACCCGAGCGCCTGAAGGAACGTCTTTTGGACGCCGCTCGCGATGCTCTCGGTCACGACTACGACATCGACACTCACTTCACGCCCGAGTACAACCCTTGGGACCAGCGGCTTTGCCTCATTCCCAACGGCGACCTGTACGAAGTCATCGACAACGGTTCGGCATCGGTGGTGACCGACACAATCGCCACGTTCACAGAAAAAGGAATTCTGCTCGAATCGGGCACTGAACTCGAAGTCGACATCATCGTCACCGCAACCGGTCTGAACCTGGTAGCGCTCGGTCAAGTGGAACTCGAAGTCGACGGCCAACCCGTCGATCTCCACAAAACCTGGACCTACAAGGGCATGGCCTACTCCGATGTGCCCAACCTGGTGTCGACCTTCGGATACATCAACGCGTCTTGGACCCTACGGGTCGACCTCAACGCCGCTTACCTGTGTCGTCTGCTCAACCACATGCGCTCAACCGGAACCACGCAGTGCACGCCGCGTCTGAGGCCGACCGACCACGACATGGTGCCGCGACCCTTCATCGACAACTTCCCAGCCGGTTACATCAAACGCGCTATGCATTTACTTCCTCGCCAAGGCGACCGAGAACCTTGGCTCAACACCCAGAACTATCTGAGAGACCGCAAGTTCATCGGCCGTCAGCCAGTCGATGACGACGTCATGGTGTTCACCACCGCCCCAGTTCCCGCTCACACTGGCCGCTAAACCACATTCGCATGCGCGAACGTCGCGGTAGCCAAACCAGCTCTGAGGGCGCGTGACTCCGTCGTCGTCACTCCAGCGGGAAGGGCAACTGCAGCCACCATCGGCGGTTGACGGGCTTAACGGAGCTGACCCATTTGATCCACCAGAAACCGCGCCGTCCGGGTGCCACTAGCCGCACCGGGGCTCCGTGACCTCGTCGCAGGGGCTCACCGTCGTAACCGACGGCAAGAAAGAGGTTCTCGGCGTCTCGGGCGGGGAACAGGCGGCTGTAGCCGGTCAGTGATGTGACCTCAAGCGTGGGCGCGTCCAAGCCAGGCATCAATTCCGATAGCGGAACCGCGTCCCACCGCTGACGGCTCCACCAACCGCCAGTGCAGTCAAGGTCGGTCTCCACCGGCCGAGCCGAGTCCCTAAGGGCCTTGATCGAGACCGGCTCGCCGGCGATGGCGAGATCCCACTGCTGGGCTGCGACATCGGGAGCACGGTCGTTGAGCCATGTCACCGTCGGCATCTGAGGTGGATTGAATGAGGCGGTCTCGTGGGAGCCGGTGAAGCGCCGGTTCCCACCCACGGCGAGTTCTTGGACGCCATACACCGCAGCCGCGGCCACCAGCGCAGCGCCACCTCCTGCGACGGCCCTGCGATCAAGGTCAGCAATTCTCGGCCGACCCGTGCGGCTGACGATATGCCAGATCACCAGCACAGCCAGCACGCCGGCCAACAGCACATGGGTCCACAGCGCTGACCAATAACCGACCCCGTACCAAAGTCCGGTGGAGTGCAGCACGCCCAGCACGACCGTGGCCGTCACCAGCCCACCAAGCAGCACCGACAGCCACCGCGTGGCCCGTCGTCGGCGCAAACCGGTACGCACCGACCCGCTGATTTTGGCGGGCGCCAGCGCAAGCAGGCTCAAACCAGCGAGCGCGTGAACGACAGTCACCCAGCGGGCCCAACCGGTGCCCACGCCCCACGACAACAGCCCGGTGGCCGCTGCAACGACCACGGCGACAAACAACAGCATGTCCACCCGCCGCGGCGTCAATCGCCGGTACGGCCCGAGCAGAGCCTCCACGGCCTCAACCGTCGGGGTTGTCGGAGCTGGCTTCGTCGACAATCCTCGGGCGAGCAGCGGCCAATGCGACAATTATGACCACACCGAGGATCGTGGCCGACAGCAACGATTCTGAAGCCGTAATCGTGTTGTCCGAATACTGATCGATTGGACCATCGGACCACTCAAGAGGATCCCTCTGAACCAGCATGGCAATCATGGCGGCGAATATTCCGATCGTGACAACCATGCTGGAGACCATCTCTCTCATCGACCCCGGCGTCGTTTGGCGCCAGCCGGCGACCAGCAACATGATCGCCGGGATCCACAGCGGCAGCGCTATGACCGAGATCACCGCCGCCGGAATGATGCCGGCTCCCGCGGCCATAACGAAACGTCCTCGACCTACTGAGTTGGCTAGCAGAGCCACCAGAGCAGCAACGACGAAGGGCGCGACCAGCGATACCGAGATGCGCAGGCTCCCGGGTTCTCCCTCAGATCCGAGGAACCTGTTCAGACCGATCCCCGCCGAATAAACAATCGTCGCCAGACAAGCCACGACAACCCAACGCTGCATTGGCTCATTGTTTCGCATCAGCATCCCCTTCCTTTGATCTACCTGCGGTTCTTGCTGATCAGTGCCGCCTTACGCCGCCGTATTTCATGCGGGTGTCGTTCATGGAAGCGGGGCGCTTGGTGTCATCCACCATTGCGGCGTCGACAAGCTCACCGATGAACAGAGTGTGAGTGCCCAGGTCGATCGTATGGCGGACCTCGCAATCCATCCAAGCGATGGCTTCAATAAAAATCGGCGCTCCGGTACGGCCAGATCGAACAGCCCGACCGTTGAGGGTATCGCCGTCGTCACGAGCGGGTTTCGAGAACTTGACGAAGACTCTGGTGTCTTCGGAGTCCCAAAGGTTGACCGTAAAGGAGCCACCATCGCTGATGAGCCGATGGGTGACCGCGGTGTTTTCGACTCCAATGCCGATCAGCACTGGTTCCATCGATAACTGCGAAATCCAACTCGTGGTCATCGCGTTGCGTTCGTCGCCTGCTCTCGATCCCACCAACGCCAACGCGTTGGGGATTTTCCAGGTGACCCGGTTGATGAGTTCGCTTTCGAGCGTTGCGTCTGATGCCATACCCAAAGCGTAGACCGACGACGGTCAATCGAGTTGCGGTCGACCAGTGCCAATGACGGTGGCGACACCTTCCACGAACAGGACGCGACCGTCGACATCAACGGATTTCTCGTTCCATTGGGTTTCCAAGTCAAACTCGGGCGCGCCCGCGGCAGCCATCGCCGCGGCCACCGCTGAACAAGCCTGATCAATGGCAGCTTCTTTGGCCGGTTCAAGTTCGAAAAAAGTGCCGGGTTCAGAGCCGATGTGGACCCGAAAGAGTCCCCGACGCGGCGCGGAAACCGTCACACGACGACTCAAACGGACCTTGCCCACAGCAGCACCAATCGCATTAGCCACTTCCGCGTGCTCGGGAATCTCAACTTTGGTGCCGAGCAAATCTCCGATAGCCGGGTAGTAGGTAGCCGCCGGGGCACCAAGGCCCACCAACGGAACTGCCAGACCAACCACCAGCTTGGACGAGCGCGGCCTACCGTCAAGCGCCGCGGCCACCACCTCAGAAGCAGCGGCACGTTCGGATAGGCCATCGCTGGCGAATGCCATGGCAAGCAGCTTCTCAGCCGACTGGCGCACCAGGCTTGCTGTCACAACCTCAGCGAATTCACTTGGCGTTTCGACGATGGCCTTGCCGCGATGATCGCATCGCCGTGACCACACTTGGGCAGCGGCATGGGCAACCGCAGGATCATGGGTTGATTGAGTGCCAAGCACATGGCTGGCATCAGTAGGCGTGAATGCCGACATACGCAACACACCGCGAGCAGCCAGCCTTCTCGTGGCGAGAGCAGATCGGCTGCCTTCGACAACAGTATCCGCGGCAACAATCTGGTCGCCGATCCTTTCCATCAACTGACGTTCGACACGATCCAGCGAGGCTTCCGCGGCTTTCGCGGTCGGCTGCAGGAAAACCGTGCTCCACTCCTGCGGAAGGGTGTCGGCAGTAAGTTGGCGCCTCAGTTGGGATTGGAGGAAGTCACCGTGACTCTGCGCCGTGACTACTAGCGGAACCACACGTCGTGGCCCAACCACCAAGTCGGCCCCGAGCGCACGATCCGCAAGCAACACCTCGCTGTCACCACCTAGACCATGAGTCGCCATGGCTACCGCTTCAACCATGGTTTGGTGTCCACCGACCGTCGCGCCCCTGGCACCTAAGTCGAACCGTCCGTCGCGCAATGCCGCGATGTCGGTCGTGGTACCGCCGATGTCGGAGATGATGGCGTCTTTCTCGCCTACGAGATGAGCTGCACCAAGCAGGCTTGCTGCCGGGCCCGACAGGATCGTCTCCACAGGGCGTTCCCGGACAAAGTCCGCCGACACCAACGAGCCGTTACCACGGACCACCATGATCGGAGCGCCTATCCCCTGCAGGTCGAGTACCTCTGTGGTGGTCGACACGAACTCGTCGATCAAGGCGATCATGCGGGCGTTGAGCAGAGCCGTCACCGACCGTTTGGGGCCGTCGAGTTCATCCGCCAACTCATGGCTGCAGGTAACAGGTAGGCCGGTTCGCTCCCGAATCAAGTCACGAGCGGCGATCTCATGGTCGGCGTTGCGCACGCTGAACTGCGACGTGACCGCGAAGCCATCGACCGATGGTGCGATCTCTGTGACCGCCGCAGCGAGTGACTCCAGGTCGAGCGGTTCGGCTTCGGCACCGTGTGCGGTATGCCCTCCCGCAACCATCACCACCGAATCGCGGCCGATCGCTTCTCGCAAACCACCCCGGTCGAGCACGGCCTCCTCGAATCCGATCATCACCAAAGCTGCCGGGCGTCCTCTGCCTTCAACAAGCGCGTTTGTTGCCAACGTGGTGGACAGCGACACAAACCCTATAGCGCCCGGATCGACCGATGCCGCGCCGAGTACCCGCTCGATCGCCTGGCCTATACCAAGAGCAAGATCGTCATGGGTTGTCGGCGCCTTGGCTTTGGCGATCAGAGAACTCGACCCCTCGTCGTAGATGACCGCGTCGGTGTAAGTACCGCCGGTATCAACACCAAGAATCCAACGACTCGCCGAAACTGGCATGGGCCGTTATTCTGCCCTACCCACAGCCTTGCCGCCGACCATAGTGGCTATAGACTTTTTGGTGCCCCGCATTACACGTCCCAGCATGGCTGGTTATGGGGTAACCGAAGACCCAGAGGGCTTGTTGGATTGGTCATGGGCGGAGCAACGCTTACTCGCCGAACGCAACTTCTGGTTCGTGACTGCCAACGCCGAGGGGCGGCCGCATTCGATGCCCGTCTGGGGTGTTTGGATGCCCGAGCGGGAACGCTTCGGGATGGCCTGCGACTTCGGGGCTCGCAAAGCGCGCAACATCAACACCAACGATCAGGTCGTCGTCACCACGACAAACAGTGTCGAGTGCGTTTCTGTTGAGGGACGGGCGGTACTTGTTGAGGGCGACGAGGCCGAGCCACTCGCTGTTGGGTGGGCTGAGAAGTACTGCGACGACAACTTCTCCAAAGAGGAGATGATGGAGGCCGTGCACGGCGGCGCTGCGTTCGAGGTGATCCCCGAACGCGCCTTCGGCATGATCGAGACTCCCGAAGAGTTCTCAAAATGCGCCACCCGCTGGCTCTGGGACTGACCAGCTAGGGCCTCCTAGGGCCAGAGGGGCTCGTTGATTTCGGTGCCGAGGGGGGTTCCCCAAGTGTTGCGATACGACACCTCGTGTGCGGGGAGTCGGCTGGCAGTACCCCACATGCCCAACGGATAGCCCATGGGCACACAGCAGGCCATCCGCCACCCCTGGTCTTTGGGCACGTTGAGAACATCAAGGGTTTCGTCGTTCTTGAACAACAGCACACTGGTCAACGATGAGCCCACACCATCGGCTCGGGCAGCCAACATGGCACTCCACACGGCCGGAAAGATCGATCCGCCGGTCGTATCGAACTTGTCGAACGCAAAGAGCAGCAGCGGGTAGGTCGCAAAGTTCTCCTGCGCCCACGTCACCGACTTGATGATCTTCGAGAACTGGCGGGACTCGGTGGTCTCACCGGCTGCCGCCTCAGCAACCTGATCCTTGTAGATCGTCTCCCACAACATGTCGATGCAGTCCGAGTAGAGCGCACCGATCTTCGCTATCTGCTCGGGGTCGTCCACAATCAGAAATCGCCATCCCTGACTGTTGCCTCCGCTCGGCGCCCGGATCGCGGCATCAAGTATGCGTAGTTGGATCTCTTCGGGGACCGGGTCGGGTTTGACCCGCCGCATTGCTCTGGTCGTGTACAACGCCTCTCGAACATCCATTGCGTCTCGCCTCTCAGTTTCCGGTGATTGTCAATCGACCATTAGTCGAGCACATGCCGCCCCCAAAATGCGAACCGGCTATCGAACAGTTGTACGC
>JAKZTU010000042.1:0-3139 GCA_047516945.1 Acidimicrobiales bacterium
GCGCAAGGACTGGGCGGACGCGGCGAAGCGGTGGATTGGCGTCAACCAGCCACGGGCCCGGGTGGAAGTCCTCGGCGGCCACCTGATGCTGGTGGAGCATCCAGCAGCATTCAATGCGATGGTGTTGTCGTTCCTTGGCGGAACCTGACTGTCTACGGCTCGCCGGTCGCGACACTCCCGAAGTAGATGGTGTGCCCGTCCGGATCCTCGACCACGAACTCGGTGATGCCCCAAGGACGGTCGGCGATGCCTTCAACGATCTTCACGCCAGCTTCCCGAACGTGCCGGAAGGCGGCCTGGATGTCGCGCACACCGATATGGAGGTGAAGGTGCTGCCCGCGCCGAACGAAGTCGATGCCCGGGTCGGGATCGTCCACCAGCTTGAGGTGAATCATCCGCTTGCCGATGCTGACACCGGCGTAGAAGTCCTGGTACCTGAAGGAGAGCACGAAGCCAAGCTTCTTCGTATAGAAGTGGATCGCGCGATCGAGGTCGGTGGTGCGGAGTTGGGGGACGAGTTCTTCTATCTCCATCGCGTCACTTCTCAATCGGTCAAATCGCTCAATCAGCGCCTGCCGTACCCCGTCGAACCCCCACCGCCTTATCGTGGACCGTGCCCCAGCGGCTGCCACCGGATGGCATCCGCGAACACAACGTTGCCCGTCGTTTTGTTGGAAACTTCCAGCGAGACTGCCCCGGCCTCCAGGTCGAACTCGCCCAATTCGTTCCAACCGTAAGTGGACGCCGTTGCATCGAACTCAATTGCACGACGCATTCCATTGGCGACTAGCGTCATCTCATACTCGCCCGGCACGAATCGCTGGTAGGCGCCGGTCGGATCCTTGACTATCCAAAGATGGTACGCCAGGCGCCACCGGTCGCCGTGGGGCAACGTCGTGGTGAATGACGCGGTCTGATCGCCAGGCCCACTTGCGACCAATGCGACCGTGCGTCGGTATCTGCCCCAACCGTGGTACGAGTGGGAACGGCTCCAGACCGGCGGGGGCGAAACGAGATGAACTCGGGTAGCCCTTCGTCGAGTTCATCCTCCAACAGCACATTCGTACTGACTTCGAGCCTTGTGTTGCCCCGCACGGTGAAGCCTTCATCGAGATCGTCAACATAGATGGCCCCGTCTTGAGGCGGACGCCAATCACTCTCCTTGACGCCAGTCCAGACCGCGTTGGCATGCTGTGTTTCGCTGTCGACCGACGGCAACACCAAGTTGGTCGACACTCGATTGAGGGCAAAATACGGACGCATCATGAGCCGCTGCAATGGCGTGCTCGTCACAATGCCTATGTCGAGGGCACCCTTGCCCGGAATCGAAAACGAATCCGTCTGATCGTTCACGGGCGCTGCCACGTCACCCCAGTCGTACTGCAATCGAATCAGTCCGGGCACTGTCTCTCCGTTGTAGATGGACACATGGGATTGATATTGCGGATTGCCGTCCACGTCGTCGGCAACCCGGTGCGATGTCACCGTAGAAGGTATGAAGCCGGGTAGTGCGGTATCGTGCAACCAGTCGCCAATCAGCGCCTTCATGTCGACCCCAAGTTCGGCCGCGATCTGAAGCAGATCCCGGTAGCCGTACCGAGTGCCTCGATGGTGGTCTAGCAATCGTGACAGCAGTACGGCCGCCTTCTCGCGACCCAATCCATCGAGCATGGCTTCGGCAAATGCCTCGCCCTTGAGCGTCAGTACCTTCAACGCCAGTTCCGGATCCGTCTCGACGTCGAGACTCGACAAGGATGTCTTGAGGGCGGCGCTCCAGACCGTCGGTCGCCCTGTTACGGTTGTTCGATACCCGGTCGCGATGCTCGTAGAGTCCTGCACGAGCTCCAGCATTTGGCCGCGTGTGGTAACCCCGCCCGGTCGAAAATCGTGCGCCGAAAAAAAGCTGTCCTTGCCGGTCAGCAACTTGGTTGCCAACGCGTTCAGCACGAAGTTGGTGGCAAGAGAACCATCGCCCTGGGCACTCGTCTGAAAGAGTAGGAAGTTGCGCGCTGCGCCCGAAAACGGATTGCCACCGTTGAAGTCGTTCTCAAAGTGCGAGACCAGCATGTCCGCCTTGCGCTCGACCACATCCTTGCCTGACGGATCAAACAGGTACGATCTCGACAGCGCGGATTCGAACCGGGAGGTTGGAAAACCATTCTCCCGCAGAATGAGTACACCGGGCATCGCTTGCGCCGTGTCCATCCGCCAGCCGCCGGCGTACAGACGCAAGCTGGCTGGCGCTTCCACCAGGCTCAGCGCGTCGTACGGATAGCGCAGTCCAAGGCGCTGCGCATTGGAGAAGAGCTCCGCCAATCGGTCTCGCACGATGCCGGACGTCTCGGCAAAGAACCCCAGATTGCGGTCATGCCCGTCGTAGTAGAGAAGCTGAAACTGGATGCCGTCTATCTCGAGCACCTTGCGAGCGAACCGGGATGCAAGCAATCCAACGTGCGGAACCGGCGCACTTGGGTGAAATCGATAGGTTGCCTTGTCGGCTGTTGAACTCAGCATTTCGGCCCGGCCGGGGCCTGCAACCGCCCATTCGCCCGGGACTTCAACCGCCAGATCGAGCATGTAGTAGTCTTCGGGGTCGCCATCTCCGATAGCGGTACCTGCGGACGGAATCCAGTACGCACCGGCATCATCGCGACATATCGACTGTCGAAAATGCTCTTCCGGTGGCCGAGAACCAGCAGGTCCGATTGCTCGCCGGATTTCAGGCTCTTCGCTCGGGACTGGTCGAAGGAGGCGTCCAGGTAGCCGAACGATTCGTCGGGAGAACCGTTCGCCACGATCATGATCGAATGCCGAAGCGCCGCACCGGTGGGGGTGATCTCCAACAAACCCGACTCGTGCGTCCAGTTCGATTCCTTGCCGTCGACCGTGACCCGCTCCACCTGCATGCCGGGATTCAAGGTGAACAGCACGGGCCCCGATGCCTCCCCGGCCACCTCTAGGTTGAGCGAATACCGAAGGTCGTCGCCCGGTTCGATCGATAGTGTTCCGGTGATGGACTGCAGGTCCGCTCGGGGCAGATCGCTCTTTGCCAGGTGGGCCGCAAGCCAAGACTCCTGTTGTCGATGGGGCGATGTCTGATGCAGGTAGTAGCCCCCCATGCCGGCAAGCCCAAACACGG
>JAKZTU010000043.1:0-6549 GCA_047516945.1 Acidimicrobiales bacterium
CTACGGATTGGGGTCGCCAGAGGAGTACGAGAATCAACTGTTGGTGTTGCGCACCGGAGACGAGCACGATCAGCGCTCGATACTTCGCCGGTTGGTTGACCTCCAGTACGAGCGCAACGACATGAATCTGGTCAGGGGCAAGTTCAGGGTTCGCGGTGACACCATCGAAATCCATCCGGCTTATGACGAAACCGCGGTGCGAGTTGAGTTGTTCGGAGATGACGTCGAGCAGATCACGGTGGTGGATCCGTTGACGGGGGAGAGGCTTCAGTCGTTGGAGGAACTGGTTGTGTTCCCGGCCACTCACTACGCCACCAGCCAAGCGACCATGCTCGCGGCGATGGAGAGGATCGAAATAGAGCTTCGGGAGCGGTTGGCGCTGTTCGAGAAAGAGGGGAAACTGCTCGAAGCGCAGCGGTTGCGAATGCGCACCGAATACGACCTCGAGATGATGCAGGAGGTTGGCTACTGCAACGGCATCGAGAACTATTCAGGCCCTATTGACGGTCGTGGCCCTGGTGAAGCGCCGTACACCTTGCTGGATTACTTCCCCGAGGATTTCCTGATGGTGATCGATGAGTCTCACGTCGCCGTGCCCCAGTTACACGGCCAGTATCAAGGAGACCGGAGCCGCAAGGCCACGCTCATCGATCACGGATTCCGTCTTCCCTCGGCGGCCGACAACCGTCCCTTGCGCTTCGACGAGGTGATGGAACGCATCAACCAGGCAGTGTTCTTGTCGGCCACTCCCAGTGCTTACGAACTAGAGGTGTCGTCGCAGGTTGTTGAGCAGATCGTGAGGCCTACGGGTCTTATTGATCCAGCGGTGACCGTGAAACCCACCAAAGGGCAGATCGACGACCTCCAAGAATTGATATCTGGCCGGGTAGAGCGCGGTGAGCGGGTGTTGGTCACGACGCTCACCAAGAAAATGGCTGAAGACCTTACGGATTATCTGCTGGAACTTGGTGTTCGGGTTCGTTACCTGCACAGCGAAGTAGACACGATTCAGCGAATCGAGATCCTGCGCGATCTTCGTTTGGGGGAGTTCGATGTGTTGGTCGGCATCAACTTGCTGCGGGAGGGCCTCGATCTTCCGGAAGTATCGTTGGTGGCGATTCTCGATGCCGACAAGGAAGGGTTCTTGCGCAGCGACACGTCGCTCATTCAGATGATCGGGCGGGCAGCCAGAAATGTGGCGGGCGAGGTGGTGATGTATGCCGACCGGGTCACCAACTCCATGCAACGGGCGATCAGCGAAACTATGCGCAGGCGCCAACTCCAGCAGGCGTACAACGAAGAACACGGGATAGACCCGCAGTCGGTGCGCAAGGAGATCACCGACATCTTGTCGATGATTCGTCCGCAAGAACAGCTGACTCCGGTTCCGGAAGCATTGTCTGAGTTGGGTCGCAAGCGGCGGGCAACCGATGAACTCAGCGATCTTCCCGAGGACGAACTGGAGCGTCTCATCGGCACACTCGAACAGGAGATGCACGACGCAGCCATCGATTTGCGCTTCGAATACGCCGCCCGCCTACGCGACGAGGTCAAGGAACTACGCCGAGAACTCCGCGACATGCGCCGCTGATTTCACACTACTCCGCCCGCAATCAGATTTCCGAACTTGTGTTCGGATTTTGGCGGAAGCGGGGCGCTAGAGTGCGGGCGTGGCTGATCGGTTATTCATCTCGGGGGCACGCGAGCACAATCTTCGTGATATCGATCTTGAGCTTCCGCGAGACAAGCTGATCGTCTTCTCCGGAATTTCTGGTTCTGGCAAGTCGTCGCTGGCGTTCGACACGATCTATGCCGAGGGTCAGCGTCGGTATGTCGAATCACTTTCGGCGTACGCCCGGCAGTTCCTGGGTCAGATGGACAAACCCGACGTTGATTTCATCGAGGGGCTGTCCCCAGCGATTTCGATCGATCAGAAGAGCGCTTCGCGCAATCCGCGTTCCACAGTGGGCACCGTCACCGAGGTCTACGACTATCTGCGGTTGCTTTACGCCCGAATCGGCATCCCTCACGACCCGGAGACCGGCGAAGAGTTGGTTCGCCAGACCCCCCAGCAGATCGTCGACAAGGTATTGAAATTGCCAGCGGAGACCCGCTTCCAGGTGCTGGCACCGATTGTCCGCGGTCGCAAAGGCACCTACGAGACACTTCTTGCAGACCTTGCTCAGCAGGGCTTTGCGCGGGCGATTGTAGACGGAGGACTGCTCGAACTCAGCGAGCAGAACGAGCTTGATCTGGCTCGCTACGAAACCCACAACATTCAAGTCGTAGTAGACCGACTGGTGTTGCGAGAAGGGATTGAGCGGCGCCTCACCGACTCGATCGAAACGGCCCTTTCCCTTACCGGCGGGATAGCGGAGATCCAGATCGTGCCCAGAGAAGGCGGAGGTCCTGCTGAGACAATCGTCTTCAGCCAGCACCTGTCACGTCCCTCCGACGGCAAGTCATTCGAGGAATTGGCTCCTCGCAACTTCTCGTTCAACTCTCCTTACGGAGCCTGCACACATTGCGATGGCCTCGGCACAGTTTTCGAGGTAGATGCCCAACTAGTGGTGCCAGATCCAGAAGCGACTCTCGCGGAAGGTGCAATAACGCCTTGGGCCGCTGGGCGCACTCGCTATTACTCAAGAATGGTGGAATCGGTGTGCAAGGCCTACGACATACCGTTGGATCAACCTTGGCATGAACTGACCGACAAGCAGCGGGAAATACTGCTGCTCGCCAAAGGTGTGAAGGACCGTGTTCAGGTCCGCTACAAGAACCGGTACGGCCGCACCCGCGTGTATCAAGCGAAGTTTGAGGGCGTGGTTCCGTACCTGATGCGGCGGCACAGCGAGTCCGAAAGCGACGCGGCCCGCAACACGATCGAGGGGTATATGCGGCAGGTTCCATGCCGCGAATGTGATGGATCGCGGCTCAATCCATTGTCGTTGGCGGTGACCATCAACGACCTGACAATTCATGATCTGTGTGCCTTTTCGATCGCTGAGGCCGCCAAATGCCTCGGCGAGTTGGAGTTGTCCGAGCGAGACTCGATCATCGCTGAGCAGGTGTTGAAGGAGATCAAGGCCCGGCTTGGCTTCCTGCTCGACGTAGGCCTCGATTACCTGACGCTGGCCCGCGGAGCAGCATCGTTGGCGGGTGGTGAAGCTCAACGAATCCGCTTGGCTTCGCAGGTCGGCTCCGGGCTCGTAGGAGTGCTGTACGTGCTCGATGAACCTTCGATCGGTTTGCATCAGCGGGACAACCACCGCCTGATCGAGACGCTGTTGCGCATGCGGGACCTAGGCAACACGGTCCTCGTGGTCGAGCACGATGAGGACACGATCAAAGTCGCCGACCATATCGTCGACATCGGCCCAGGTGCCGGTGAGCACGGCGGCCGCATCGTCCACTCCGGAACTTTTGAAGACCTATTGGCCAACCCAGAGTCGATCACTGGTCAGTACCTCTCGCGTCAACGACAGATAGAGGTTCCCGCCATGCGCCGTATCGGCGATGGTACGCGCCTGACGGTTCGCGGGGCTCGACACAACAACCTGAAGAACATCGATGTCGAGTTTCCGCTCGGCAAGTTCGTATGTGTCACGGGAGTGTCGGGTTCAGGGAAGTCTTCGTTAGTCGAGGAGATACTTCACCGTGCCTTGATGCAACGGATCTACACCTCAAGGCTTCCACCGGGGCTACACACACGCATTGAGGGAATCGAGAATCTCGACAAGGTGATCGCCATCGATCAGTCGCCGATCGGGCGCACCCCTCGTTCCAATCCTGCTACCTACACCAGTGTCTTCGATCACATCCGCAAGCTCTTCTCACAAACCAACGAAGCAAAGGTTCGGGGCTATCTACCGGGCCGGTTCTCGTTCAACGTGAAGGGGGGGCGCTGCGAAGCCTGTCGTGGTGACGGCACGATCAAGATAGAGATGCACTTCCTGCCCGATGTCTACGTGCCGTGCGAAGTGTGCAAGGGCGTGCGTTACAACCGCGACACCCTCGAGATCCAGTTCAAGGGCCGCAACATCTCCGAGATTCTGGATATGCCGTGCGAGACCGCACTCGAGTTCTTTGCCAACCAGCCGGCGATCGCCCGCCACATGCAGACGTTGGTTGATGTCGGACTCGGTTACGTGAGGTTGGGTCAGCCCGCTCCGACACTGTCAGGCGGTGAGGCTCAGCGCGTCAAACTCGCCAGTGAGCTGGCTAAACGTTCCACGGGCCACACCATCTACCTGCTCGACGAACCCACCACAGGTCTTCATTTCGAAGACATTCGCAAGTTGCTGGGCGTGCTCAGCCGTTTGGTGGACCAGGGCAACACGGTGGTCGTGATCGAACACAACCTTGATGTCATCAAGACCGCGGACTGGTTGATTGATCTAGGTCCTGAAGGTGGATCGGGGGGAGGGTCCGTGGTCGCGGTCGGTACTCCCGAGGATGTGGCTGCAGTGCCCGAGAGCCATACGGGAGCGTTCCTGGTACCGATGCTGTCCGGCTAGAGCCATGATCTCGCGACCTCCCACCGGCTCAATTCCCGACACGCCCGGTTCATACCAGTTCAAGGACCAACACGGTCGTGTGATCTATGTCGGGAAGGCCAAGAACCTTCGTTCGCGCCTCTCCAACTACTTCCAGAACCCACGCAAGCTACCCACCCGTACCCGCCAGATGGTTGAGACCGCCGAGTCGGTTGAGTGGATCCAGGTGGCTAACGAAGTCGAAGCGTTGATGCTCGAGTTCTCGCTGATCCAACGCCACAAGCCGCGCTTCAACGTTCGTTTCACCGATGACAAGTCGTATCCGTTCCTGTGTCTGACGATGGTGGACGAGTGGCCCCGGGCGATGGTCATCCGAGGTAGACGCAAGAAGGGCAACCGCTACTTCGGGCCATACGGTCAGGCGTACGCCATTCGCGAGACGCTCGACTTGTTGCTGCGGACGTTTCCTATTCGCACCTGTTCGGACAACAAGTTCCGGCGGCACGAGAAACTGGGCAAGCCGTGTCTGCTGTACCACATCGAAAAATGTGCGGGCCCGTGCGTCGGTGAGGTCGACAAAGATACCTACGACGGAATGGTTGACGAACTCATCAGCTTCCTTGCGGGCGATACCGATGAGGTGATCGCCAAGCTCACCGCGCAGATGCACGATGCAAGCGACTCGTTGGCCTACGAGAGGGCGGGGTACTTCAGGGACCGGCTCACGTCGGTCCGCAAGGCGGTCGAGAAACAGCAGATGGTGTTCGCTCGCAGTACCGATGTTGACGTGATCGGCGTGTTCGACGATGAGCTCGAAGCGGCGGTCCAGGTCTTCTTTGTGCGCAAGGGAAGGGTTATGGGTCGCAGAGGTTTCGTTGTCGACAAGGCCGAGGAACTCGACGAGCCGGAACTGATGAGCCGCGTGCTCGAACGGCTCTACTTCGACGACAACCCGATCGGTTGGCCCAAAGAAGTGCTGCTTCGGTGTCTGCCTCATGATCCGCGGCTGTACGAGGAGTGGATCAGCGAGGCGCGGGGCACGAAGGTGGAGATTCGGGTACCGCAACGGGGCGACAAACGCCGCCTTCACGAGACCGTGACCCAGAACGCCGAGGAGACCTTCAACCGTCACCGACTCAAACGCACCAACGATCACAACAGCCGCGCCAAAGCACTCAACGAGTTGCAACAGCATCTCGATCTGCCGCTCGTGCCTTTGCGGATCGAGTGTTACGACATGAGCCATATCCAGGGAACCGATTACGTGGGGTCGATGGTGGTGGTCGAGGACGGTCTGCCCAAGAAGTCCGACTATCGACGGTTCAAGATCCAGTCAGTGCCCGGTAACGACGATTTCGCGGCGATGCAGGAGGTGCTCACTCGGCGGCTGTCGGCCTACCTCAAAGAACGTCGTCTCCCTGTTGAACAACGTGAGGGGAGGTTCTCGTACCCACCGCAGTTGTTGGTCGTTGATGGCGGCAAAGGGCAGCTCGGTGTGGCTGAACGGGTCCTCGCTGAACTTGGTCTGACCGAAGAGATTCCTGTTGTGGCTCTGGCCAAGCAGTTCGAGGAGGTGTTCGAGCCGGGACGAAGCGAGTCGATTCTGCTGCCCCGTCAGTCCGAGGCGTTGTATCTGCTTCAACGGATCCGCGACGAGAGCCATCGCTTCGCCATCGCGTATCACCGTCAGTTGCGCGACAAGCGCATGACCCGCTCAGCGCTCGATGGCATCGCGGGACTCGGTCCGGCCCGAAAGAAACGCCTCACCAAGGAACTCGGAGGCGTGAACGCCGTGAAACGTGCTGCTCTCAGCGACCTCAAGGAGCTGACTTGGCTCCCCGACGAAGTAGCCGAGAATGTCTACACCCATGTCCACAGAACCTGACCGCCCGTAGGTCACCTATCTGCGGCCCGCTGCTCATAACAAAATGGCGTCAGCGAACATTCCGGCGTAGCGATCCCGTACGCAGGACCTAGGAACAACGTCAACACTGTGGCCAAGCAGGTCTTCGAGGTCAGCCTCCAACCCGCCGATATCGAACAAGCTGACTCC
>JAKZTU010000044.1:0-17051 GCA_047516945.1 Acidimicrobiales bacterium
CCCTCCGCGGGGGACCTTCGTCCCGGTCTCGGAGCTGCTGAGACAGCAATCGAGTATGTCCGAGGCGGCGCCGTCTGTATTTCGGTACTGACCGAGGGGCCGCGCTTCGGTGGCAGTCCCGAAGATCTGCAGTCGGTGAAACAAGCAGTGGACGCTCCGGTGCTGCGCAAGGACTTCCTCACCACCCCCCAACACATCCACGACGCATCTGCCATGGGAGCCGACGCGGTGCTGCTGATCGTGGAAGACATCGGATCCGTTGCCGAAGTCGCAGACCTCCAGGAGCTCGCCCTGAGTCTGGGAATGGATGCGCTTACAGAGATACGCGCAGAACACGACCTGGCAATGGCCGCAGACGCGGGCGCATACATGATCGCGGTGAACCAACGGGACAATCCCAAAGACACCCGCTTCACGGTCGACCACCACAAGGCAGTGCGTATGGCGGGCCTGTTGGCCGAACTTGGACCAGAAGTCGTCACTGTCGCGGCATCCGGAATCGAAACACCCAACGGAACCAAGCTGAGAGACTTGGCCGAAGTCGGCTACGACGCGGCGCTGATCGGAGAAGCCCTAGTGCGGAGTGATTCGCCAGCACATCGGCTCCGTACCATGCTCGATACTCTCCCATAGGCACTCCCAAAGCATCCTTTCAGGCAGTCGAACCGCGATCAGTCCGGCCCCGGTGTAGAGAACTCAATCGGCTAGCTCTAGGGTGGTGATGCCTTCGGGCTACTTGTTCGACAGATCCTTGGGTGACCTAGGTTTTAGACATGACAGACGCGCAACTCCAACGCTTCCGCTCCAGCATCGACAACATTGATGCAGCGCTGATCCTGTTGTTGGCCGAGAGGTTCAAGGTCACCGAGGACGTCGGCGCGTACAAGGCTCAACAAGGTCTCCCTCCGGCGGATAAGGAACGTGAACAAGAGCAGATCGCGCGGCTTCGACAACTCGCATCCTCGGCCAACCTCGATCCATCTTTCAGTGAGGCTTTCCTGCGTTTGGTGATCGACGAGGTAATCCGCCGCCACGAACGCACCGCCAACGAACCCCGGAACCCCGGCGATGCCGGCCTAGAGTCTTAAACAGGCTGGTCGGCAATCCACGGGACCGATAGCCGGAGGTGAGCGATTCGCCAGCCGTCGGGTGTCGGCACGAACCGGTCGTGGTAGTGGATGTGCATGACATGGTCGATGCGCTCATCGCCGTCGACTCTGAGGTGGTGGGCCTCACAGTAGGTCACTCCCGTAATCTCTCCGTTGTCGGTCACCGAAAGAAGTTGTTGGCCCAGGATGTGGCTGGTGGCCTCATAACGGAACAATCCCGCCATGGCGTCGGTGATCTCTGCCAGACCGGACCTTTCACCCCTACCCGTATCGAGCAGAGCGCCTGCAGTGAACACCTCATCGAAACGAGCGAAGTCACGTTGGTCGACGATGAGCGCGTACAAGGCGGTGAGATCGGCCAGTTCGGCCCGATCATGGAGGTTAGTGAGGCGCGCCATGCTGCTACGATCCCACCTTTGGCCAGCTTGTGGGGTGATCGGTGCAAACTTCAGCGGACTCCCGAGGCGCAGAACCGACCCCTCCGAAGCGAACCCTCGACGCTGTGGATCGCTGGGGTCCGGAGGTGGATCCCGCGGTTGACCGTCTGGCTCGAATGCTCCGCGATGCTTTCGTCGAATACCACGAGCGCTACCTGGAACTGACCCATCGAGCCTCCCGGTGTTTTATAGAGCGTGACTGGGCCGGGCATCAACAAGACACAAGAGATCGCTTGAACCTGCATAAACGCCTTGTTTTCAATGTCGTGGACGCGGCCCGCTTGGTGCTGTCAGAAGACGACCCCCAAGCTCGCACGGTTTGGATCGAGGCCCGACGCCGCTACGTGGATCTCGTCTCAGAACGCATGGACCTCGAACTGGCGGAAACGTTCTACAACTCTGTTACCCGGCGGCTGTTCCACATCATCGGAATAGACGAGGAACTGGAGTTTCTCTGGCTCGGTCCCACCAAACTGCCGGCCGATGACGGCACCAGAGGCGAATACCGGAAGTTCCCGGTTGACACCACCATCACCGACTGTCTTCGCGAGATCTTCGAGCACTCGCCTCTGGCCTCGTACTTTGCAGACATCGATGGGGATGCCTCCAAGGTCGCCGGACGAGTCAGTGTCTTCCTAGAACGAACCTGGGACGGGCAGCTTGATGCAATAGACGTGCTGCGACCGATCTTCTATCGCAATAAGGGCGCCTACCTGGTTGGTCGGCTCCGCTGGTTGAATCGCCTGGCGCCCATAGTTATCGCTCTGGTCCATACCGATGCCGACGTTCAAGTGGATGCGGTGTTGCTGACCGAGACGGACGCCAGTCGCCTCTTCGGCTACACACGGTCCTATTTCCATGTGCTGTGTCGGCGCCCGGCTGCGGTGGTTGGTTTCCTCAAGTCAGTCCTGCCAGTGAAACCGGTGGCCGAGTTGTACACATCCATCGGCTACAACCAACACGGCAAAACCAATTTGTTTCGTGCGTTGTATCGCCATATGGAACACTCCAACACGCGCTTCGAACGGGCCCGAGGCGCACGTGGCATGGTGATGGCGGTCTTCACGCTGCCGTCGTTCGATGTGGTTTTCAAGCTCATCAAGGATCGCTTCGCGCCGACTAAACGAACCACCCCAGAAGATGTGAAACGGCGATACAAGCTGGTGTTCGGCCATGATCGAGTGGGTCGACTCGTTGATGCCCAGGAATTCACCAACTTGAGTTTCAACCGTGACCGCTTCGATGAGGAGTTGATCGATGAACTGCGCAACGACTGCGCCCGCACGGTGACGATTACCGACGACGAAGTGGTGCTGCACCATGCCTACACCGAACGGCGGCTCTACCCCCTGGACCTCTACCTTCGGGAGATGTCACCGGACCGGGCGCGTGCTGCTGCTATCGACTACGGCCGCGCCATCAAAGACCTGGCCGCGGCCAACATCTTTCCAGGCGACCTGTTTCCCAAGAACTTTGGGGTCACACGGCACGGCGTAGTGGTGTTTTACGACTATGACGAGTTGGCGTTGCTGGGCGAGATCAACTTCCGGAAGATGCCGGTCAGTCAGAACTACGACGACGAAATGTCTGATCAGCCGTGGTTCCCGGTTGAGTCCAACGACGTGTTTCCCGAGGAGTTCCGCACCTATCTGCGTTCCCCCCGGGTGATCGGCGAAGTGATGGAGACGCGACACGCCGATATTTGTTCGGTCGAATTCTGGAAGTCGATGCAAGAGCTGCACCATGCTGGGGAACTGCCGGACTTCTTCCCCTATCCACAAGAACTGCGTTTTCAGGAGAACTGAGAGGAGAACTGATATGCCTCTGTCAAGATTGGAAGGCAGCGTTGCGGTTGTGACTGGTGCCGGATCGGGGATCGGCCGAGCAATGGTGGAGCACTACGCCAGTGTGGGGATGAAGGTTGTGGCCGCCGATATAGACGGTCCATCGGCTGACACAACGGCCCGAAGCGCAGGTGGAGAAGTGGTAGCTGCGACCGTTGACGTCGCTTCTGCCGATCAGGTCGAGTCGCTGGCGGTGGACGTTTACCGGCGTTGGGGTGCAGTCCATCTGCTCTGCAACAACGCCGGGGTGTTTCAAGCAGGTCTCTGCTGGCAACGATCTGTCGATGATTGGGACTGGACGCTCGGGGTCAACCTCTACGGGATCATCCACGGAATCAAGTCATTCGTGCCTCGCATGCTGGCGGGAGGCGAAAAATGCCATGTCGTCAACACATCGTCGGTGGCCGGTTTCGTGGCGGCGCCGTTCACCGGTCCCTACAACGTGAGCAAGGTGGCTGCGTTCTCGATCACAGAATCGCTGGCCCACGACCTCGCCGCGGTGGGTGCCGAAGTCGGAGCATCGGTGCTGTGCCCCAGCGCAATCCGCACCGGAATCGCCCACACCGACAGGGTGCGGCCCGGTGGAGCCGCCGATGAGGGGGAGGACGCGGCGGGTATCCGCCAATCATTGTTCGCGATGACCGAAACCGGAATCGACCCGACGGAAGTGCCGCCGATCGTGCTGAAAGGAATTGCCGACGGGGATTTCCTGATCGCCACAAAGCCGTCGTACCGTCAACAGATCCAAACCCGTTTCGACGCTCTGCTCGACAAGGGACTCCCACCAACCCCGGTAGTCGACTGACCAAGCCGGACACCAAGAAAGGAACGATGGTGCCGAACCATCCGCTGCTGGAACACGTCGATCTACTTGATGGCAACTGGTATGCGAGCCGGCCACACGACGACTGGACCTGGATGCGCAACAACGCTCCGGTCTACTACGACCCCAATTCCGATGTCTGGGCTGTAGCGCGCTACGACGATGTCCTGAGCGTCTCGCGGGATCCTAGGACCTACTCGTCGTACAAGGCACCTCGACCCAAGGGCAATCCGCTACCGATGATGATCTCGATGGACGACCCGGATCATCTCAACCGCCGCAAGCTCGTCAACAAGGGGTTCACGCCCCGACGGGTAGGTGACAAGCTCAGCGAGATCGAGACGCTTTGCGACATGATCATCGATCGAGTCTGCGAGAAGGGCGAAGCAGACTTTGTGTGGGACATAGCCGCCCCCTTACCGCTACTGCTGATCGGCGACATGCTGGGATTCCCACGCGAGTCCTTCGACGATCTGCTCGAGTGGTCCGACGACCTGATACGTGCCACGACCGAAACAAACCCTGAGGCCTCAGAGAAGGGGACGCTCGCAGCGATCGCCTTCCGCGAGTTCCAGTTGGGCGTCATCGCTGATCGGAGGGCCAACCCCGGAGGTGACGACCTGGTCAGCATCCTGTGTGAAGCCGAAGTTGACGGCGAACGGCTCGACGACGAGTCAATCGTGCAGGAGTCGCTGCTGATCCTGATCGGCGGCGACGAGACCACCCGCCATGTCATCACCGGAGGAATGCAGGCACTGATGGAGTTCCCCGACGAGCGTCAGAAACTGCAAGAGGACTTGGACGGGCGCATAGAGGTTGCGGTCGAAGAGATGTTGCGCTGGGTCACGCCGATAAAGAACATGGCCCGCACTACGATGGCCGAGATCCAACTCGGGGACGAGGTCATCCCCGAAGCTGCCGATGTCATCATGTTGTATCCATCGGCGAATCGCGACGAAGCCCATTTCGTGGATCCGTTCCGTTTCGACATCGAGCGTCAACCGAACCACCACCTGGCGTTCGGTTTCGGCACGCACTTCTGTCTCGGCGCTTCGCTGGCCCGGCTCGAACTCAAAGAGATGTTCTCCAAAGTGCTGCGCCGCCTACCTGATATCGAATTGGCGGTGCCAGCCGATCAGCTACCGTGGCGCAACTCGAATTTCATCTCCGGTGTTGAGGCGATGCCCGTCAAGTTCACGCCAACCGAGCGGCTCAGCCCAACGGTATAAGGCTGATTAGCGGGCCTTGTTCAGTTAGCGGACTTGTTCAGCGCTCGCTCAAAGGCGCGTAGTCGCGCATCTCGGGCCCGGTGTAGAGCTGCCGGGGCCGGGCGATGCGAGAATCCTGTTCCATCATTTCGTTCCAATGGGCCAACCAACCCGGTGTCCGTCCGATAGCAAATAGCACGGTGAACATCTCGGTGGGAAAGCCCATCGACTGATAGATCAGGCCCGAATAGAAGTCGACGTTGGGATAGAGCCTGCGGTCGATGAAGTAGGAGTCGTTGATTGCGATCTCCTCAAGCTTCAGGGCGAGGTCCAACCGGGGATTCTTGCCGGTGACCTCGAACACGTCGTGAGCGACCTGCTTGATGATCTTGGCCCGAGGGTCGTAGTTCTTGTAGACCCGGTGACCGAACCCCATCAGCCGGTTCTCCCCTGATTTCACGGTCTTCATGAATGCGTCGACGTTGCTGTAGTCGCCGATCTCGTCAAGCATGTTGAGCACAGCCTCGTTGGCGCCTCCGTGGCGCGGACCGTACAGAGCAGCGCAGGCCGCGGCCACTGAGGTGTAGGGATCAGCGTGGGATGAACCGACCACCCGTACAGCGGTGGTTGAACAGTTCTGTTCGTGATCCGCGTGCAGGATCAACAGGATTTCCATGGCCTTGCCGAGTACCGGGTGGATCTCATATTCCCCACCCATGCGATACATCATGTTGAGGAAGTTCTCCGGATATCCGAGCAGGTTGTCTGGGAAGACGAACGGCTGTCCCTGAGAATGACGGTAAGCGGCCGCAGCCAACGTCGGCATCTTCGCAATCAACCGGACTGTCTGCTCCATGCGGATGCTCTCGTTCTCGATCTCCTTGGCCTCGGGATAAAATGTTGAGAGGGCGGCGACACCGGAGGTGAGCAGTCCCATCGGATGAGCGTCGTAGTGGTAAGCGTCGTAGATCCGGCGTCGGAAGTTCTCATGCACGAAGGTGTGATGAGTGACCTCGTAAACCCATGCGTCGTGTTGGGCCTTGTTGGGAAGCTCGCCATGTATCAGCAAGTAAGCGACCTCAAGGAACGAGCTTTGCTCGGCTAGTTGCTCGATCGGGTATCCCCGGTAGCGCAGAATGCCGTTATCGCCGTCGAGTTCGGTGATTCCACTGATTGCTGCGGCTGTAGTGGTCAAACCCGGGTCGCAGAACCAGACTCCAGGCAAGAATCTGCGCCACTGGGCGGCATCAACCCCTCCATTTTCGATCGGGATTTCGATTGAAGATCCGCTTCGGTTGTCGGTGATGGTGATGCTTTCGGGCACTCGTTTACTCCTCGGAATTTCCCGATCTAGAGGTCGAAACTGCATCTGAATCTAGACCGAGATAGCCCAGACCTGCACATTGAGACAACGTTTGCGGATAGTTGAACGCAGCTTACAGGGGCGTGTTGTCGTGGCGACGACGGGGGAGACGTTCTCGCTTGCTGGCAAGCATTTCAAAGGCAGCGCACACACGCTGACGGGTCTCGGCTGGGTCGATCACCGCATCAATCGTTCCCCGCTCCGCTGCGATGTATGGGTTGAGCAGACGTTCCTCGTAGGCCGATTCAAGCTCGGCACGTTCTTCCGCGCTACGCCGCCTGTGCAGAATCTCAACCGCTCCTTTGGCTCCCATCACCGCAATTTCAGCAGAAGGCCAAGCCAGAGCGATGTCGTTACCCATGGTCTTGGAGTCCATGACGATATAAGCGCCGCCGTAAGACTTGCGGGTGGTGACATTGACGCGGCCAACGGTGGCGCGGGCATAAGCGAAGGCCAACTGCGCCCCATAACGGATCATTCCCCGCCATTCAAGATCCTTGCCCGGGTAGAACCCTGAGGTGTCGACAAAGGTGAGCAGAGGCAGGTTGAAAGCGTCACAGAATGCAACAAAGCGGGCGCCCTTGCGAGAGGCAGTGATGTCGAGTGTGCCGGCGATGCTCTGCGGTTGGTTGGCCACAACACCGATCGGCCGGCCACCCATCGATGCGAACCCGGTAACCAGATTCGGCGCCCACAAGGTATGCAACTCAAGGAGGTCGCCATCGTCGATAATCGAACGGATGATCTCGCGGCAGTCGTAGGAACCATTGACCGAAGCCGGAAGCACTTCATAGGCTTCGGGTGTCAAGCGAGAAACCGGATCCGAGCACGGCTGAGTGGGTGGTGTGGTGTCGGTGTGATCGGGCAAGAACCTGAGAGCGTCGGCCATGATCGACTCGGCCTCGGCCATATCAGCGGCCACAAATGAAGCTACGCCGGAGATTCTCTCATGGACATCCGGACCGCCGAGTTCAGCGCCGTCGACAGGAACACCGGTGAACTGCTTAACCATCGCCGGCCCCGAAACGAACGCGTAAGAGTCGCTAACCATGACCACAATGTCCGCGAGTCCAAGCATCAACGCAGGTCCAGAAACGGTCGGCCCGCTCACGATAACCATCGTTGGGATCACCCCGGAACAACGCGTGAGTTCAAGTGCCGCACCACCCCAGCCGTCGAGTGCGGCTACACCTTGTTGCAGATTGGCACCGCTTGACGCTAGCCGGATCAACAACGGCAGGCGCTGCTCACGGCTGTAGCGGGCGGCCGCAGCGATTGAGTGCCCATCGGAGGGAGAGAGCGCTCCGGCGAGGTCCTCTCCTTGGGCATCGACCTCAACGACGCGACGTCCACCAAACTTGATTGAACGCACCCGCACGAATCCTTGGGCACGCGCCCGGATATCGACTGCGCCGTCGTCATAGTTGCTCATGCGATATCCGCTCCGATGCGCGGCGCAGGAGTCAGACCACCTTGATCAGCGCCGTTGGCCGCGACCACAGTTCGGATTAGTTCGGCAACGGCTCGGGTTGGGGCTGAAGGAGCGAAACGGCGGCGCAGCGCCAAACCGACTTCGCGTCGTGAGAAACCGTCTACTGGGACCCTGCGAAAATCGCCTTCCAGCCATTCTGGTGCAGCACTTGCCGGCACCAGAGCGGGAGCGAAACCCTGAAAGGCGAGCGACGAAAGGAGTCGCAATCCGTCTACTTCTGCTCGGATTGCGAGTTTGACCCGTGCTTGGCGGGCGTCGGCGTCGATCTCGTCGCGAAAAGCGGTCCCCTTGGGTGGCAGCAAGATTTCGTGATCAGCGAGGTCGGTGATGTCGACTCGCTGATAGTTGGCCAACGGATGACCGAGTGGCGCAACAATAATGCGATCCTCAAGAAACAGTGGCTCGGTATCGATATCGGGATCAACAACAGGGAGGTTGGCCACTGCGATGTCGAGACGGTCGCTGAGCAACTGCGGTACCAACGTGGTGGTGGTCGCTTCCATGATCTGCAGGTTGACACGAGGGTGCTTTTGGGTCACTGCGTCCAACAGCGCGGGAACCAACCAGCGAGCCGTTGTTCCGATAACCCCGGCTCGTACCGAACCGCTCAACTCGTCACGCAAGGCGACCAGATCATCTTCGATGGCTCGAAGCTCTGCGATCATCCGTCGGGCACGACTGGCGACGACTGCGCCTTCGGTTGTCAGTTCGCTGCGCTCCCTGTCGATGAGAATCGCCCCGACTTCACGTTCAAGCCGCGCAACATGGGTAGAGATGTTGGACTGCACGGTGTGCAGGGCGCGGGCTGCAGCAGAAAAGGAGTGATGTTCGGCGACAGCGAGGAGTGCGTGGAGTTGGCGGAGGTCCATCGCCGATAATGATGCCAGATATTTGAGGCAACTGTTATAACGATCACAAAGGCCCCGAGGATAGAGGCCTTTCGACGATTGTTTGCCGCTGACCGGCTACCCTTTCGCCGTGAGCGCAGCCGCTTTCTTCGATCTTGACCGGACCCTGTTGCCCCGGGCTTCGGGACCAGCGTTGTCGCAAGCATTGCGAGAGGTGGGAGTCTTGTCGGAGAGCCGGATCCCCGGTGAGGGATTGTTGTTCGGCATCTTTGATCTCATCGGCGAAACCAGGCCCTCCATGTTGCTGGCTAGACAGGGTGTGCGTTTCTCGAAGGGATGGGATGCCGGACTCGTAGCCAAAGCCGGTGAGATCGCAGCTTCACGACTCGTTACCGAGGTACTGCCCTACGCCCGCACTGAAATGGAAATGCACCGGAACCAGGGCCGGAAGCTCGTGATTGCCACAACCAGCCCTGATGACCTGGTGCGCCCCTTGGCTGAGGCTCTCGGTTTTGACGACATCGTTGCCACCCACTACGCCCGCACCGACGGGGTGTTTGAGGGTGAAGTTGATGGCCACTATGTCTGGGGCAAAGGAAAACTGGCTGCGAGCCAAGAGTGGGCCGACGCTAACGGCATTGATATGGCCGAAAGCTACGCCTATTCCGACAGCTGGTACGACTTGCCGTTGCTCAAAGCAGTTGGACACCCTGTCGCGGTAAACCCCGATCCCAGGCTGGCAGTGGCCGCAACAGCCCGCCGTTGGCCGGTGCGCCACTTCGATTCTCCCGAAGGCGTCCCACAGCTGGCGGGAATCAAACCCCAGAAGGCTCTGGCGTTGCTAGCTCGGCCCGAACTGGCACCCTATGCCCGATTCGATTTCGCTGGACTCAAGCACATCCCCGAACAGGGACCAGCGATCATTGCTGCCAATCATCGCAGCTATTTCGATGTGTATGCGCTGGGAGCGGTTTTGTCGAAGAGAGGTCGCCTGGCTCGCTTCCTGTCCAAACGAGAGATGTTTGATGCGCCCCTAGTCGGCTCGATAGTCACGGCCTTTGGAGCGATACCCGTTGACCGTGGTAGCGGTTCGGACGCACCACTGGTCGCCGCGGCCGAAGCGCTGAACGCGGGTGAGGTGGTAGTTGTCTTGCCGCAGGGAACTATCCCTCGAGGTCGAGCTTTTTTCGATCCCCAGATGACCGGTCGGCCAGGTGTTGTCCGATTGCAACGCATGACTGGCGCGCCGATAGTGCCGATCTCGTTGTGGGGCACCGAAAACGTGTGGCCACGTTCAGCACGCGTTCCTAACATGTTCAGCATTGTTCACCCCCCGAAAGTCCGTGTCAGGGTCGGCGAGGCACTATGGCTTCCCGATGGCATCGGCTTGGCAGACGGCACTGAGTTGGTGATGTCGTCAATCTTTGACCTGCATCCGCGACAAGGAAAGGTCGCTCACGATCCGACCCCAGAAGAGTTGGCTCGCACGTTTCCTCCAGGGCGCGGCGAGGGTGAGTCCAGTGGGGCTGGAGACGGGTCATGACCGATACCCTCGGCGTGCACATCAGCGAATCGCATATCACCGCGGTTCGCTTCGACGCATCATCGGTGGAACCGCCCCGAGTGGTCGTGCTCGGTGATTCTGATGTCGCCGCAGCGGCTGTTGTAGCCCAAGACGAGGGTAGTTCGGTGCTGGTTGGCGACGAAGCAGCACTGGTCACAGAGGGACCTCGCGTCACGAACCCCCTGCAACGAGCGGCGACAGGCAGAATAGGTGCGCTCGCCGCGATCTTGGGCTTTGTGATTCGCAGGGCTACCGCGGTTGATGGGAAGACTCCAGTTCGCTTGGCGGTGATAGTTGACGACGACTGGCAGGGTGCGGCGCGAGATCGAATAGTGCAAGCGGGCGTGGCTTCGGGGATGGCGGACACGATTGTGGTGCCGCGTGCGGCTGCAGCGGCACAACCCACGTCGGTTACGGGTGTGGCGGCCCTAGCGGCAGGAGCTGCACGGGCAGGGAGTTTGTCCTCGGCGCATTTCGTGACCCGTGAGGACCTTGGCCAACCGATCACCTCGAAGACCCCTGTCGTACCCGTCCCCGATGTGCCGCGGCCCGAGTCGGTTTCGGTGTTCGATGATGAGTCGCTGGTTGATCCTGCTCGGCCCAGTCCCGAACAGTTGTCGGCTACGGATCCTCCAGAGTTTGGTGCAACACAGGTCATGGGGTCGGTTGGCCCCCCAGCCGCGACCGTCAGGTCAGAGAAGCAACCTCGTAGCGGGGCTTCCCAGGCCATGATCACCTTGGCTTTGGTTGTTCTAGTAGGCGCTGTTGGCGGGTTGTTGATCTTTCTGGCTGGTGACGACTCGCCCAACATTCGCTCGTCAGAGACCACCGCTTCAGCAGAACCGACACCTGTTGACATAGAACCTCCGACTGCGAATACTTCCGCCACCACCGCGCCGACCACCGCTCCTACAAGTACCCAACCGAGGTCTACTGAGGCTCCCGACACCACCTCTTCGACCACCAGTAGTACAAGCTCGACAACAACCACCACTACTCCGGTTGCTGTAGGCACACCGGGCCCGGTCACTCTTGTCGAAACCGGTTTGCAATTCGACACTGGCAGGGTGGTCCGTTTCGACCAACCGATGGCCACCGTTATCGACGAAGTCAGCTCTGTCCTCGGTGATCCCGACAGCGCAACGAATTTTCGGAACACCGACGCTTGCGGGCAAGGCGCGCGTTCTGTTCGCTGGGGTGAACTAGAGCTGGTGTTTGTGCAGGACCCGCCGATTGCGGTTCCCGCCGACCCTGGAGCCGGAAGCACTACCGACGGTGATACTGAGGACGAAAACGGAGACAACAGTGGAGATGGCACCGAGCTCATCCCGGCGTCTACGGGCACTTTTGGACAGTGGTACGCCTCAGGCCATACCGATCCAACTGGGTTGGTCACCAAAGATGGTCTCGGCGTTTCGGCAACAGTCGGGTTCCTAGAAGTGACCTACGGAAGCTCGTCTGAGGTCGTCCAGCCGATAGAAGGCGAGGAAATCGGTCTCTTCTCGGTGACGAATCCGGCCTCGGGGGGAGTGATCAACGGAACGACGTCGGATGTGACCCCCGAAGGGCGTGTCCTCAGCATGTGGGCTGGAGATGCCTGTTTGCGCATCTTCATCTAGACCTGTAACTCTCCGCCCAAGGTCGAAACCTCAAGGCCTGTGTCAGGCGAGGTTCTGGCGGATGATGTTGAGAGCGCTACCGGCTTTGAACCACTCAATTTGATCGGCGGAGAAGGTGTGGTCGGCAGCAAAGGTCCAGGTGTCGCCTTCGGGAGTCGTCACCTCGACGGTTACTTGCGTGTCTGGGGCCAACTCGGCCAGACCCCGCACCGCGATTCGATCATTTTCGCCGATGCGGTCGTAGTCCGAGCGGTCAGCGAAGGTCAGCGGCAACATGCCCTGCTTTTTGAGGTTGGTTTCGTGGATGCGAGCAAAGCTCCGTGCGATAGCCACCACACCGTTGCGAAAGCGGGGTTCCATCGCAGCATGCTCACGGCTTGATCCCTCACCCATGTTCTCGTCGCCGATCACCACCCAGCGGACGCCAGCTTCGTGGTAGTCCTTGGCGAGTTCGGGGAAAGCCTTGACCGAACCGTCGAGTTGGCTCTTGCCGTGCCCGACCTCGTATCCGTCGAAGGCGTTGACAGCCCCGAGGAATAGGTTGCCGGAAATGTTCTCCAGATGGCCGCGGTACTTCAGCCACGGCCCTGCCATTGAAATGTGGTCGGTGGTGAACTTCCCTTTCGCCTTGACCAAGACAGCGAGATCCTCGTAGTCGTTGCCGTCCCAGGCCATGAACGCTTCGAGAAGCTGAAGCCGATCTGAGGTAGGGGACACCGCCACGACGATGTTGGACCGGTCGTTCGGTGGGGCAACGAATTTGTTGTCACCTGGATCGAAGCCCGCTTCAGGCAGTTCAAGACCGATAGGCGTCGCGAGCGACACTTCCTCGCCGGCGCCATTGGTGATCGTGTCGTTGATCGGATCGAAGTCGAGCGTGCCCGCGAGCGACAAGGCGATCACCGTCTCTGGCGAGGTTACGAAAGCCAGTGTCTGGGCGTCGCCGTCGTTGCGTTTGGGGAAGTTGCGGTTGTAGGAGGTCACGATCACGTTGGGAACACCCCGCTGGTGACCCGATTCCTCGGAGCGGTCCCACTGGCCGATGCAGGGACCGCAGGCGTTGGCAAGCACGGTTGCACCCAGCGCCTCGAAGTCCGCTAGCAGACCGTCGCGCACGATCGTGGCCCGTACCTGCTCAGAACCAGGAGTGACCAGCAGGCGTGTTTTGGCCTTGAGTCCCTTCGCTGCTGCGGCACGAGCGATCGAAGCCGCTCGGGTGATGTCTTCGTACGAAGAGTTGGTGCAACTGCCAATCAGCGCAGCGCTGATTTCAAGGGGCCAGCCGTTGGCTTCGGCTTCCTGACCAAGTTCGGCCACCTCACGGGCAAGGTCTGGAGTATGAGGGCCGTTGATGTGCGGTGTGAGCTTGTCGAGATCAATCTCGATCACTCGGTCATAGAAATCGGCCGGGTTGTCGAACACTTCGTCGTCAGAACGAAGGTGGTGTGCGACTGCGTTCGCCGCATCGGCGATCTCTTCGCGCCCTGTGCTCTTCAAATAGCGGGCTACGGCGTCGTCGTAGGCAAACACGGAAGTGGTGGCACCGATTTCGGCGCCCATGTTGCAGATGGTGGCTTTGCCTGTGCAACTCAAGGATGCGGCACCCTCTCCGAAATACTCGACGATCGCGCCGGTCCCGCCCTTGACGGTGAGAATCTCGGCCACTTTCAAGATCACGTCTTTGGGGGCGGTCCAGCCATTGAGAGAACCGGTCAGCTTAATGCCGATGAGCATCGGCCATTTGCTGTTCCACGGGGAGTCGGTCATCACATCAACGGCGTCGGCGCCGCCGACACCCACCGCCACCATGCCGATACCTCCGCCGTTGGGGGTGTGGCTGTCGGTGCCGATGATCATGGCACCAGGGAAGGCGTACTGTTCGAGCACGACCTGATGAATGATCCCCGAACCGGGCTTCCAGAACCCTCCGCCGTACTTGGCCGATACCGATTCCAGAAAGTCGTAAACCTCTTTGTTGGTGTCGACCGCGGCGAGGAGATCTGTTTTCCCGTCGTGGCGGGCTTGGATGAGATGGTCGCAGTGGGTGGTGGTCGGCACCGCGACCTCATCAAGCCCGGTGGTCATGAACTGGAGCCAGGCCATTTGAGCGGTGGCGTCCTGCATCGCAACACGGTCGGGTCGATAGTCAACGTAGGACTCGCCTCGCTCAAGTTCTTGATCAGGCCGGTCGAGATGGTTGACCAAGATCTTCTCGGCGAGGGTCAGCGGCCTGCCGAATCGTTTTCGGGCTTCGCCGATGCGTTGGTCGAGTGTGGCGTACACCCCTTTGACAAGTTCGATTGGTGTGCTTGCTGCAACCGACATGGTCAGACCTGTTCTGTTAGCGAATTCTTGCTTCCACGATACAAGTCCCCCAAAAACCTAAAACGCGCCACTCAAACGAAGTTCTTACGTTTGTACCCCGACTGTGGGCGACCGGAGCGTGGGGGAAGCGCTTACGGTCGCCCACAGGGGTTGGGGGACTTGGTTGTCGCACGGTTATTGCACGGTTGCCTTGAACCACCTCGATGGTTGGGCCTCCAGGGTCTCGGAATCAGCGATGGCAGCGAATCCCATCACCTGAGCCAGCACGAAGTCGTTGCCGACGGCGAAGTTCACCGATGCTTGGTTTTCGTCGATTCCGAAAGCTTCGGAAGGGGTCAGCCATTCCCAGTTGTTGCCGTCAGTCGACCAACCAAGGAGTGGCTCGGGTTGTGTCCCAGTGGAACCTTCTGGGAAGGCCGCGGCGACCATGCCCGCCGGCCCGACATCTAGAGAAATCAAGTGCCTCATGCCCGCCATCGTTGCGGTGGTCGATTCTGGGTCATCTAGTTGGTCGAGAGACTTGATGCGGAGTTCGCCGTCGTAGCCACCAACGAACCATTCGTCGACCCGGGTTGCGCTTCGTAATCCCGAAGCGAAGGCGTCCGCGTTGTCGATGGAGGTCTCGGTCCATGTGACTCCATCGACCGAGGTGAGCAGCAACTCGTCATTGGGGGTGGTAATGGCGATGTAGAAGCCCTCAGCGTCGCTGGATCCCGTCGTATGCCAACTCACGTACTGGCCAGTCGCAGTGGCGGTGCCGCCATCGCTTGAGTACACCCGGATTTGCTCGTCGCCCACGCTTGCATCAAGAGCGGAGCGCTCTTCATCGCTGGTCTCGAAGCTATGGGGGTCAGATGAATCAGCTGTCCAGAAGCTCACCGTGTTGCCTTGCAAGGACCAGCCTTCGATTGGTGTTTCGCCAGACACGAGACCTTCGGCAGCAATCAGCGCTTGGACTTGGAGATCGCGGGCGGTTCGATCAGCGGGGATCTTGAGCACGATCACCATTTGCTGCCCCGATGTAAGGGCCATCACTATCGACGATTGGCCCTCGGGAACCGGGTCGATAGCCACTTCAGTCCAGTCCGCGCCCCGGTTGTCTGAATAGAAGACCCGAGCGAGGGCATCAAACTGGCTTGCCTCTTGGCCTGCGAGCAACCAGCGATCACCTGATATGTCGACATGGTCGGGTGATACGCCGGTCGGGATGTCAACCCGGGTCCAGTCGCCAACGACTTCGGAGACGATGATCTGAGAACCAGCATCGCTCCAGGCACGGGCAAAAACGTGTCCGTTGCCCGCTGTCTCGGCTTCGTAGACATCAAGGAGTTCGCCGCCGAACAACTCGCTCGGGTCGTCCTCGGTCCACGTCAGCGCCGAAGTGGACGGGACTTCGTCGGCAACATCGGTCGTGGGTGGGTCGGTGGTGGGAACGGTGGTGTCGGCAGTAACGGTGGGTTCCGTCGCGACGGTTGAGGTGCCGTTGTCGCTCCCGAACGCGTTGTATGCGGCAACTCCGCCAGCTAACAGCGTGATCGAGGCAGCTATGCCTACGACCGTTCGCTGAACGGCTCGGGCGCGGGCCTGCTTTTCAGCTCGCTTGGCAATCAGCGATACGGGTGGCGGTGCGACAGGTGTGTTGACCCGAGCATTGATCGCGGCGCCGATCGCAGAACCGAGCGCCTCGTCGGCATCGGCTAGTTCCTGCGTGGTGGTCGGTTCACTGTTCATTGTTCAAGGGCCTTTCTCAGTCTTGCCAGCCCCCGCGATGTCGTGCTCTTTACGGTTCCCGGGCGAATGCTCAAAGTGTCGGCGATCTCCTTTTCCGACATGTCGGCAAAAAAACGCAGCACTAGGACGGTTTTTTGTTTTGCGGGAAGTTGATCGAGGGCGTCGATCAAGTAGTCCCGTTCCTCCGCGACGGCTTCGGTTCGTCGCGTCAAGCCGAGCCTGCGGCTCACTTCACGTTTGCGGAGTTCGCTGCGAGAGCCGTTGATCACGCTGACGCGCAGATAACCGCCAGGTTCATTGAGACGGTTCCAACGCTCGAAGACCTTGGCGAAGGCGTCCTGCACGATCTCTTCGGCTCGCTCAGATGAGTCCACCAGTCCCCGGGCAAGCTTGACCATCGGCACATATTCGGTCCGATAGAGATCGTCGAACTTGCCGACCACAAACCCGTCGACCGACGCGACCGAAATTGTTGGGCCATTGTTTGACATAGCAGCAACTGTCTCCATTACACCCCAACGACGCCCGACCGAGTGGTTTAGTTCCCTCCAATTTCTCGGGCTTCTTGGATGGGTGAGGAGACCGGAGACTTTGCTAGCGGACTTTGCTAGCGGACTTTGGTAAGGATCTCGTCGGCGTACCACTGCAGTGCGCCGAGCTTTTCGTCGAGGGATTGGGTGTCGGGTCC
>JAKZTU010000045.1:0-2987 GCA_047516945.1 Acidimicrobiales bacterium
ATGTCAACATCGATGCCGTCGCCGGTGCCGTTGTTGCAACGGCACTGTGTTGTGTCTGAGTTCGTGTCGCTGATCCCGGTTTGTATTAGCCCGCATGGGAGGGTTCTTGTCTGTGCCTGAGGAGGCCTTGATGAGTACGCAGCCTGGCAAGAAAGGGAAGCGGTTTTTGGCGCCGCAGGAGAAGTACGAGATTTGGATGCAGTTGGTCCGTGGTGAGACGACTGTGGGCGCTGCTGCTGATGGTGCCCGTGTGGATCGGTCCACGAGCGCGAAGTTGCGGGTCGTTGCCCGCGACGGAGCGCTCGATGCGTTGGCGCGGTCTCGGCCTGGTGCTCGTGATAAGCAACGCGATCTCGAGTTGGAGGCTGCGCATCGTGAGGCGGAACGGCTGCGGACGGCGCTGGCGGAGATGGCGGTGCGGTTGACGCTCGCGGAGGGAAAAGACTCTTGGGGCTGAGTGGCCAAGTCCCGAGCCGGGTCGACGCGGTCACCAAGCATGCGTTGTTGACTTTGGTTGATGACGCGGTCCACAGCGGTTGGACGTGTCGCGATGCCTGCCGTTATGTGGAGGTGTCACAGCGCCGCGTCGAGCGTTGGAAGCGACGGGTACATACCCATGGTCTTGATGATCGGGTGCCGGGTGGGAATCCGGTGCATGGTCTCACCCCGGCCGAAGCCGACGAGATCGTGGCGGTGTTCGATGAGTGGGCTGACATCGACCGGTCTCATCGCAAACTCGCACATCGGGGGTCGTGGCTGGGCCGGTTCTGGGCGGCGCCCTCAACGGTGAAACGGGTGCTGGAACGCCACCATCTGCGGTTTCGTGCCCCGAAACATGAAGGACGATCCACCAGACGGCCGTGGCCTGACTGGGTGGAGGAGGCACCGAACCGGATCTGGATTTATGACACAACGCACTGGACCCGAGCGGGTGCGGCGACCACGGTCATCTCCGATGTGATCACCCGCAAATGGATCGCCCACATCACCTCCGCGGATGAAACTTCTATCGAGGTTCAGGCCGTGTTCAACCGGGCCCTGAAACTCGAAGGCATCGATGAGATCATCGACGAGGTCAACCCGAACAGTGTCCAGTTCGATCCCGACAACGCCAACGGCGATCTACCGGTCCTGTTGGTCATGTCTGATAACGGTCCCCAAATGACGTCGGGGTCGACGCGGGAGTTCATGGCGTTGTGCTGGCTCGCTACCCACTACGGCCGGCCCGGCACGCCAACCGATCAAGCCTGGATCGAATCGCTGTTCGGGCACCTCAAAAATGAGCACCCTCACCTGGAACAAATTCAAGACATCGATGTGCTGCGAGCCGAGCTCAACATCCGCCAGAGGCACTACAACGAGATCCGCCTCCACGCCGGCATCGGCTACGTCACCCCCAACGAGCAACACAACGGCCACGGCGACACCGTCCGACAACAACGACGCGACGGCCTCACCCGAGCCCGACAGAACCGCATCGTCTACAATCGAAACAACCAACCATGAGAGCCCGATCATGCGGGCTGATATATCCCGGCCGAAGCGACATTAAGTCCGAGTGTCATTGTGAGTGCTGCCGGGGCTCTCAGCCAGGGGGCTACGGTCCGGTCTTGCGTTCGATGCTGACTCCACAAAGAATTGGCCTTGTGCCTGTTGTCTGACCTGTCGCGTCGTGCGTGGGACCGGCAGGTGCGCTCCTGTCTTGAAGGGAGCCTGTTCTACTCGACTCGGATCTGACGAAGCGTTCCTGCCGATCCCGGACCAACCGGAATCATCACTTTCCAGCAGGAGCACAACTATGGCATTACCAACCGCGGGAATCGACCCGCACCAAGACAATTTCACCGTCGGAATCGTCGACCAGCACGGTGTCCAACTCGAGACCGAAACGTTCGCGAACAGCGCAGTCGGTTTCGTTGACGCCATCGATCTGTTGACCACCCACCGTGTCGGCCAGGTCGGGATCGAGGGATCAGCTAGCTGGGGTGCTCATGTCGCCATAGCTGTGGTGGCAGCCGGGTTCGATGCCCGAGAGGTCCCGGCGCAGCGCAGTGCTGCTCAACGTCGATCACGACGCCTCGACAAGACCGATGCTGTTGACGCGATCTCGGCGGCGCGAGCGCTGCAAGCCGAACCAACATTGGGTCCCGTTCAGACCCTAGAGGTATATGACCCGCTCGTAGCCAAGATCGAAGCGGTCCTCGAGCATCGACGGGCCCTTGTATCAGCACGGACACTGATGTTGGCTCATGTTGGGGACCAGATCGCCAAACTCCCCACCGAGATCCGCGACCAGCTCACCACGACAGGCAAGATCGAGGGCAGGCTCCGCCGACTCGACGCGCTTGATCCTGATATCGACTCCACACCAGCGGGCGCGTATCGGCTCGCATGGCTATTGGACTTCATCGATCAGGACAAGGCTTCACGTCGCGAGATCCGGTGCCTTGAGCGCCTCATCGATGAACTCCTCGACGAACACGGCACCACCCTGCGTGAAGAACCTGGTATCGGTCCTATCGCGGCAGCAACACTGGTGTGTGAGGTTGGAAACCCCTTTCGGTTCTGTCGCGAATCAAAGTTCGCGAAGTGGTGCGGCACCGGAGCAGTCGCGCTCTCCTCGGGCGAAGGCAGTGGCAAGCCCGTCAAACACCGATTGGACTTCAGAGGCAACCGGCGCATCAACAGCGTCCTCTACATCGCATCGGTAACCCAACAACGACACCAGGCCGACGCGCAGACCTACCTCGCTCGCAAGACCGCTGAAGGCAAGACCCGACGAGAAGCCAGACGCGCCCACAAACGCCACCTCGCCAACCGTGTCATCCGCCGCATGTGGCGCGACCAGAAAGAAAAATCGGCATCACAACAACCCACCGCTTGACAAGGGAGCGTCAGACACACGTCACGAGCACTTCCCGGCCGCTCAGGCTGACACCTCACACCAGGACCTGACGCACCCCCGACAAGCCCGCCGTCGACAACCC
>JAKZTU010000046.1:0-6704 GCA_047516945.1 Acidimicrobiales bacterium
CCGAAGATCCTTCCGGCTGTCAATAATACGTTATTGTAATTACGCCGATGGGTACTTAGCCAAGCTAGGAGGTTTCCTCCGGGGGAACGAAGCGCTCGCAAGTGAAATGCCCGGCAGGCGCGGCTACTTCATGACCATCGGGCCGCGTGGTGGTCGACGGTGCAGAGAAGTCGTAGTACACCCCATCGCCTCCAGCGCGAAGCACGAAGCTACAATGAAAACTACTGTCGTCCTGCAAACACCAATTCCAATGACGTTCCAACCCTCGGACATCGTATCGAGCGTATGACTCGCTACCGGCGAACACCACCATTCCCATGACCATCTTGTAATTCGCCGCCAGCGTGACCGGACAACCGTCTACGCCGCATCCTTCATCCATAGTGAATCGGGTCGAATCGTCGCACGTCCACCATTCGGTGTCGTCGCTTTCCAAGAAATCCTGTTCCGCGAGTTGTGCCACCTCTTCATCCTTGTCGCCTTCTATGAGCTGAGTGGTACCGACCATGGCGACAACGGCTTCCCTCAGCTTTTGCTTGTCGTCATCGCTTAGGTCCGCCAGTGCTTGCTTAACGTCATCGGCTAGGTCTAGCGGCTCTTGTTCATCGGCATCGGGCTCCGACGACAGAGCACAGCCTGCCACCAAAACCAAATTGATGACTATGCGACGTCCCATGGTTTCTATTCCTCGCACCATTTCTCGCGGCAGTACTCGTAGAAACCCGGTATGTATTGCGCGTCGACCACTGCCGAAATCTGGCTTCCAATGTCCGTAAGCACAACCGCGCCAAGACCAATTTTACTACCTTTCTTCGTTGGAATCGATAAGTCCCTACCGAAGTAGCTGACGATCAAATGTCCGTCGTACTCCGTAGGCAGACTGTAGCCTATGCCGAGCGTCACGAGCCCCATGCTCTCGATATCCTGCAATACTGGAAGTGTTATCCCATTGGAACGATAGATATCTCCTTTTTGGTCGAAGACGGGCACGTACGATAGGCCTGGCCCAAACATCCAAGCATAGCGACAGAGCCCGGTGAATTTTTCCGCATCCTTTCGATCCATGTCGGACACGGCGTTGACCGCCCGTTTGGAAATAGTTCCAGGTCGGTTCGTCTCGGTCGCAAGCAACCTTCCCCAGAACGCCTGCATATCATCCGCCGTCACATGGCGCGCTTTAACTCGGAAGTTCTCCCGCCAGTCCTCGTCCATCTCGTCGGGGTTGGCGTCGTGGCCGATTTGCGGTGCGGCCTGATCGATGATTGATATGAGCCGTCCTTGCTCACGAAGCTGCTGTTGACGGTCGGCTTCGGCAAGAAGGTCGCGGACCTCAATCTCCTTCCTTGCCTTGACGAGCCTTGCTTCGGCTTGTGCATCTACACCCTTCAGGAACGTCTTAGGGGCAATTCCTACGAGGAGGGTGGCAAGTCTGTCGACGGCCTTGCTGTCATGGAGAACGAGGTTCTTGGTCTTGATCTTGTCGAACATTGCTAGCGAGCGCAGCGGCTTTTCGAATGGCTGTGGAAAGCCTACCGGCGGGACGGAACGCCGGTCAAGCGCTTCCGGCACGTGCCCGTGCTACGGTTGCCCGATGACCTCGTCCCATCTCTATAGCGAGACCAGCAACTCAAGGATTGGCCGCGCTTAGACGGAAAACGACAGGGTGCCCCCGTGGGGGACAACCTACGGGGAAAAAGGGACATCCACCCTGCCGGCGGAGGGTGGGTGTCCCCAAACGCTCGAAGGGTGGATGTCCCAAAATGCTCCATGCGATCACGGATCCGCCCGCCGTCTGGCCAGCGTTCGGTCCAGCAAGGCCACCTCCCGACGAGGTCGGTTCCGTCCGCGAACCGACCAGAGGGACGCCGGCCTTCCCCGTCCCCGGCGCTCGTCGAGACACGGCTCGAAACATGCGCTGTCGCGGAACCGGCGCTGAAAGTTTCCTTCGTCCAACCGGTCGCCCCAGACGATCTCGTACACGCGGCGGAGTTCGCCGATGGTGAAGACCGGCGCCAGGAATCCGGTCGCGAGCGTCGTGTATTCCAGCTTGGCTTGGACCCGCTCCACCGCGTCCCGCACGATCCGTTCGTGGTCGAATGCCAGGGTCCCCGGTTCCACGTCCGCCAACGACCTCAACTCGGCATGCGCGGCGTCCCCGCCACCCCTCAAACCGGGTACGTCGGCGCAGACCGCGAGATACGCCACGGTCACCACCCGCATGCGCGGATCCCGCTCGGGGGTCCCGTAGCTGCCAAGCTGTTCCAGATGCCAGTCGCCGCGCCGTCGGAGTCCGGTCTCCTCCTCCAGTTCGCGGGCGGCCGCCTGGTCCAGATCCTCGTCGGGCAACACGAAGCCGCCCGGGAGGGCCCACTTCCCGAGGAACGGTTCACGGCCCCGCCGCACCAGCGCCAGATGGAGAGCGCGGTTTCGAATCGTGACGACGACCACGTCCACCGTCACGGCGAAGTGCGGGAAGTTCCCGGGGTCGTATGCCGGCGTGGGCGCATCGGTCATGGACGCGAGTATATATTGTTGACATGACAATTTATACTCCGCATAATTGTCTCCTTGACAATAAATGGAGATGTCACATGACCGCGACACGAGCACACACAGTGGACCTTGGAACGACGAATTCGGAACTCACGCGCCATGCGCAAACACGGATGCGGCAGCGGGGTCTGCGCGACCGGGACATCCGGCTCGTTCTCGAGTGCGGGACGCAGGCGCCCCACGGACGGGTCATGCTCAGGAACCAGGATGTCGAACGGGAGATCACCGAATGCAAGCGCCGAATCCAGCTCGTGGGGAGACTGCGGGGCGCGGTGGTCGTGTGCGAGGACGGTTGCGTGGTCACGTGCTACCACGCCGTCGGGAGAGCCGGCCGGCAGACCCTGCGCGAGAACGGCAGGCGTGGGAGGTCCCGTTCGCATCGCGACCGACACGAGCGGTACGAAAGTGCGGTTTCTAGGTTGCCCCGGTGATCGAGAGTAAGGAGACGAGCACATGACGACGGCACAGCCTTTCGCCAACCCAATCGGCGCGGCCTTCAAGTTCGACCTCCCGACGCGGCCGGGTTACGCCATGTCGCTTGCCGTAAGCTTCACTCCGCATCCGGGTTGGGTCCCGGATCTTCCGGCAGTCATCGTCTCCGACTTCGATCTCGAAGCCAGCGAATCCATGCTTCGACGCATCCAGGCGCTTCTCAGGATGGACGAAGTCGCCGGCGCGGGAGGAGGAAAACTCGACGACTCGCAACAATCCGATGTCCTCATGCACATCCTGCTGGACACGGACGAGGTGAAGCTGCTCGACATAACCCACCCCCGGATCGACGCCGACGGACGCTGCCACATGGCCATCGAGACGACGAGCGGGTTTGTCCCGTTATCGACCGAGCGCGAGGAATTGCGGCTGTTCGCTCTCCGTGTCCTCGAATGGCTCGACGCACATTCTGCAGACCCGGTTTGATGTACCGCGAAGACGGAACCGGTCGACTTGGAGGAGCTCCGAGGCCGACATGCCCGGAACCGAGCCCACGCCACAGACCGGCAACGGTACACCGCCGCTGGATCGAGCCGCCCGTTCCCATGCGTACCGAGCGGCATACGAAGGTGGACGCCGGGTGGCGGAAGTTCTGGCAGGAGGAAGATTCCTCCGACCTCTACGGCTTGGAGATCTTTTCCCAGCCGGGGCAAGGGCTAGCCAGCTCACGGAATACCGCCCGAAGGAAGCGAGCGCCAGAGACACCGACTTGACAGTACAGTCGATTCGTGAGGGCATTGCCCGTGAGCGTCCGACCATTCCGGATGGACTCGCACAAGGACCGACGCCGCCATGACCGTGCCGAACATCTTCGACTTCGCGACCAAGGAACTCTCGCAGGATGCCGTGATCTGCTGGCTGGTTGCTTGCGCCAGGGATGCGGAAGGGCACCACCGCCAACGGGGACTGGACTTCGTCGCGGCGCTGGCGGGCCATTGTCTCGACCGTCCCGGCGAGTGCCGCATAACGGACGTCACCAAACCCGAGCGCCAGTACTCACGCATCGACGTCTACTTCCGGGCGCGGGTGGACGGCAGCCTCGCCAGCTTCGTCGTCGAGGACAAGGTGGGCACCAGGATGCACGGCGACCAGCTTGACCGCTACAGGGAGGCTGTCCAAGACGACAAGCTGGATGAGGACCAGATCCTGCTGATCTACTTCAAGACCGGCTACGTCTACGACGATGAACGTGCCGAAGCCAAGGACGCAGGATTCAAGGTCTTCGAACTGAAGGACATGCTGCGATTCCTTCGCCAGCAACCGGTTGGGAACGATCACGAAGTCCTCCGGCAGTATCGCGACCGACTGGAACGCCTCGAGGAGGAACGGTCAACCGCACGCGCCAAATGCGATTGGAGCCACGGCTTCGTCCAGTACGAGTTCATGAAGCGGCTGCGAGACGAACTAGCCGGCATCCGGGAGCCCGAGTGGACAAGGCTCATCGATCAACAACACCGGTCAGACGACTGGGTAGGCGACGTGACCCACGGCGCAAACAACGACGGCAACCCGTGGACGCAATACTGGTTCTGCGACTATCTATTCTGGCGGATCGACGGCTACACCTGGAAAGGGAACCCGGACGGGACCCTCCGAATGATGGTTTTGACTGAGTACGCAGCACGTGCGCATGAGGGCTGGAATACGGATTCCTGGTTCACATGGATAGATCAGTTCAAGCAGGCCCAGGGCCGGTGCTCCCTGAAGAAAGCCGGCTTCAGGCGAGTGATGACGAGGAGTGGCGACCTGGTCGCGGAGGGAACGGTCGGGGCCATCGAGCTCGGACCCGACGCCGACCAATGGATCCACCCAATCGCGGACACCCATGTCGCGCTCCTGCGGGCGATTGCCGGGAAATAGCTATCGAACCACCAGAGCGACCAGGAATCGGACCCAGCTTCTCGTGTTCGGGCGACACCGCTGTCGCCCCAATTTCGCTACCCCGAAGCAGACCCCGGCGACCTGAGCCCCTTCTCCGCCATCATTCGCGCAAGGGGCTCCCATGAGCGCCCGGCGTACCTGTCGTTCTCGTCGCTAGACCAGAACACGCCCCCGTCCTCGTCCAAAGATGTCCGAACCGTGTGCCGGCTCTTTCGCCTCGCACTTCGAAATCACCCTTCGTCCTGCCGCCACCGACGACTCGATGCCGAATTGCCTTCATTCGGTGTCGCGCTCCTCCATCACGCCCAGAACCCGGAACCAGCCGGGAACGTGCTTCGGCGCCAACCGGTCGTAGATGTGTGCTCGTGCCTGCGAGATCAGTTCCTTCCGGAGACGCCACAACTCGACGGCGGACTCGATCGACACGCCCTCGTTCGGACTCCAGTTCCGCTTGGCACTGCTGCACAACGCGCAGCAGAAGACCCAGTTCGACTCCCACTCCATCGCTCTCGCCTCGACATGCACGGGCAGCAGGTTGTCCACCATGCCCACACCGTACCCGAATTGGTCCCTGAGAAGGTCGCGCCCGCAATACTCGCACCGGCCCGCCGAGCCAACCAGGATCCGCTCACTCCAGTCGAAGTCGCCACGCGCTTGACGGGCGCGTTTGCGACGTAAAAAGCGATTTATACCACATAAAACGTGTTTTGCGTCAAATAGATGGCTTTATTTGTCGCATAAAATCTTTTAGCGACATATAATCCGCCGCATGCCGAAGCGGATCCCCGAACAAGAGCTTGACGCTATTCTCACCGTCGTGGCGGCCCATCCGGAAGGCGTGCAGGTCAGTGCCATCCGCGAGGGACTGCCGTACGAGCTGCCGCCGCGGATGCTGCAGCGCCGCCTCGCCCTGCTGGTGGAACAGAAGCGGCTGATCGCCGAAGGGCAGCGCAAGGGCCGTCGCTATCGCGTGCCCGTCTCCATAACCGGCAAAGGTAATCTGGTCGCGGGTAGCGCGATCGTCGAGGCACGTGGTGAGGTCTATGTGCCGGTCTCGCCGGAGGCGGAGGCGGTCAAGCAGGCGATTCGCGCGCCGATCCAGAAACGGCGGCCGGTGGGCTACCAGCGCGCCTTCCTCGATGACTACCGGCCCAACGTCACCTACTACTTGCCGGCGGAAACGCGCCAACGCCTGCTCGATATGGGTCGCCCGCCCGACGGCGAGCGCCCGGCGGGAACCTACGCCCGGACGATCTACGACCGCCTGCTGGTCGATCTGTCCTGGAACTCCAGCCGTCTGGAAGGCAATACCTACTCCCTGCTGGAAACCGAGCGCCTGCTGGAGCAGGGCGAGGCCGCCGAGGGCAAGGATGCGCTGGAAGCACAGATGATCCTGAACCACAAGGCGGCCATCGAGCTGCTCGTCGACCAGGCCGACGAGATCGGCTTCAACCGGTACACCATCCTGAATCTGCACGCCCTGCTCGCGGACAACCTGCTTGCCGACCCGCAGGCCGGCGGCCGCCTGCGGCGCATTCCGGTGGGCATCGACGGCACGGTCTACCATCCGCTGGAAGTGCCGCAGCTCATCGAGGAATGCTTCGAGAAAATTCTGGATACCGCGACCGCGATCACACACCCCTTCGAGCAGGCCTTCTTCGCCCTCGTGCACCTCGCCTACCTGCAGGGTTTCGAGGACGTCAACAAGCGGGTCTCCCGCCTCGCGGCGAATATCCCGCTGATCCGGGGCAATCTCTGCCCCCTGTCCTTCGTGGACG
>JAKZTU010000047.1:0-3902 GCA_047516945.1 Acidimicrobiales bacterium
GAGTTGACGGGCTCGGACCAACAAGTCGTGAAACTGCAGACGCCCGCTCTGACGTCGTTGTTCCACTGTTTCGAGAACAAAGTGGCCGATACGTGCGCCCACATACGCGAGCGCGGCGGTTGTCACCTCGCCGACGGCTTCGTCACAACGCTCGCCTAACTCCTTCACCGCCGTACGGACTTCGACAACATCGATTTTCCAGTTCGCTGCTCTGCCGGTGCCTCCCGGTTTGACCGCCCTGCTAGCGCCAGATTTTGCGAAACCCATATCAGCCGCGAGTGCCAACTCCTCAATATTGTCAAAGGCGTTTGCCAGCGCCTCTCGGTTCTCCGCAACCCGACGGAGAAACTCGAACAACTTGTCCGATGTGTCTGTGCAGGAGGATTGAAATTCGAGCACCTCATCGAAATGTTGGAGCAAGCGAGAGGTGTCGATTGGCTTGGGCTGACGCCCTTTGAGATCAAGACGCTCCTCCACCAGGTCCCAGTTGTCGGACAATTGCAGGGCGAGAGATCGGAGGTGATCGAGTTTCACGCCGACGACTTCCAAGGACAGCAGAGATGGGCCCACTGATTGGTCGTCGAGAAAGTCGTCGAGGAACTGCTGCCATTGGTGCTCGAACTCAACTTGTGAGCCGATCTCATCGAGGACTTCGATGCCAGGAGGAAGTCTCGCCTCGACTGGATGCTCCGCGAGGATGCGCTGGGCGAACGAATGGAGCGTGCCGACGGCGGCACCGTCAAGTTGTTGGATCGCCGCTAGCGCAAGTGGATTGTCGGACCTTTCGAATCGTTGACGGATGCGGTGGCGTAGCTCGGTCGCTGCTTTGTCTGTGAAGGTGATCATGGCAATCGTTTCCATGGCCACCCCGTCTTCGAGAACCAATGCCTCGACACGATCAACTAGGGCCCGAGTCTTTCCGGTACCTGCGCCGGCCTCGACGAACAGGTTCACCGATCGTTCAGTGCGTATTCGGCGCCGTTGTGCTTCGTCGGCAGGGGGACGTGCTTCGCTGTCCGGCGCGTGGATCGTTTCTGTGGCTTTCAGCGCGTCACTCATTGACGCCTCCGTTGATCTCAAGATAGGGCAGTATTTCTGGGTCATCGCTCTTGCGCAGCCAGTCCGAGTACTGGTGGGAGAGACCCAGCCCATCGGGTTCGCAGAAGTGGCAGTCGACCCAGGGGCGGAATTGTGGTGGTGCGGGATGTGGCGGGAAAAGCCCGGACTCGATGCACTCGACGATGCTGGCTACGGTGCTCAGCCCCTGGGCTTCCAACTCTGGGGTGATCCGATAGCCGTAAGGCTCAAACTCGCCTTTGCGTGTGACAAACCAATATGAGCCGAACGCCGGGGCATTCGGCCGGTTCAACAACTGCCGAGCGGCTAAGCCGTAGAGCAAGAGTTGCAGGCTGGTGCCGTTTCCTAGAGGGTCTTCATCAAGGTTCTTGTAGTTTCTCGCGGAGCCGGTCTTGTAGTCGATCACAAAAAGATTCCCATCAACGTCTTCATCGACTCGATCAATGGCACCACGCAGCTTGATCGCCCGGCCATTGGGTAGCGCGATGGCGATCGCATCCTGATCGCTGGTGGGCAGACCGAACTGCAACTCAGAGGCGATAGGGCTGGTTTCGCGGTGGCTGCGTTGGTCGAAGTCAAACTGGCTGAACTCACGAAGGTCATCCAGAAGTACTTGCTTGTCGCGTTGCCAATAGACCGCCCGCCCGACCAACCCGCGGTGCTCATAGCGCTTGGCTTCTTCGGTTCCGATATCTATGAGGCGCGCGACATCGTTGTCGCTCCAGGGTCTGTCTGGTGGAGGGAGAGTGTTGTTGGCTCGTGCTTCTTCGATCCAGCGCTCAATTACCAAATGGACGAGTGTGCCTAAATCAAGCGGACTGATTCGATACTGCTCCTCGGGGTCCTCGACTGGGTTGATCCCGAGTACATGGCGCAAGAAATAGGCGTGCGGGCACTTCGCCCAAAGCTCGAGTCTGCTTGCCGAAGTCACTTCCCCCTTGGATTTCAACGATTTCCGTGCGACATCGCTGAGTTCGTGAAGGAGGTTGCCGTCGAAGCGCGTCAAGCGATCCGAATAGCGACTCGTTATCAACTCGACCCCTCGGTGCAGTTCTTGGCGCTGCGTTACCGACGGTGCTTCGAAGATGTCTTTGCCGTCCTCGGCCCAGTCGAGGAGCGCGCGCATGTCGTATTCCTGGTTGTGCGCTGGGAAAGAGACGGCGCGCAAGCCGGCGACAAAGGACGGCACCTCAACGAGCCAGTCACCGGTGCTGCGAGCGAGGTCTTCTGCGGTCGGACGCACCCCGTCGCGGGCTTGACAGGTGTCTAGTAACCAGCGACTGGGGGCTTGTTGCGCGTTCTTGCGAAGATCCCCGCGGGGAAACATAAAGAGAATGTGCGGTGTGGCCGCCATTACGGCCAGCAACGCTCGGTGCGTGTCGTGTGTGTTGTCTGCGCGGGTTGGAAGACTGGGCCCAGCGACCTCCCGGATGTGATCGGGTATCAGGGGATCATCGCGTCGCCGCGCAGGCATTGTTCCCTCAGCAAGCCCCAGCACAATCACCCGGTCCAGTTCCAGTCCGACGGCTATGTTCACCGGTCCGACAAGCACGCCGTAGCCAAACGTGCCGTGACGGCCCAGATCATCGGCGAGTTGGAGTTCCAAGGCCCTGCGGAAGGCCGTCACGCTGGGATTGGGGTCAACCCCGTCCAGGTCGCCGATCCGGGAGACAGCTGCGTCGATGCTCTCGGCGACTCGTTTCTCATTGGCAGGCCAATCGTCGCGGGATGCTTCGCTACCCAGGTAGGTGCGAATCAGTCTTTGGCACCAACCAGCGATACCAGACCATGATCTGGCGCTGTTGCCGGCCTGGAGATCGGATGCCAATTTGGCGACGAATGCAGCCAACTCTGATGCATCTGTGGCCTCTGTGTTCAAGCGACGAACGCGCCATTCTTGCTCCCCGTCGTGCTCAAATCGTTTGGCGTCGGCGTTCAGGTCGTCGACCAAGCGGGCCAGTCGAGTGCTCCACTGATCCAGTCCAGACACCACGCCCGCTGCCCGTGAGGCTCTTTCCCAAGCGGCCACCGCGATGTGTTTCTTGTCGGTTCGGCGCACCGGCGCGTTAGCCAACCAGGCACAAACATCGTGCCGCGAAAAATTGTGATCCTCCAGTTTGAGCATGCCAAGCAGCGCTCGACCCAACAGTGATGATTCGGCGGTTCGCACGGATTGCCCGAACCATTCGATGCCTGCCGCGTCGAAGGCATCGCTGACCATACGGGCGTACGGTTCGTGACTGCCGTAGAGCACTGCGCAGCGGTTGAAGGGTGTGCCTTCAAGTGACGCTTCTACGATGCTGCGCACCGCATGGCGGACCTCGTCGTCGGCGTCTGAAACGCTGAGAGCACGGCTGGCGACCGGTGCTTCGATATGGGAGGGCGGCGACCATTTGACCCCCAGCTGCTCGACTGCGAGCCGTACTGGGTTGTCGGCTTCGGGTATGCTTGATGCTGCGGCGATGATCTGCAGTTCGTGGTGACTGCCGAGGGCTTTCAGCAGACGTATGTGGTTGGTATTCATCCGTTGGGGCAGAAAGAGAATCGTCGGGCCCAGATCCGCCAGAGTCGCAGCCCCGGTTGAGATCGCCTTGATCGCTGCGTCCACCAGGTCTCGTTCGTTGGAATACTTGTTGTCGATCCGGTGGTTGACTGCGTGGAAAATGCGGACCACATCAGCGGTCCGGGTTGGTCCGTCTGAGAGCAACTTGAGTGTGTCGGCCGGGATCTCCGAGAGGGCGCGATGAGCCTTGACCAGTGACCGCTCGGTTGCTGGGTGGGTTTGAACTCCCTCGAAGCGCCCGGGTTCATTGCTGAGCACCGCC
>JAKZTU010000048.1:0-53130 GCA_047516945.1 Acidimicrobiales bacterium
GCGCTCGGCCGAGGAATATTGGCTCTTTGACCTAGCGGTGGCTGGCTGACAAACGCCGGCTCGTAAGCCAATGGTTGATTGGTGGGCCGAGGCACTACGCCTCGGCCCACCAATTGACGGAAGGAGGGCGAGCAGAGAGGAACGCCGGTGACGAGGTACGTGGTTGGGCGCATAGGTCAGTCGCTACTGCTTGTGCTCGGCGTGATGGTCATCGTCTTTGCGATGCTGCGGGTGTCAGGGGACCCGACCAACCTGCTCGTTCCCAGGGAGGCAACCCAGGAGCAAAGAGAAGCGGCACGAGAGGCGCACGGCTTGAACAAGTCCGGTGCCGAACAGTTTGTCGACTTCGTGGGCGATTCGGCCCGCCTTGACTTTGGTAATTCTCTTCGGTACAAGATTCCGGTTCGAGAAGTGATCTTCGACCGTATGCCAGCGACGATCGAGCTTGGCATCGCGGCGATGGCCTTCGCGGTCGTAGTCGGAGTAACGCTCGGGATTTTGGCGGGCGTCAAGGCGGGCGGCCGCTGGGATGGTGCGGCGCGCGGGTTCGGCCTGCTCGGCCAGACGATCCCGAATTTCTGGCTGTCGTTGGTCTTCATCGTGGTGTTCGCCGTCAAGCTTGGATGGTTGCCGTCGTTCGGGCGCAGCACGATGTCGATGTGGTTCCTCACCATTCCTGACAAGTCGATAATCTTGCCGGCGGTTGCTCTCGGCTTGTTTCCGACGGCTCAGTTTCTGCGGTTCACGAGATCGTCGGTGCTGGAGATCGTCAATGAGGAGTACGTGCGCATCGCTCGCAGCAAAGGCCTCAGAGCGCCAGTCATCTACATTCGTTATATATTGCGCAACGCGCTTATCCCACTCATCAGTGTAATGAGCCTGCAGATCGGGGCGCTGCTGGGTGGATCGTTGTATATTGAAGCTGTTTTTGCGTGGCCTGGCGCCGGAGGGTTGTTGGCCGAGGCCGTGAGCAATCGCGACTTCCAACTCGTACAGGGCATAGCGTTCTTCGGCGCGCTCATCGTCATCCTCTTCTCGCTTCTTTCTGACGTGCTGTACACAGTCGCCGACCCGCGGATCAGAGTGGGAACGTTGGGACAGATGGGGACCGGTCGGCGTAGATCAGCCGCGGACCATGCGTCTGCGGCGATAACGAAGCCACGCGGAGAGGGGATCACATGACCGATCACGCCACTCCAAGAGGCGCGGATTTCTCTGCTGAGGAGATTGAAACCGACCATCAAGTCGACACCGAAAAGGATCTGCGGCTCCGGGCCCGGGCTCGCGATGCCCTGCGGCTACTTCGCCGGTCCAAGGGCGGCATGTTCGGTGCCTTCGTCTTCGTCATGTTGCTCATCCTCGCCACGTTCGCGCCATGGATCGCTCCCCATGATCCTCTCCAGCAGACACTGAGCGATGCCAATACCCCGCCGTTCTGGTCCGATGGTGGCTCCAACGACTACCTGATCGGCACCGACACCCTCGGACGCGACATTCTCAGCCGCATCATCTTCGGAACCCGAGTCTCGCTTGGTGTGGCTCTCGGTGGCGTTGGAATCGCCATCACGTTGGGTATGGCGATCGGTCTGATCGCCGGCTACCGAGGCGGCAAGATCGACGCCGTGATCGTCGGTTTCATCAATCTGATCCTGTCGCTGCCCTACCTGTTGTTCGTGGTGTTCTTCGCAGCCGTCGTTGGGCGAAGCCTGCTCAACGTGATTCTCATCTTCGGCTTCACGTCGATTCCGGTGTTTGCCCGTGTGACGCGGGGTGAGGTCTTGAAGCTACGGGAGAGCACGTTCATCGAGGCAGCGAGAAACGTCGGCGTACCGGAGGGCCAGATCCTACGGCTGCACCTGTTGCCCAACCTCGTCGGCCCGCTGGCCACGCTGGCCACGTTCGAGATGTCGGCCATGATCCTCTACGAGGCCGGCCTCGGATTCCTCGGTCTTTCGGTGCCGCCCAGCACGCCGAGCTGGGGCAACATGATCAGCGCCGGTCGAGGCGTGCTGACGATTCGTCCGTGGATCTCGCTCGCACCGGGGTTCGCCATCGTCTTTGCCGGACTCGGGCTCAACTTGCTCGGCGATTGGTTGCGCGACGCACTCGACCCCCGATCTCAACGAGTGAAGCAGTGAACGCGCCGGCACTGATCGACGTGAAGAACCTCGAGGTCCGGTTCGACATCCCGGAAGGCACCGTGCATGCGGTGAACGGCGTCACGTTCTCGGTCGCCAAGGGTGAGACGCTGGCCATCGTGGGCGAAAGCGGAAGCGGAAAATCTGTGACGATGCTAGCCCTGCTGCGGCTGCTCGCCGAGCCGCCGGCACGGATATCCAACGGCACAGCGACCCTCGAGACAGCGGACGGAACGGTCAACCTCCTGCAAGAGTCTCAGCGCCGGCTGCGACGGGTTCGAGGGGCCGAGATCGGGTTCATTGCCCAGGACCCCATGAGCTCCCTCAATCCAACAGTGCGGATCTCAACCCAGCTCATCGACGTGATCCGCACCCATCTCGGTCTATCGAGGCGGCAGGCTCGCAACCGCGCTATCGATCTGCTGGAGAGGGTCGGGATACCCGACGCCGCCGGCCGCATCAATGCCTACCCTCACCAGTTCTCGGGAGGGATGCGACAGCGCGTCATGATCGCCATCGCAGTGGCGTGCGACCCCCATCTGCTGATCGCCGATGAGCCAACCACGGCGCTCGACGTGACGGTACAGGCCCAGATCGTGGAGCTCATGCAGGATCTGCGCGACGAACTCGGGCTGGCCCTGATCTGGATCACCCACGATCTCGGCGTCGTTGCCGGTCTGGCCGATCGAGTAGCGGTTATGTATGCTGGCCGGCTTGTAGAGATATCCGATGTGGTCAGCCTGTACCAGCGGCCACTACACCCGTACACCATAGGGCTCCTGAATGCCCTGCCCAAGATGGGCGACCGAGCTGATCGGTTGACCAGCATCCCCGGTCTGCCGCCCGATCTCACTGAAGAGCCGACTCATTGCCCGTTCGCGGCTCGCTGCCCCCATGTGTTCGACCGATGCAGAAGCGAGATGCCGACGCTGATCGAGCCGGTCCATGGTCGACACGTCGCTTGTTTCTACGACGTCGAGGCGGGGCTGCCACGACATGGCTGAGCCCGGCTCGGCTGAGTCGGCCCAACCCGTCGCAGAGTCGGCGGCGTCGGCCACGGTCAGGGGTTCTGCTGAGCCCGTGCTTCGGGTCGTGAACATGACGAAGTATTTTCCGGGAAGGTCGAGCGACAAACCGATCAAGGCGGTCGATGGCGTGAGCTTCGAGCTCTTCGCGGGCGAAACGCTTGGGCTGGTCGGCGAGAGCGGGTGCGGCAAATCCACCACCGGAAGGGCTGTGCTCCAGCTCCATCGCCCTTCTTCCGGGCAGGTCTGGCTGGGCGACATCGAACTCACGAACCTCGGCGAAAAGGAGCTGCGCAAACTCCGACCGCGGATGCAGATGATCTTCCAGGACTCCTATGCGTCGCTGAATCCCCGCCATACCGTCGGCCGCATCATCGGCGAGCCGATGAGGGTCCACACGCAGATGACAACGCAACAGGTCAACGACCGGGTGCTGGAGCTTCTCGACCGGGTCGGCCTCCGTGCTGCTCACCGCACCCGCTACCCCCACGAATTCTCCGGCGGTCAGCGCCAGCGAATCAACATCGCCCGGGCGCTCGCCCTCAGCCCCGACCTGATCGTCTGCGACGAGCCCATCTCTGCGCTCGATGTGTCGATCCAAGCGCAGGCGATCAACCTCTTCGCCGATCTTCAAGACGAGTTCGGAATCGCCTACCTGTTCGTGGCCCACGACCTCTCGATGGTGGAGCACATCTCCGACCGAGTCGCGGTGATGTATCTCGGACACATCGTCGAGCTCGCCCCGACCGAGCCTCTGTTCGAGGCAACGCTTCACCCGTACACGCAGGCCTTGCTGTCGGCGGTTCCGGTACCGGATCCTGTGGCCGAGGCCAGTCGGACCCGTGTACCGCTCGTGGGCGAGGTTCCGAGTCCTGCCGCGCCGCCGCCCGGGTGTGTCTTCTCGACCCGCTGCCCCTTGGTTATCGACCGCTGTCGTGCTGAGGTACCCGAACTCCGTGCGATCACCCCCAACCATTGGGCTGCATGTCATCTCGCCGATCGGGAAGGGTCGTCGATCGTCGGTGAGCCTCGCTGATCAGTGGAGGTCGCGCGGTGAACTCACTGCGTTACCCCCAACCCGAGGCCATCATCTAGCCTGTCCCGCTAACTCGCTTCTTGGAGGCTGCCCCGATGAAGTTCGTGTCGTACAACATCCACTACTCACAAGGCAAGGACGGCCGTTTCGACCTCGAAAGGACCGCGGCCGCGGTACGAAGTGCCGACGTGATCGCACTGCAGGAAGTCGTGCGCAACCTCGACGCGCCTCCTGACAAAGATCAACCAGCCCGGTTGGGGGAGTTGCTTTCGCAGCATCACTGGGTGTACGGACCCAATGTCGATCTTGACGCGAACTCGAAAACTCCCAATGGGTCAGTCGAGCATCGTCGACTTCAGTTCGGCAATATGGTCCTTTCCCGCTGGCCGATCCTCTCGTGTCGGAACCTGCTCTTGCCGAGAGTACGGGTCATCGATGCCCATGGCGAACAGCGTGGCGCGCTCGAAGCAATCATAGATGCTCCGTCTGGGCCTCTTCGGTGCTACTCAGTCCATCTCAATTCTGTCAACCCCCGGCTACGGAGAACAGAGATCGAGTATCTGCTGCCATTTCTGTTTGGGGTCCCCTTCAATGGGGCGTCGGTCACCGGAATCGAATGGATGGGCATCGGCGAGAGCCCTGCGCCAACCGAGTTCGTGCTGATGGGCGACTTCAACCTGACTCCAACGTCAACCGAGTATTCACTCATCGTCGGCGAGGCTGACTACTACTACGGCCATACTCTCACCGGTGACCGGCTCGTGGACACGTGGACTGCAGCCGGCAACTCCCTCGACGAGGGAATCAGCTGGTATGACGGGAGTCGAGGGTTCGAGGTCGGCTTGAAGCTCGACTACGGATTCGTGACGCCGGGCCTGGCATCAAGGGTCGAATCTGCGTGGATCGACGACGACGCGGTCGGGTCGGACCACCAGCCAACGTGGTTCGAACTCAACTAGTTGTGCTGTCCGCGGTATCGAAGAACCTGAGAACTTCCTCCACCCCAGCTTGCTGCCCGAGTTGGCGGACGAATGTCGTTCGGCCTTGGCGCGCACGCAGTTGCTCGTGACCACCCACTCACCTTTCTTCCTTGACGGTTTGAGGGCCAAGGAGGTGCGCATCCTTTGGCGTGATGACGTCGGCTACACCCATGTACGTCGTGCTTCCGACATTGAAGGGATCCCGCAACAGATCGACTCAGGCGGACTGCTTGGCAACCTGTGGACAGAAGGCTGGTTTGGAGTCGGTGATCCATTGGCTCACTCGCGACCGTGGTAAATAGAGATTCAGTTCATCACGACGCGGCCGACCGCTTGCCGTTCTTTGTTGAAGAAAGCTCGATGCTGGACTTCTTGAACGGTTTCCTTCCGCGTTTTCTGCCTGAGAACGTGCATTTTGACATTAGGACGGCAAGCTCTTTCGGTGGTGTTGGCAGTTGTGGCGCTTTCCAGGGTCTAAAGGAAATCACTGTGGGGCTAGCCCTGTTGAGTCCTATCGACTTGGAGTCCCTAAAGTCCGAAGTCACGGGCATGACCATCGTTGCACCGCTGTACTCCGACGAGAGATCCTTCTTTTCTGACCACGAACCAGGTGTCTTCGAAGTGCTCCGCGCCGGCGAGTTCTTGGGGTATGTGGATGCTGATAACGAGGTCACCTTCCCCGCGGCGCGCACCGTCAACCCCTATCCGGAAGGTGCTGCATCGATCCAGCTGGAAGACCTGTTGGACCCACCGCGAACCGTCAACTTGACTAAAATAGATGGCCGTCTCACTCGCAGTGATGAATAGCCTCACAATCGAGTCGCACAATCTGCGCTACTTCCCGCAACCTGCGCGTGCACTGACCTGAAGCAATCATGCTAAACGATTGAAGCTGGCGCTTCAGGTAGGTCCCCCGTTGGTTTGGGCGCAGGTGAACTCCTATGTCAATTTGGGTGGTTTGGAGGGTGGTGTAGGAACCAGACCGTAACCCCCTGGCTGAAGGCACCGGCAACGGTGTGCTCGATCTCGCCAGCGAACCGGTCTTTGACGTACTCCCGCAGCCGGTGTTGCGACGACCATATGAATCCGCCCTGTGTGTCTAACTCACCGTATATCTGACACTGCGCACCAGAGCGATGCGGCCCGACACGGACGCGCGCCATAATCGTCCCGGGGTGGGGGAGCGGGTCCGGTAACCTTCTGCCATGTCGTTGGATTCGGTCGTTCTGGTTGGTCCCATGGGATCGGGGAAGTCGACGGTCGGTCGCGCCCTAGCGGATCGTGAGCAGATGAACCACCTCGACCTCGACGAGATGCTCGTCGCGGCTCGCGGACTCACAATTCCCGAGATCTTCGAGGTCGAGGGTGAATCTGGATTTCGAACTCTTGAACACGATGCCCTGTCAAGCGCGCTTGTCGGGGGGCCTGCGGTGATATCCACTGGAGGTGGTGTGGTCACAATCGAGTCCAACCGGGACCTGTTGGGCCGATCCGGTGCTCTGGTTGTCTGGCTCGATGCTTCGGTGGAGGTGTTGACCGGTCGGGTCGGCGACGGCGCAACAAGGCCATTGTTGGCCGGCGACGATGTTGAGGGCGCACTGCGAACCACCGTCGCCGAGCGCGCCGACCGGTACAACGAGGTCGCAGACATCCGAATCGACACCTCCGATATGACCGTTGAGGACTGTGTCGATCTCATCGTCGTCACAAGCGCGCAGCACGCACCACAGCACGTTCAGAGGCCGGCATCATGGCGGTAGTCAACGTTGAACTACGTGATCGCCCCTACCCGGTGCATGTCGGGCCCAAGGCGCGGGAGATGCTGGGCGCACTCATCCCGTCGGGAGCCAGACGGGTTGCGGTGATCACCCAGGAATCAATCCCTTGGAGCGTCGATCCCGGACTTGCGGCACTCACCATCACGGTTCCCGAAGGGGAATCGGCGAAGTCGCTGAGCGTCGTGGAGGACATCTGTCGAAAGATGGCGGTCGCGGGGTTCAGCCGCGCCGATGTGGTGGTGGCAGTCGGTGGAGGTGTCGTCACCGATGTCGGCGGTTTCGCAGCAGCGGTCTATCACCGCGGTATCCGCTTCATCAACGTGGCAACCACGCTGTTGGCTCAGGTTGATGCCGCTATCGGAGGAAAAACAGGAGTCAACCTGGTTGAAGGCAAGAACCTGGTGGGTGCTTTTTGGCAACCCTCCGCGGTAATTTGCGACACGGAGATGTTGACAACGCTTCCGATTCGCGAATATCGCAGCGGTTTGGGAGAAGTCGCCAAATATCACTTCCTCGGCCCGGTTCCCGCCGTACCTACGGGTTCACCGGAGGTGAAAGTGGATGCCGAAGTCGTGGCCGCCTGCGTGCAGATCAAAGCCGATGTTGTAGCTGCAGACGAGCGGGAAGGAGGCAGACGAGCGATTCTCAACTACGGCCATACGCTCGCCCATGCCATCGAGACCGCGGGGCAATACGACTTGCGTCACGGTGAGGCTGTAGCCGTCGGTATCGCATACGCGGCCGAGGTCGCACGACGCCTTGAACGTATCGGCGACGAGCGCGTGATGGAGCATCACCAGGTGCTGGCCGGCTATGACCTGCCTTGCGGGTTACCCGAAGGGTTGGACACTGAGAAACTGCTCAACCTGTTCAGCCGCGACAAAAAAGCGATCGAAGGCGTCACATTGGTGCTCGACGGACCCAGCGGGGTCGAACCGGTCACCGGGATCGACCCCGCGATCCTGCGCGACGCGCTGGGTACGCTGCGATGACCGGGTCTGATTCAGCAATTGAGTTGGGCGCGAGGACTGGAGACCATTCATGAGTTCTGTTGTTCTGCTTGTATCGGGACCCAATCTCAATTTGTTGGGTACGCGAGAACCTGAGGTTTACGGCACCGAGACCCTCGATGACCACGTAGCAAACGCCACTGCCACTGCGGCTGTCCACGGCTTGGAGATCGAGCACTTTCAGTCCAACCACGAAGGGGAACTGATCGAGGCGATCCATGGTGCTAGAGATCGGGTGGCTGCCATCGTGATCAACCCGGGCGCTCTCACACACTCATCGTGGGCCATTCACGATGCCCTCGCCGCGTTTTCCGGAGTCATAGTTGAACTCCATTTGTCGAACCCCAAAGCACGTGAATCGTGGCGTCACGTTTCAGTTGTCGCCCCTGTGGCCACGGGATCAATCGTCGGTTTTGGCGCGGACGGTTATCGCCTCGCGATGGAAGCTGTCGCAGCAAAGCTGGCGACATGAGTTTGTGAACGCCCAACCCCATGACCTGCCGCCGCTGAGTGCACAGGGTCGCAGCGAACGCGTACAGGCCGCGGCGGAGGCGAAAGGTGCTGACGCGTTGGTGGTCACGGACCTGACCAACATCCGTTGGTGCACCGGCTTCACAGGTTCGGCTGGTGTGCTCGTCATCAGCAAAGACCGCAGCGTGTTGATCACCGACGGCAGATATCGCGATCAAGCCCCGGCTCAACTCGACGCTGCGGGCTCCGGCACGGAGGTGTGTATTGACTCGGCCTGGATCGCCACCGTTGCCACGATCCTCAACGACGTCAAGGGCGTGAACGGCGCCGCAAGAGTTGCACTTGAAGCCGATCGGATCGTGTGGGCAGATCAGCGTCGCTTGGCCGACGCGCTCGCTGCGGAGTTAATAGGGACCGTTGGTCTTGTTGCGGAGTTGCGCAGCGTGAAGGACGAAGCGGAATTGGTTCGGATGGAGACCGCGGCGGAAATCGTTGACGCGGTACTCAGAGATTGCCAGAACCGATTTGTTCTGGGCATCAGCGAGCGTGAACTGGCTCAAATGTTGGAGGACGGTATGCGTGCGGCGGGCGCCGAAGGTCCGGCCTATGACACGATCGTGGCTTCGGGCCCCAACGCGGCGTTGCCCCATGCCCGTGCGAGTTCCAGACGCCTCGCCAACGGTGATCTGGTGGTGGTCGACGCGGGAGCTTCGGTTGAGGGCTATCGCAGCGACATGACTCGTACCTTTGTTGTCGGCTCTCCCGACGATCAGGCGGTGGAGATCCACGACATCGTGACCCGAGCTCAAGCGGAGGGAGTGGCGACGGTGCGTGCCGGCGTTGAGGCGGGTGAAATCGACAGGGTCTGCCGGGATTTCATTGCGCGCGAGGGATACGGAGATGCCTTCGCACACGGAACGGGCCATGGAGTCGGTCTCGACATTCACGAACTTCCGGCGGTGCGCCGCGGCAACACCGCTATCCTTTCGCCCGGCCAAGTAATCACCGTCGAGCCAGGGATCTATCTCTTTGGTTACGGGGGTGTGCGAGTCGAAGACATGGTGGTCGTCACCAACGACGGTTGCCGCCCGTTGACCAAGTATCCCAAGGAGTTTGTGTGCCTGTCATCACAACCAACGATCTGAAGAACGGGATGACCCTGAATCTCGACGATGGACTCTTTCAGGTTGTCGATTTTCAGCATGTCAAGCCGGGTAAAGGTCATGCCTTTGTTCGCACGAACCTCCGCAACTTGCGCGCCGGGGGGACTGTGGAACGCACCTTTCGGGCTGGCGAGAAGGTCGAACGGGCCAACATCGACAAGCGCGAGATGCAGTTTCTCTACCGAGACGACGAGGACTACGTCTTTATGGACAATGAGTCCTACGAGCAGATCAACGTTGCCCCCGCCACGCTCGGCGACAGCACCAATTTCATTGTCGATGGATCTACCGCCATCCTGTTGATGTTCGGAACTGAAATCATCGGTACCGACATGGCCGCGGCTGTCGAGCTGAGCGTGGCAGCAACTGAACCAGGTTTGCAGGGTGACCGTTCGTCTGGCGGCACCAAACCAGCCACCTTGGAGACCGGGTTAGTGATTCAGGTTCCGCTATTCATCGAGACCGGCGAACGGGTCAAGATCGACACCCGTTCGGGTCAATACCTCAGTCGCGCGTGAACGACCTTCCCTCAAGCATCGGTGGTCGTCGGGAGGCCCGAGAAGAAGCCCTGGGTTTGCTCTATGAGATGGAAGTCACCGGTGATTCGCTGCAAGCAGCCTTGAAAGCCAAACCTTTGCCACCGGAGGACTATGCCCTGCAAATGATCGAGGGTGTTACCAGTCAGCTCTTCGAGTTCGACGAGCGGATAGGTGCTCACCTGATGGGTTGGACCGTTGATCGACTAGCAGTGGTTGATCGTGTGCTTGCCCGCATGGCGACCTGGGAGTTGTTTGAACGCAAAGACGTACCAACCGGCGTAGTGCTGAGCGAGGCAGTGGAACTCGCCTCGCAATACTCCGGCGAGGAATCACCCCGCTTCCTCAACGGCGTGCTCCGTGCCATCGCCACCGAAGCTCGAGGAGCGGAGGAACGATGAGCACCTCCAGACCACCGAGATGAGGCCAGAGCAGTGAGCGAGCGGGCGATCGTGCTTGAAGTACCGGACCTGAAATGCGAGTTGATTCGCCTGCGACCGTGGCAACTCGCAGATGCCCCCGAGTTGGAGAAGGCCTGGACGGACCCCGCGATCTTAAGCGACTCGGTCGGGCCCGAAGACCGTTCGCTGCGAGATGCCCGCAAGTGGATATCGAGAACCGATGTCCGTCGGCGCGCCGGCGTAGCGGTGGATCTGGTTGTTGCGGATGCCACCAGCGATTTACTGCTTGGTGAGGTGAGTCTGTACAGGTTCGACAAATCAAGGCGCGCGTCCTTGATTAGTTGGTGGTTGTCGGCTCCGGCGCGGGGGCAAGGTATCGCCACCCGAGCTGTGAACCTCTTAGCCACTTGGGCGTTGGATGGTCCGCTGAACGCGGTTCTCGCCGAAATCAAGATGAACAACGTCAAGTCCCAAGAGCTAGCCACTCGTTGCGGTTTCGATCTTCTGCGCCCGGCCCGCGACTCAACCCCAGCCGTTTTTGTCCGCCGCGCTAGCGGGGCACAGCCGAAGTAAAACCGGGAAATCCACAGGTGGGTGCCGTGGAGTACGCGAGCGCGCGTGATACCTTCGGGTCTCGACCATGAAACGAGTCCAGTGAGGCTCGAATGGACGGGAGAATTTAGTGGCAGAGCGAGAACGGCGATTGGCTGGCACACCCTCGGGCGGTGTTTTCCAAGCCCGGACCCAAGTAATGACCGCGTCCGATGTAACCCGAGCGATTCGGCGCATGGCTCACGAGATTCTCGAACGCAACTCGGGTTGCGCGGATGTCGTGATAGTCGGTTTGCAAACAGGCGGAGTCAGCCTCGCCGAGCGCCTAGTGAACGACATCAGTCAGATCGAAGGAACCGATGTCGCGGTCGGGAGTCTCGACGCCACCATGCACCGCGACGATTTTGATCTCCGCCCGATCATGTCCGAAGCGGCCACCGTGATCCCAGTCGACCCAACCGGCAAGATCATCGTGTTGGTCGATGATGTCCTCTACACGGGGCGCACGGTGCGTGCTGCACTCGACGCGATTCACAGTTATGGACGACCAAAAGCGATTCAGCTCGCGGTGATGGTTGATCGCGGCCACCGCGAACTTCCGATTCGCCCCGACTTCGTCGGCAAGAACCTGCCGACCCGCCGAGCTGAAATGGTCGATGTCAACAGCGGTGGTGTTGACCTGGGGGAGATCTCGTGAAAGCCCTGCGGCATCTGCTATCGATGGACGACCTCGACCGCGACGATATCGATTACCTGCTCGACCTCACGGAACGATACGTCGAAGTAAGCGAACGGAAGATCCCGCGGATCCCCGCGCTTCGAGGCAAGACCGTAGCCTTGGTCTTCTACGAGGATTCCACGCGCACCCGAATCAGCTTCGCCACCGCTGCTAGTCGACTCTCCGCGGACACCTTAGGGTTCGATGTCAAGCGTTCTTCGGTCAACAAGGGCGAGTCATTGCGCGACACGATCGAGACCATTTCCGCAATGGGTGTCCATGGCGTCGTGCTGCGTCACTTTGGCGCAGGTGCCCCTTGGCGTATCTGCGAATGGACCGATGCCTCAGTGATCAACGGGGGTGACGGCCGCAACCAACACCCCACCCAGTCTCTGGCCGATCTGTTCACGGCGCGTCAACATCTAGGAGAACTCGACGGTAAGCGTGTCGCCATCGTGGGCGACATCAAGAACTCGCGAGTTGCTCGATCCAACGCCATCGGGTTCACCAAAATGGGTGCAGAAGTCATCTTCGTTGCCCCGCGAACGCTGCTGCCGGCAAGTCTTGAAGGCTGGCCGGTCGGCGTTACCCATAACCTCGACGAAGTAGTTGACGAGGTTGATATCTGTTATCTGCTGCGCATGCAACTCGAACGCCAGCATGGTGCCGCGGTGCCCACGCTGCGAGAGTTCCACCACGAGTTCGGGCTGACCGCGGCCCGTGCAGACCGGCTCAAAGACGATGCGTTAATCATGCATCCCGGCCCGATGAACCGAGACGTTGAAATCGCTGGCGAAGTTGCTGACCGCCCCAATGCCGTCATTACCGAGCAGGTCGCAAACGGTGTTGCCGTGCGCATGGCAGTGCTGTTCGTGCTGATCGGTTCGAGACTTGATCTCGTCGAAGAAGGCAGTCTTGTCGACCAAGAGAGTGCGGTGGCATGAGCACCCTGGCCATTCGCGGCGGAACAGTGATTGACGCGCAAGGCTCTCGACGCGCCGATGTGGTGATCGGTGATGAGGGCACAATTCTCGCCGTAGATTCGGGACTCACCGCCGATCATTCCCTCAATGCCAGTGACTGTGTTGTCTCACCAGGATTTGTCGATCTTCACGTTCATCTCCGTCAACCCGGAAACGAAGCAGCCGAAACAATCGACACCGGTGCCCGCGCGGCAGCTTTGGGCGGATTTACCGCGGTGGTGGCTATGCCCAACACCGACCCGGCCATGGACTGTGTTTCGGTGATCAGCGAAGTACGGGCTCTTGGCGAGACGGCGATTTGCGAGGTGGTTCCCTCAGCGGCAATTTCGGTGGGACGCCGAGGCGAAGCGCTGGCACCCATGGCCGAACTCGTGCGTGCAGGAGTTCGGATTTTCACAGACGACGGCAACGGAGTGCAGGACGACCAACTGATGCGCACGGCGTTGGAATACGCCAGTTCACTTGAGCACTTGTGCCCCGGTGAAGCCATCGTGTTGGCACAGCACTGCGAAGTCGAATCTCTCAGCAAGGGCGGTTTCATGCATGAGGGAAAGTGGTCGAGCTGGCTGGGAATCCCCGGTCAACCATCCGAAGCAGAAGAGTTGATGGTGATGAGAGATATCGCGCTTTGCCGTCTCACCGGTGCACGGGTCCATTTCCAGCACATGTCGACCGCCGGTTCGGTTTCCATGATCCGCGCGGCCAAAGCCGCAGGGCTGCCAGTCACAGCTGAGGCTGCGACTCACCACTTTTGCCTGACCGAGGCTTGTTGTCAGAGTTACGACCCGGTCTACAAGGTGCATCCACCGCTGCGCACCGACGCGGATGTGGAAGCGGTGAAAGCTGGTCTCGCCGATGGCACAATCGACGCCATCGCTACTGACCATGCTCCCCACACGCCCAAGTTGAAGCAACAGACGTTCGCCGACGCGCCCCCAGGAATGCTCGGACTCGAGACTGCCTTCGCGCTAGCCAACACGCATCTCGATATGCCGATTGAGTCGCTGCTCAGGGCGATGTCTTGGCGCCCCGCGGCCATTGCCGGCCTAAGCGAAACCCATGGCGGACCAATCAAAGAAGGTTCCGTGGCAAACCTCACGGTGATCGACCCCGACGCGGCTTGGACAGTTTCAGCAGCAGCGATGGCGAGCCGTAGCTCCAACACGCCCTATGAGGGAATGGCGCTACGGGGGAGAGTGCGTCACACCATCTACCAAGGAGAGGCCGTGGTAATCGACGGTGTCGCGCAACGATGAGCGGTTCTCGTTCGATTCGCGCCTATCGGCTGGTGTTGGCTGACGGCGAAGTCTTTGAAGGCGAAGGTATAGGCGCTGATCCAGTCGATGGTGTTGCGTCAGGCGAGGTCGTGTTCAACACGGTTCTGTCCGGCTACCAAGAGGTGATTACCGATCCGTCGTATGCGGGCCAGATCATTACGTTTACCTACCCACACATCGGCAACTACGGGGTGAATCCCACAGACGACGAAGCACACAGGCCGTTTTGTGAGGGTGTCATCATCCGCGACCTTGCCCGTCGACACAGCAATTGGCGCTCACAAGGTGATCTTGACACTTTCTTGCGTACCCACAACCTGGCTGGCATCGCGGGCGTGGACACTCGTCGCCTCACCCGTCACATTCGCGACTTCGGAGCTATGCCGGGAGCATTCGGTTCAGCCGACGAAGAGAAACTGCGGGCCGCGGCCATCGCAGACCCCACAACGAGCGGGGTTGACCTTGTGCGAGTGGTGTCCACCAAAGAGCCATACACGGTCGGGAGCGGCAAGCGCCGGGTTATCGCCTATGACCTCGGGATCAAGTCCACAATGCTGCGCCATCTGTCAGAGTTGGCAACGGTCACGGTCGTGCCCGCAGACACCCCTGCCAGCGATGTGCTGGCCGTCTCACCCGACGGAGTCTTCTTGTCCAACGGTCCCGGTGATCCACAAATGGCTGGATCGATTGTCAACGAACTCCCGAAGTTGCTTGGACGTGTGCCGATCTTCGGGATTTGCCTCGGACACCAAGTGCTGTCGTTGGCCCTTGGTGGCAACACCTTCAAGATGAAGTTCGGGCACCACGGCGGCAACGTGCCGGTGAAAGATGTTCGTAGCGGCAAAGTTGAGATCACCAGCCAAAACCACAACTTCGCGGTGGAGATCGGATCGGTTTCCAATGTCGTTGAAACGCATGTGTGCCTGAACGATGGCGTTCTCGAAGGGATGTTCCACAAAGACCTTCCGGTATTCAGCGTGCAGTACCACCCGGAAGCCGGGCCGGGTCCCCACGACAGCCGCTACCTGTTCAAGGATTTCGCGCAGCATATGGACACAACAGGTCTGGTCGCCTAGTGCCGCGCAGAGACGACATCGAATCAATCCTGATCATCGGTTCTGGCCCAATCGTCATTGGACAGGCTTGTGAGTTCGACTACTCCGGGACACAAGCGTGCCGAGCACTCAAAGAGGAGGGCTACCGCGTCATCCTGGCCAACTCGAACCCGGCGACGATCATGACCGATCCCGATTTCGCCGACGCCACCTACATTGAACCCCTTGATTCAGCGTTCCTGACCAAGATCATCGAAAAAGAAAAACGCGACAACCCTGACAAAACCATGGCTCTGCTACCGACACTGGGTGGACAAACCGGGTTGAACCTGGCGATGGAACTCGAACGGGAAGGCGTGCTGGGAGAGCACAACATTGAACTGATCGGCGCAGATGCAACCGCAATCGCTACAGCCGAAGACCGAGACCTTTTCAAGCAGGCTATGACCGAAATTGGGTTGGAAGTCGCCCGTTCCGGGATCGCCCACGACATGGAAAAAGCGCGTGAAGTGGTCGACGAAGTCGGCCTACCTGTCATTGTCCGCCCCGCGTACATCCTCGGTGGCCGGGGTACCGGGATCGCTTCGACACGCCAAGAGTTTGAGAAAATAGCCCGCTACGGCCTCGACTGCAGCCCAATCTCAGAGATTCTGATTGAAGAGTCGATAGCCGGTTGGAAAGAATACGAACTGGAAGTCATGCGCGACCGCCACGACAACTGCGTGGTGGTGTGTGCCATCGAAAACTTCGATCCCATGGGTGTGCACACCGGTGATTCGATAACTGTGGCACCGACCCAGACCCTCTCCGATGTCGAGTATCAGAAACTTCGCGACGGATCGTTTGCGTGTATCCGCCGGGTCGGGGTCGAGACAGGAGGGTCCAATGTGCAATGGGCGGTCCACCCCGACACTGGTCGGCAGGTCATCATCGAGATGAACCCGCGTGTGAGCCGCTCATCAGCGTTGGCCTCGAAAGCAACCGGGTTCCCAATAGCCAAGATCGCAGCAAAACTTGCCGTGGGTTACACCCTCGACGAGATACCCAACGACATCACCAAAAAAACGCCGGCCTCCTTTGAGCCTTCAATCGACTATGTAGTTACGAAGGTGCCGCGCTGGGCATTCGAGAAGTTCCCGGGTACATCGGGAATCTTGGGGACTTCGATGCAAAGCGTTGGCGAGGTGATGTCCATTGGCAGGACTTTTCCAGAGTCGTTACAAAAGGCGCTGCGCTCACTCGAACAAGGACGCTACGGCCTCAACTGCGACCCAGGAGAAGCAGCGTTCGACCAACTTGACGACCAAGCACTGCTGGCTGCCGCGTCGGTCGCCACACCCGACCGTCCGTTTCAGCTGGAAGCCCTGCTTCGGCGAGGAACTTCGGTAGAGAAAATTAATGAAGCGACGGCTGTTGATCTCTGGTTCCTTGACCAGATGCTGTTGATTACCGAGGAGCGGGCCTACCTCGCCACTCGTACTCTCGACGACATTGACAGGCGGGATCTCAAACGCGCCAAGCAACTCGGCTTCTCCGACTGTCAGCTCGCCTATCTGTGGAGTACCACAGAGGCGCAAGTGCGTGAACGACGGCTGGCTGTTGGCGTCAAAACGACGTTCAAAACGGTCGATACTTGCGCTGCGGAGTTCGACGCCGAAACCCCTTATCACTATTCGACCTACGAAGACACCGATGAGGTTCGGCCCGGTGAGCGTGAACGGGTCATCATCTTGGGTTCGGGACCAAACCGCATCGGTCAAGGCATCGAGTTCGACTACTGCTGCGTGCATGCCAGCTTTGCTCTCAGAGATGCCGGATTTGAGACGGTAATGGTCAACTGCAACCCCGAAACGGTCTCCACCGACTACGACACCTCGGACCGCCTCTATTTTGAGCCTCTCACCTATGAGGATGTGATGAACATCATTGAGATTGAGAAACCGCTCGGTGTCATAGTGTCTTTGGGGGGACAAACGCCTCTGAAGCTCGCCGATCAACTGCCTGCAGAACTCATTTTGGGCACATCGCCGAGCGCTATTGACGCAGCAGAAGATCGAGAGCAGTGGAACGCACTCTGCGCCCGGCTTGAAATCCCCCAGCCCGCTGGTGGAACAGCCAAAAACACTGAAGAAGCTCTCGAGATCACCTCCCGTATTGGCTACCCGGCGCTGGTGCGCCCATCATATGTGCTCGGCGGGCGGGCCATGGAAATCGTCTACGACGACGAAAACCTCCGCAGAGCGATGGACGAACTAGCAGGTTTTGGATCTCTCGGTCGTGAGGGAGGACTGTCCGCGCAACGCCCGGTCCTAATCGATCGTTTCCTCGAAGATGCCACCGAGGTTGATGTGGATGCGATACGAGATCACCTCGGCGATTTCGTCATTGGCGCAGTAATGGAGCACGTCGAGGAAGCCGGTGTACACAGCGGAGACTCAGCTTGTTCGATTCCACCGACGAATCTCACCGCCCCCACTGTCGAACTGATCGAGAGCTACACCGCCAGGATCGCCGCGGTCCTGGACATCAGGGGACTGATCAACGTTCAGTACGCGGTAAAGGAGAACCAGGTCTTTGTGATCGAGGCGAACCCGCGAGCTTCGAGAACGGTGCCATTCGTCGCTAAAGCAACCGGTGTTCCGCTCGCCAAAGTGGCCAGCCGAGTAATGCTCGGCGCCACGCTAGAAGAACTTCGCGCCGAAGGTCTGCTGACAGAGCGGGGGAACTCTGAACATGTGGCGGTGAAGGAAGCGGTGCTGCCGTTCAATCGGTTTCCCGAAGCCGACGCGGTGCTCGGGCCAGAAATGCGTTCCACCGGTGAGGTGATGGGGATTGATCTGACCCCAGGATTGGCGTTCATGAAATCACAACTGGCGGCCGGTACCCGACTTCCAGAAGCTGGAACAGAAGACGTCACGGTGTTCATGTCGCTAGCGGACCGCGACAAGACCCTCGGTGCTGCTGTAGGACGCGGTTTTCGAGATCTTGGATTTTCGATTGTTGCCACCAGAGGCACCGCAGCAATGCTGCAAGTCGCTGGGGTTACCGTAGACACCATCGTCTCCAAACTTGGTGAAAGTGGCGGAGTCCACGCGGTTGAGTTGATCGAACGCGGTGATGTGCAATTGGTCGTCAATTCTCCGAGGGGCCGCCGCCCCCGCGCTGACGGAGCGCACATTCGCACTGCTGCGGGACTGGCTAACGTGCCGCTGCTGACCACCGCAGCCGCAGCGATGGCTGCGGTTGAAGGGCTGCGAGACTGGGCTCGGTACCCGTTGCGGGTTCGGAGTCTTCAGGAGTATCACCAGCGAGGCGGATATCCGGGCGCGGTTGGCGGTTTCGAATGGGGCCAAGCGGTGAGTGAGCAGTGATCGATCTGTCGACGTCTGTGGGCTCGGTGAAGCTGAAAGCTCCGGTTCTGACCGCTTCAGGCACGGTTGGATACGGTGCAGAGTTCGCTCGATACCTGCGTCCCGCGGAACTAGGCGCAGTAGTGGTCAAGTCGATGAAAGCCACGCCGTGGGAAGGCAATCCCGCACCTCGTGTACACCCGACCCCCGCCGGCATGATCAACAGTGTCGGACTCCAAGGCTTAGGGGCAAAGCACTGGCTCGAACATGAACTGCCACCCTTGGAGGCCACCGGTGCAACCATAGTGGCCAGCATCTGGGGCAACACCATCGACGAATACCGGCAGGCCGCCGATGCTCTGGCGCAAGCACCTCCCTGTGTGGTGGCGCTGGAAGTCAACGTGTCATGCCCCAACCTCGAAGACCGCAGTCGCATGTTCGCCCATAGCGCTAGGGCGACCTCCGACGCCATAGCAGCCACCGCTGGCTGCGGTCGGCCCCGCTGGGCCAAGCTCAGCCCCAACGCCCCCGACATTGCAGAAATCGCCGCGGCCGCCCATGCCGCCGGCGCAGAGGCTGTGGTTTTGACCAATACTCTGCTGGCGATGGTGATCAATCCCGAGACCCGCCGTCCAATACTGGGAGCGAAGCGAGGTGGACTCTCGGGAGCGGCCATGCGTCCGGTAGCAGTTAGGGCTGTCTACGACGTCCACGAGGCAATGTCTGCGTTGCCGATCGTTGGAGTCGGTGGCGTTACCAGCGGAATTGATGTGGTGGAGTACCTGCTTGCGGGTGCTTGCGCGGTTCAGGTTGGCACAGCCACATTCGCCGATCCTCGAGCGCCGCGACAGATCCTCGGAGAATTTGAACAATGGTGCGATCGCCACGACGTGACCCACTCAAGTGACCTCGTAGGCGCGGCACATGACTAACTATCGGCGCATATAATTGCCTTCTTTTCTCTTGGCCTCTAGTGTTTCTGTCATGTCTAACCCTCCAAAGTTGTCAGACGAAGCGCGAGCCGCAGCACTTGCAAAGGCAACCGAAGCGCGAAAGGCCCGTAGAGAGTTGAAGCAACTGTTAAAGATGCGATCGTTGACTCTCGCAGAGGTTCTCGAAAGAGCCGACAGCGACGAAATCGTTGCCAAGACGAAGACGCTGGCGGTGATCGAATCGCTTCCCGGAGTAGGGAAGGTCAAGGCCCGACGCGCCATGGAAGACATCGGTATCGCTGAAAACCGTCGTCTTCGAGGCCTCGGCCAAAAACAAAGAGCTGAACTTCTAGATAGGTTCGGCTGACCCAAGGTCTCAAGAGAGGCTGGTTGATCAACAGTGATTGCGGCCTCGGACCAGTTGGTCATCGTTGTCTCCGGCCCCGGTGGGGTTGGGAAAGGCACGCTTGTAGCCCGTCTATTGGACCGAGACCAGCGGCTCTGGCTTTCGCGCAGTTGGACGACCCGAGCGCGGCGTCCCGGCGAGTCAATGGAGGCCTACCACTTCACAAACCGGGAGTACTTCGACAGGCACTTGGAAGCCGGAGGGTTTCTTGAGTGGGTGGACTTTCTAGATTATCGACAGGGCACGCCGGCAGTGGAGCCACCACCCGGACATGATCTTGTCTATGAGATCGATGTGTACGGTGCTCAACAGATCCGACAGCACTTTCCAAAGGCTCTGGTCGTTTTTGTAGACGCTCCCTCCCGTGAAGCTCAGCGAGCCCGGCTCCAAGGCCGTGGCGATCCACCAAACAAGATTGAAGCCAGACTGGCGAAGGCCTCGGACGAGTTGGCTATGGCCCACGAACTTGGTGCAGAGATCTTGATCAACGACGACTTGGATCGGGCGCTGACTGAGTTGGAAGCGTTGATTCGCGAGCGTCGCGGGAGCTAGTGGCGCTGCTACGCTTGTAACTCGGTTGAACACCATGCGGTAGACGACAAGGTTCGTCGACATCTCGGGAGAAGGCACTATGGCTCACGGCTACGACACGATGATGAATCCTTCGATTGAGGGTCTCCTCGATGATGTCGGTTCCAAGTTCCGTCTCGTCACCCTCTCAGCCATGCGGAGTCGTGAAATCACCAACTATGTGGGGCAACTTGGCCGCGGCATGGGAGCGTCGATACCTCCCCAGGTTGCATCGACGGCCAGCAAGCCATTGTCGATTGCCTTTGAAGAAATCGCCGCGAAAAAGATCGTAGCAATCGAGGTTGATCCCGAAGCTGAAACCGCTCCGGACTACGTGGGTGCCTGACCCAATCATTTGGGCAGTGTCTGCGGCATGACCACGCTCTCGGGTCGACGCATCATTCTCGGTGTCACCGGCGGGATCGCCGCCTACAAGGCGGTGGATCTATGTCGTCGTCTAGTCGACGCCGGGGCACATGTAACACCGGTCTTGACCAAGGGTGCCCTTGAGATGGTTGGTGAGGTCACCTTTTCTGCGTTGGCCAGCGAAGGAGCCCGCACATCGCTGTTCAACGACCCCGCCACTCCAATTCCCCATACCGTGATGGGGCAGAACGCAGACATGGTTCTTGTAGCCCCGGCAACTGCCCGGATCATTTCCGATATTCGCACCGGGCGTTCCGGCGATCTACTGACAGCCACGATTCTTGCTACCCGGGCACCGCTGATGGTCTGCCCGGCGATGCACACCGAAATGTGGGAACAGGTCTCCGTGCAAGAAAACCTTGCGGTACTGCGTTCCCGTGGAGTGCATGTTGTCGATCCCGAAAGCGGTCGCCTCGCGGGAGGCGATTTTGGGCTTGGGCGTCTCGCCGAACCAGCCACGATTGTGACTGCTGTCGAAAATGTTCTTGCCACAGGCGATCTTGCGGGCAAGCGAGTGCTGGTCACCGCAGGCGGTACCCGCGAACCGATCGATGCAGTCCGCTTCGTCGGCAACCGATCCTCGGGCAAACAAGGGCACGCATTGGCCCAAAACGCTGCTGAACGCGGTGCTGATGTTGTGCTGATAACTACCAGTCCGACGAGCGCCCCAAGCGGCGTTCGCGTCGTGAATGTGTCCACAGCCGCCGAAATGCACCGGGCCTGCAGCGATGAGGCGCCTCAAGCTGATGTGGTTGTAATGGCTGCCGCGGTTGCGGACTTCCGACCCCGAGAAATCGTGGATCGCAAGCTCAAGAAGGATCAGGGCACGCTCAGCGTTGAATTTGAACCCACCGTCGACATCCTCGCCGGACTAGGCGCAGCCAAACCCAACGGTCAGGTACTGATCGGATTCGCTGCGGAGACTGTCGACGTTGAACACAACGCGGCCGCAAAACTCGACAAGAAAAACCTCGACATCATTGTGGCCAACGATGTTTCCAAACCAGGTGTGGGTTTTGAGCACGAAACCAATGAGGTTGTGGTGCTTTGTGCCAATGGTGTCCGGCGGCAAACGCCACTGTGCAGCAAAGACGAGGTGGCACGGGTCGTGCTCGATGCTGCAGTCGAAACCCTCAACCGCGGAACCTTCAACCGCGGAACCTTTAACCGACAGGACAAGGAGCAAGAGTGACTCGCTGGACCTTCACCTCTGAAAGCGTGACAGAGGGCCATCCAGACAAGATGGCAGATCAGATTTCAGATTCGATTCTGGATGCCATGTTGGCTCAGGATCCGATGAGTCGCGTGGCTTGCGAAACAATGGTCACGACTGGTCTAGCCATCGTTGCCGGTGAGATAACCACCGAAGCGTACGTAGATATCGCCAGCACTGTTCGCGAGACGATCAAGGGAATCGGTTACGACCGTGAAGCGTTCGGTTACGACGGGAATACCTGCGGTGTCATGGTCACCATCGACGATCAGTCGCCCGACATAGATCTAGGACTCCGCGCTTCTGAGGAGGTTCGTTCGGGTGTCGCGACCGAACAAGACGTGCTCGACATGCAGGGTGCCGGCGATCAGGGAATGATGTTTGGCTACGCCTGCGATGAAACCGAAGAATTGATGCCTCTGCCCATCCATCTGGCCCATCGAATGGCCGAGCGCCACGCTGAGGTCCGTAGAGCGGGAACGATCCCGTACATTCGCCCTGACGGCAAAACCCAGGTGACTTTCGAATACGAGGACAGCAAACCCATCCGTCTCAAGACGGTCCTGGTTTCTACTCAACACAACGATGGCATCGACCGCGACACGATGATCCGGCCTGACTTGATTGAGCATGTCATCGCCCCGGTTATTCCCGCCGAATTCGCCGATGACAACTACGACGTGTACGTCAACCCAACCGGCCGTTTCGTCATCGGTGGACCGGTAGGGGACTGCGGGCTCACCGGGCGCAAGATCATCGTCGACACCTATGGCGGCATGGCTCGCCACGGAGGAGGCGCATTCTCAGGCAAGGATCCCTCCAAGGTTGACCGTTCCGCCGCTTACGCGGCTCGCTGGGTGGCAAAGAACCTGGTTGCCGCCGGAGCGGCTAGCCGGTGTGAGGTTCAGGTTGCCTACGCCATTGGCATGGCACGCCCCGTTTCAGTTTTTATTGAAACGTTCGGCACTGAGACTGTCGACAAAGCCGCGGTCGACACCGCTATCGACGAGATTTTCGATCTCCGTCCTGCGGCGATTCTTCGCGATCTCGACCTGCGGCGCCCGATCTACCAAAAGACCGCTTCATACGGCCACTTTGGCCGCTCCAGCGACGACGGCCTGTTCCCGTGGGAGAAAACGAACCGGGTCGACGAACTCAAATCAGCGTTGGGACTCTGAGGGTCCAGAGGCCGAGCGTCTCAGATGACCTTGGGCAAAACCGAACGACGGGTTGTGCGGGTCATTCCCGATGTCTTGGGGATCAATCGGGAGTTCGACTATTTCGTTCCTGAAGCGTGGGAGGCTGATGGTCGCTCGGAGCGGCTAGGTATGGGTTCGATGGTGCGGGTGTCTCTTGCGGGGCGACGGGTGGGTGCCTGGGTGTGTGCTGTTGATGTTGAGCCTGTAGTGGGAGTGGAGTTAGCCCCATTGAAGACCTTGAGCGGCATTGGACCCAGCGCTGAGATGATGGAGTTGGCCACTTGGGCCGCGTGGCGCTGGGCGGGTAGCCGAGTGAAGTTCCTGCGTGCAGCTTCGCCGCCTTCGATGCTCGCCGGAGTGCCGCAGGCCGCGAACCGCGAACTGGTGCCGTCTGGACCGGTGGATGTGTTTTCGCAAGCCTTTGAGCTGGCTCAAAAACAAGCCGTTGCCGTGGTCCGGACCCCACCGGGCAACGACGATGTGCCCCTCGCTCTTGAAGCTTGCCGAACCGGTGATGCGTTGTTGCTGTTGGCTGATTCTGGTCGGGCTCGCCGCCTTGGGATTGCTTTGCGCCGTGCTGGTGTGAAGGTCGCGCTCGGGACTCAGGAGTGGTCTGTGGCCGCGAGTGGCTCCACGGTGGTGGGGACTCGTTCAGCGGCCTGGATGCCCATGCCGCGACTATCCGCGGTCGTGGTCTTTGATGAACACGACGAGTCGCTTGTTGAGCAGTCGTCACCCACATGGCACGCGCGTGTGGTCGGGTTGGAACGAGCGCGCCGTCGTGGCGTGCCGGCGGTTCTCAGTTCCCCGGTGCCGTCACTGGAAGCTCTGAGAGCGGGTCCGTTGTTGCGGCCTGACCGTACCGCGCAGCGCACCGGCTGGCCGCTGCTTGAAGTGCTTGATCGTCGTGCTGAAGACCCCACCAAAGCGGGTCTTTTTGCCGAGAATATTGCCGGTTTGCTTCGCGGCGAGGGTCGAGTGATTTGCGTACTGAATCGCAAGGGACGTTCACGGCTTTTGTCCTGCGCTTCCTGCGGTGAACTGGTGCGTACCCTCGACGGTGCCTCGCACATGGTTCTCGCAGACCATGAGCTTTCTTCGCCCGACGGGACCGAGGTGCGCCCGCCGGTTTGTGCCCACTGTGGCAATACTCGTTTGAAGAACCTCCGTGCAGGTGTCACAAGGGCCAGAGAAGAACTGGCGGCTCTCGTCGGCGAAGCAGTAGACGAGGTCACCGCATCATCTGTGGCAGAACCGACCACGCGCGTCGTGATCGGGACCGAAGCGGTGCTGCATCGTGTCGCCGCGGCCGATGTCGTCGTGTTTTTAGATCTTGACCAGGAACTGTTGGCACCTCGCCAAAGAGCCGTGGAACAGACGATGGCATTGTTGGCACGGGCGGCTCGTTTGTTGGGACCAAGGGACTCCGGTGGGCGTCTCGTACTGCAAACCCGCCAACCCGACCATGAGGTCGTGCGGGCTGTGTTGCGCGGCGACCCCTCGATCGTCGCCGTCGCAGAACGCGATCGTCGCAAAGCCGCGGGGATCGCGCCTTACGGAGCACAGGTCTTGGTCTCCGGTGCCGGCGCCGTGGAGTTCGTTGGCGCGCTGGGTCATCCGGTTGGGGTTCGAATCCTTGGCCCCTCCAATGACCGTTGGTTGTTGCAAGCCGACACCCATGAGCCACTCCTCAACGCCCTCGAAGCAACCCCGCGCCCGGATAGTCGTCTGCGAATAGAGGTTGACCCGCTACGTGTCTGACGACCGCTACAGCGATCCGGCCCTGCCGACCGCGGTCACTACCGCAGGACCCACAGGGTGCGGGAAATCAAGTCTCTTGGCCTATTCGTTGGTGCTCTAGGCAGTCCAGTTGGTGCGGCGGGTCTCGTAGAGAGCGATTGCGGTTGCGATTGCTACGTTGAGCGAGCCGACTTTGCCGAGTTGGGGAATGAAGGCGACGCTGTCGCAGACGGCGAGCGTCGCTGGTGTGATACCGCGGTCCTCATGGCCGATCACCAAAGCGATGTCGCCTGCTAGATCGGTGTCGTGCAACGGCAGAGCATCGCTGCTGAGTTCGACCGCCACGACGCGATAGCCGTTGGCTCGTGCCGCGGTTACTGCCGCGGGACCCGAATCGATCTCCGTCCAACTCAGATATCGGGCGCTTCCGAGTGCCGTTTTGTCGACCTTGTCGTGGTCCGGGGCAGTGCCCGAGGCGATCCACAGGTGGTCTACTCTCTGCGCAGCAGCCGTGCGAACAATCGACCCGACATTGAATGGGTTGGCCACGCCGTCGAGGATCAAGGCGACGCGGCCGGTGGTGCGCTGGCGCCATGACCGGTGAAGCCGTTTCATGCCAGTGCCATCGAGTTGTGTCACTAGTCCTCCCGTGGGTTGACTTCGAGTATGCGATAACCCGAGCGACTGACCAACCGAATTGTTGGGAATCCTTGGTCTATCAGCCAACGATTCAAAGAGTCGCTGCCCAGATGCTTTTGCACAACAAGATGAGCTTGACCGTCGGGGTTCAAGCGGCTGAGCCAACTCTCAAGCAGTTGATGCAACGCCGGTTTACCGATCCGAATCGGCGGGTTGGATAAGATTCGATCAAAGCGAACACCCGCTGGGACCTCGGCGGGTGACGCCACGGTGATGCGATCAGCAGCACCTATTGCTCGGGCATTGATCTCGGTCAGGGCCCGGGCCCGTGTGTTGGTGTCTATGGCCCATATTCGCCCGTCGCCGGTTCGCAACGCCGTGACGCAGGCAATCGGACCCCAACCGCAGCCAATGTCGAGTGTCACCGCGTTGTCGTCGACCGGAGGAGCTTCTGTCAACAGCAATTTGGTGCCAGGGTCAAGCCGGTCTTGCGAAAACACTCCCCGGTCCGATGTGAGGGTCGCAGACACGTCAAAGAGGTTGATCTCTACTGGCGCAGGTTTCGATGCCGCCGTCGGCTCCTGATCAAAATAGTGCGCGGTCCCCACAGCTTCGACCGTACTCGGCGGCGCACTCGCAGCCACGGTCTTGAGTTCCGAGTTTGTGGGCTGAATCCGCCCGCTAACCTGAGCTGGTGGCCAGTTACGACATTCGTGTCATTGGAGACCCTGTCTTGCGCCAGAAAGCGCGCCAGGTCAACGATATTGACGGCGCGCTGGTGCGTCTCGTAGACGACATGATCGAAACCATGTATGAGGCGCCAGGGATTGGGCTTGCTGCACCGCAGGTTGGGGTGCAGAAGCGGTTGTTTGTTTGGGACATGGGCGAAGGACCTCGGGTGATCGTCAACCCTGAAATTGTTGAATCCGACGGCGAATGGCTCTATGACGAGGGTTGCCTCTCGGTTCCGGGTTTGACCTGGGAAATAGTTCGCCCAAAAACAGTCCACCTGGTTGGCCGTGATCTCGACGGCAACGAAATGTCCCTTGAGGTGGACGAACTCGAGGCCCGCCTGTTTCAACACGAAATCGACCATCTCGACGGCACCTTGCTGATCGAGCGACTCGACTCCGACACTCGCAAAACCGCGCTGAAGGCAATCCGCGACCTGCAAATGGCCGAGGCCATGCCCACATCGGCAAGCACTGGATCGGCAAGCACTGGATCGCCGAGTAACCGTGCTAGCGAAGGTCTAAGGCTGCCGTGACCATTCCGCCACCGGCGGAGGTTCAGCGCATTGTCTATCTCGGCACGCCCGCCACCGCAGTGCCGCCCTTGCGTGCACTTTGTGACGCTGGTTACGAGATCGCATTGGTCGTGTCACGCCCCGACACCCGACGGGGACGAGGCGTGTCCTTTCATCCAAGCCCGGTGAAAGCTGCTGCCCTTGATCTTGGTTTGGACGTAAGCGACGATCTCGAAGACTTGGCGGGAGTCACCGCCGATCTCGGTGTAGTGGTTGCTTACGGTGAAATCATCCCGCCAACGGCCCTCGAACAGGTGTCGATGGTCAATCTTCATTTCTCGCTGTTGCCGCGTTGGCGCGGGGCTGCACCAGTGGAGCGGGCAATCCTTGCCGGCGATGAAGTGACCGGAGTGTGTTTAATGGCGGTTTCCGAGGGCCTCGACACTGGAGCCGTTTATCGACGAGCCGAAACGCCAATCGACCCCGACGAAGAATGCGGCGCATTGAGAGCGCGGCTGGTAGCGCTTGGCACCGAAGTGTTGATCGACGCGCTTGCGCAGGGGCTTGGTCCGCCAGAACCGCAACTTGGTGAACCGGTCTACGCTGCCAAGATCACCTCGGCGGATCGTCATATCGACTGGTCACAACCGGCGGTCCAGATTCACCGGCAAGTGCGAGTCGGAGGCGCTTGGACAACCTTTCGCAACCAACATTTCAAGATCTGGCGTACCGCTGTAGCTGATGCTCCCGATGCTCCTGTTGCTGAAGCAACGCCTGCCGCTTTGCCGGGATCGATCAGCGGTGTGTCGGTTGCTACCGGCGAGGGACGAATTGATTTGCTTGAAGTGCAAGCGCAAGGCCGAGCACGGCAGGTTGCATTCGCCTGGCGTAACGGTGCCCGGCTAACGCCCGAAGATCGGTTTGTTTAAATCCAATGACCGCAGATGTCCGCCGGATCGCTATCGATGCCGTAGTTCGCATCGAATCTGACGGTGCTTACGCCAACGTGCTGTTGCCAAAGATGCTCGCCGAGGTCGACCTGGACGCCCGCGACAAGGGCTTCGTGACCGAGTTGGTTTATGGGTCGACTCGACGCAAACGAGCACTTGATCATGTTGTCGACCGGTTCTTGGTTCAGGATCCGCCACCGACAGCGCGTGCCGCGCTCCGGCTGGGTGCCCATCAACTAATTGAGATGGGTACCCCGCCCCACGCTGCGGTGTCGGCCACTGTAGGGGCGACACCCAAGAGGTTCCGCGGCCTTGTCAACGCCGTTTTGCGAAAGGTTGCGACAGCGCATTCGGCGGGTATCGACTATCCAAACGAAGCGGTGGCGCTCAGCTATCCAGACTGGATGGTTGCGCGCCTGATTGAGGATCTCGGCAGCCAAGAGGCCACCGATGCCTTAACGGCGATGAACCTCCCGGCACGACGGCAACGTCGCGAAGACGGCTACGTCCAAGACCGAAGTTCCCAGCAAGTCGCAACTCTGGTACCGGCCGCGCCGGGTGATCTGGTGTTGGACCTGTGTGCTGCTCCAGGCGGGAAATCGACTGAAATCGCCAGCCGGGGTGCCGCTGTGCTTGCCGCAGATCTTCGGCTCGCTCGAGCTGGGCTGATCGTTCAAAACGCCGAAAGGCTGGGCTGTCGCCCCCAACTCGAACCGAATGGGGTCGCTGTCGTAGTAGCCGATGGCACTGCGCCTCCGTTTCCAAGCCGCACGTTCGACGCGGTTCTGGTTGACGCTCCGTGCTCGGGTTTGGGATCTCTGCGGCGTCGTCCCGACGCACGTTGGCGCATCAAACCCAGCGACATTGTCAATCTGGCGACTCTACAGCAGCAACTGTTGACGAGCGCTGCGGACCTCGTCGTACCAGGCGGGACCCTCGTCTACAGCGTCTGCACTCTCACTACGGCCGAAACCACCAAGGTGCTTGACGCGACCGGCACCGATCTCAGCGCGCTTGGTTTCAAACAAGTAACAAGCGATCTTTCACTCCCGACAACCGACTGGGACGGCATGTTCTTTTCGGTCTGGACTCGTAGTCCGGGCTCGTAGCGCAACCAGTGCGTATATCGTCGTTGCCATGGCTCACCACCACCATCACGAAGAACACGACTCGGCTGCTGCGCCCCTATACGCGAAGGTTCTAACCGTCTCCGACGGCGTGGTACACGGCACCCGCCAAGACAAGTCCGGAGAAGCTCTCGAGTCTCACCTGACCGGCGCTGGATGGACAGTCGTGGAACGGACTGTGAGCGAAGACGGAGAGCATCCGGTGGCCGAGACTTTGACACGCCTCGCCGAAGGCTTCCACGGTCTGATCGTCACCACCGGAGGCACGGGTTTCGGTCCCCGCGACCGCACCCCTGAAGGGACCAGAGCAGTCATCGACCGTGAGGCACCGGGGTTGGCTGAGGCCATGCGATTGGTGAATCCCCTCGGGCGCCTGAGCCGCGGCGTGGCAGGGACACTCAACGCAAGCTTGATCCTCAACACGCCAGGATCATCGAAGGGCTGTGTCGAAACCGTCGACGCCGTTCTCGACGTACTCCCTCACGCGGTACGACTCTTGGTCGACAACACCGACCCCCACCCTCACCACTAACCGGTCGCTCGCATGAACCAAGACGAGCACTATATGGGGCTGGCGATCAAGGCGGCCTGCAATGCTCGGCATCGGTCGTCGCCGAACCCGTGGGTCGGGGCTGTGCTGGTCGGTGCTGATGGCAGCGTCGTGTCGGGCTCCACGCAAGTCTATGGAGGAGCTCACGCCGAGATAGTGGCCTTGAACGAGGCGACCAATACTCAAGGCGCCGCGCTCTACACTACGCTTGAACCCTGCAATCACGTCGGACGCACTGGCGCTTGTGCTGAAGCGCTGATTCGAGCGGGAGTCTCACGGGTTGTCGCAGCGATCCAAGACCCGGACCGGATGGTTGCCGGCAGTGGGATTGAGCGTCTTCGTCAAGCAGAGATTGATGTAACAGTGGGTGTGTGTGCCGAAGAAGTCGAGCAGCAACTGCGTCCCTACCTTCACCATCGCCGCACTGGCCGACCCTGGGTGGTGCTCAAGCTCGCAGCAACGCTCGACGGTCGTGTAGCCGCACCTGACGCAACCTCACAGTGGATCACCGGAACGCAGGCACGGTTTGACGTTCACCGGCTGAGAGCAATTTCAGACGCCATTGTTGTGGGTGCGGGTACCGTACGTGCTGACGACCCATCGCTTACCGTGCGCCACTGGCCCGGCCATGATCAAACAGTCGACCCCAAAGAGGTCAGCGATCCTCGCCGAGTCGTTCTCGGTTCGGTGCAGGCCACCGCCAAGGTAAACCCCTGTCTCGAATGGGACCGAGAGCTTGACGAACTACTTGAACATCTCGGCGACTCCGGAGTCGTGCAATTGCTGGTCGAAGGTGGTCCGACCGTGGCCCACTCCTTCCACAGCGCAAGATTGGTAGACCAATATGTTCTCTATCTGGCACCGGCCTTCATGGGCGGAGATGACGGTGCTCCGCTGTTCAGCGGTCCCGGTGCGGTGACCATCAGCGAAATCTGGCGCGCAAGAATAGAGCAAGTCCGAGTGCTGGGCGACGATGTGCGCATAGATGTAGTGAAATTCACCGCTAGTTGAACCGGTGCGCCGCTAGCCTCATCGCGGTGTTGAAGCTGGTTCTTCCCAAAGGATCGCTGGAGAAGGCGACGCTTGAGCTCTTCGAAGCCGCCGATCTAAGCGTGGAGCGTTCGTCGCCTGTCGCCTACAAAGCGTCGATTGCTGACCCGCGCATCGAGTCGGTTCGGATTCTGCGCCCACAGGAGATCCCGGGATACGTGGCAGACGGGCTATTCGATCTCGGGATCACCGGTCGAGATTGGATTGAAGAGACCAGTAGCAACGTAGAAAGCCTTGGAGAACTCAAGTACTCCAAAGTGACTTCGCGTCCGATACAGATTGTGTTGGCTGTTCCAGAGGATTCACCCTGGCAATCGGTCGCGGATCTTCCTGATGGCGTGAGGGTGTCGACGGAGTATCTCGAAATTACCCGACGGTATTTCAAAAACGCCGGCGTTGAGGCCGATGTGCGTCTCAGTTACGGAGCCACCGAAGCGAAGGTCCCCGACATTGTTGATCTGGTTGTCGACATCACTGAGACGGGACGGGCGTTACGCGCCGCAGGGTTACGCATCATCGACACGCTGTGCACGTCCTATACCGAACTGATTGCTAATCCGGTGTCGTTCGCTGACCCGGAAAAAGCGCACGCTATGCGTCAGATCAACACCCTGCTACAGGGTGTCCTTGAGGCACGGGGCAAGGTGTTGGTCAAGATGAACGTCCCGGCCGATCGCCTTGATGAGGTGATTGAACTGTTGCCATCCATGAAAGCCCCGACAGTCAACGAGCTGTTTCGAGGGGCTGGATATGCGGTTGAAACTGTTGTGGCCAAGTCTGAGATCAACATCTTGATTCCAGAGCTACGCGACCACGGGGCCAGCGACATTGTTGAACTCCCGATCACCAAGATTGTTCCCTAAAGGCAGGCTTGGTCAGTCGGAGTCGGCTTCAGCCCGGCTCTTCAGCTGCACGAAAGCCATACGGATTTGATCGAGAGCATGTGCCACGGCTGCTTCGTCGTCTCCGAGTCGGCCCGCCAGCCCGTTGACGATGACGCTCAGGGCATCAATGGCTACGGTGGCCTCAGCAAAGTTCGGGGTTTGTGCCGAGAGATGAAGAGCTGCTAGTTCGTACAAACCCATTGCATGGTTGGCCACGATGTTGGCGGCAGGCGTGCTAATAAGCCGTTCGCGTGCGATGGCCATTTCTTTGACCATTTCTTCGGCTCCTGCTCGCTCCTCAGGACTCAAGTCGTTGAGACTCATTCCCTCCGGCAACGCGGCCGCGATCTCATCGTCAAGGCTGTCATCGTGTGTCGGTCCGGCGGTGTCGCCTAGATCCGATATTGAGGGGCGATCTACGGGGTGTTCCCCGGCGGGTGTCCACAAAGAACTCATGCTGATACGCTATCGCTGACAATTCGAACACCGAAGTGGGGGAATCTCTCGAGAAGCCTCCCACCTGGCCACAAGTCGCCATCCCCGGCGGCCACAGTGCGTCCAGGTCGACGAATCGGCAACGCTCTAGCTGAGTGTGATCGTGGATGTCGACATTCCGGTATCCACTACACGACGGAGGTTTCGTGCTCACCAGGAGTCCAGGGCAATAGCACCGCCAAACAACGAGCCAAGGATCAACGAACGGATCCGCGCCCGAGAAGTCCGACTTGTCGGGCAGGACGGCGAGCAGATTGGCATCACTTCACTATCCGAAGCGCGCAACATCGCTCAAGCTGCAGATCTCGACCTAGTTGAGGTAGCTGAGCAAGCCAATCCACCGGTCTGTCGGATCATGGATTACGGCAAGTGGCGATACGAGGCCGACCAGCGGGCTAAAGAATCCAAAAAGAAGTCTTCCAACCTCACGGTCAAGGAGATGAAGTACCGTCCCAAAATCGGGCCCGGTGACTTCGACACCAAGACCCGCAAGGTGGTCGAGTTTCTCGGCGGAGGCCACAAAGTCAAAGTCACGATCATGTTCCGAGGTCGCGAGATGCAACACCCCGAGCTTGGCCGCCTGATCCTAGATCGGGTGTCTGAGGCCGTGGCCCATGTTGGCAAGGTTGAGTTTCATCCCCGCCAAGATGGTCGCAACATGGTGATGGTGTTGGCCCCAGACAAGCGAGCGCAAGCTCGTCACGAAAAACAAATGCGCAAAGAAGCGGAAGCTACGGTCGTCGGAGCCGAGTCAGAAACCGCTCAGCAAACCACAACCGAGTGACCTTTTTGCGGTAACGCCGCTCAGAGATCCTCCAAATCAAGAGAACCGAGAATCGATATGCCCAAGATGAAGACGCACAAGGGCGCGCAGGCCCGCTTCAAACGCACCGGCTCAGGCAAGCTGAGGCGGCGCAGTCAAAACAAGAACCACATCCTCGAAAAGAAGTCTCCGAAACGCAAACGCCAGCTTCGGAGACCGGCTTCGGTGTCCCCGGCTGACGAGCGGCGCATCCGCGACCTCGGCATCTGAACCGCATCTACTGAAGCCGCATCCACTAAGAAAGGGAGTTAACGATGGCAAGAGCTAAACGCGCCGTACATTCCAAGAAACATCGCCGGGTCGTTCTTGAGCGGGCCAAGGGGCACTACGGCAATCGTTCTCGCAGTTTCAAATCAGCGAACGAGTCCGTTATGCACGCTGGCAACTATGCGTTCCGTGACAGGCGTGCTCGCAAAGGTCAGTTCCGCAAGCTGTGGATTCAGCGAATAAACGCGGCGTGTCGCGAAAATGGCACCTCCTATAGCCGCTTTATTGCGGGTTTGAAGGCAGCAGAGATAGAGGTTGACCGCAAGATGTTGTCCGAAACCGCGATTCACGATCCTGCTACGTTCACGGTTCTGGTCGAGACAGCCAACGGGGCACTAGCCGACGCCTGAGTGTTGTTCGGATCGGCTGAGTTGCGCCCGCTTTAATGGACCGAATCGACGTCAAGGGCCCCAATAGTCGTCGAGTCGTCGAGTTACGGCGACTCATTGACCGAGTCGGCGCGAATTCAGCGGAGATCGTGCTGGAGGGGGAGCGCACCGTCGGCGAGGCACTTGATGCAGGGCTGCGGCTGATCACGGTCATTGTCCCGGAGAGCACAGCTAACAGTCTCACTGGCTCATCGCTTCGGAGTTCAACGCTTGGGGCGCGCTTTGACGACACCGTTGAGATCTTGGTGGTCAGAGACAGAGTGTTTGAGCGTTTGGCACCATCGGTGACACCCCAACCGATGTTGGCTGTGGCTCCACGTCCACAAGCCTCGATCCCAACCAGTTTCGACGTCAATGACTTCGCCTTGGTGCTGCTTGGGGTTGCTGATCCGGGCAATGTCGGCACGCTCATCCGGGTTGCCGATGCGACCGGTGCGGCCTGTGTTGTCGTAGCCGGTGGTGCAGACCCGTGGCGTCCTAAGGCTGTTCGCTCCTCGGCCGGTTCGGTGTTGCGAGTGCCGGTCGTGAGCGGAGTTGATGCACAAACAACTTTGCGCCAGTTGCGCGCAGCCGGAGCCAAAATAGTGGCGACCGACGTGCGTGAGGGGGTTCCTCACGACAGTGGCGTGCTCAACGGTCCACTGGCGATTGTGCTCGGCTCCGAGTCCCACGGTCTTGACCGTTCCATTGATTCTCTTGTTGATGATTGGGTCCGGATCGACATGGTTGGCAACACAGAATCGCTCAACGTCGCAATGGCCGGAACTCTGCTGGCCTACGAGGCCAGCAGGTCGGCGTCTTCGGGGTGATCACCGATGAAAGCGGCGGCGAATCCACACAGCGGCAGGATGGTTTTGTTGTTCGCACGCAAGTCATCAAGCACGCCTCGCATTAGCTGGTCGGCCAAACCCTTACCTCGCATCGACGGGTCTGTTTCGACATGGGGGACCACCACGGTAGTGCCGTCGAGTTGGTAGTCAGCGATCGACACAATGCGGCCGTCGACGATCAATTCGTAGCGTTGGCGTGCTGGATTGTCTCGAACCACGCCACAAAGTCTCCCAGATATTTGGAGCCAACGCGCGGGTGGACCTCGTAACCTGTTCGTTTGATGATAGAGACGCTCCGTCAGACCGCTATTGAAGCGCAGGCTCGACTGGCCGAAGCCGAAGACCTCGACGCGTTGGCAGAGCTTGATGTCGAGTTCTTGGGGAAGAAATCGGCGGTGACTTCGGCTAAACGGCAACTCGGGTCGCTAGCCCCAGAGCAACGCAGAACCACCGGACAAGCCGTCAACGAGATCCGAACTGAGATTGAAGCGGCGGTTGGGATTGCCCGCGAGCGCCTAGCCCAGGCCGCTCGAACTCGCCAACTTGAGGCTGAACGGCTCGATCTCACGGAATTCCGCCAATCCGCACGGCGCGGCTCGCTTCATCTTGTCACCCAATCCCGCGACAGACTCGAAGATGTCTTCGTAGGCATGGGTTTCACGGTTGCCGAAGGCCCCGAAGTTGAATCGGCTTGGTACAACTTCGAGGCTCTCAACATTCCTGAATGGCATCCAGCTCGAGGCAGTTTCGACACGATCTTCGTGGATTTAGGTGAGCCCGAAGAGGTAATGCTGCGCTCGCACACCTCGCCGGTTCAGATCCGCACGATGGAGAATCAAAAGCCACCTATCTATATCGTCGCGCCGGGCAGGACCTTCAGAACCGACACTGCCGACACGACTCACCTCCCCGCCTTCAACCAAATTGAGGGTCTGGTAGTTGATAGGGGGATAACCATGGGTGACCTTGCGGGGACTATCGACGAGTTCGTACACACCTTTTTTGGTGGCCACGTGAAGAGCCGACTACGCCCTTCGTATTTTCCGTTTACTGAACCAAGCGCCGAGTTCGATATTTCCCGTGCCGATGGAACGTGGCTGGAACTGGGGGGATGCGGCATGGTGCACCCCAACGTTTTGCGCAACTGCGGTATCGATCCCGACGAATGGCAAGGTTTCGCATTCGGTTTCGGCATTGATCGCTTAGCAGTGATGCGCCACGAACTCGACGACATTCGTGAACTGGTCAACAACGATGTTCGGTTTCTGAGGCAGTTCTGATGAAGGTGACATTGTCGTGGCTTCGGGAGTTCGCGCCTGGTATCGACGGTGATCCGAGCGAGCTGAGCGAGACCTTGAGCGCGCTCGGTTTGACTGTCGAAGAGATGACTTTCATCGGCGACATCGTCGATGGGGTGGTACTGGCAAAGGTGCTCGATCTCAGGCCCCACCCAGCAGCCGACAAAATCCAACTCGTCGATGTGGATGCCGGCGACGGAGAGGCGCGGCAGGTGTGTTGCGGAGCTTTCAATATGGCCGTCGGTGATCTGATTCCGTTCGCCACACCGGGGACCGTCATGGCCAACGGCTTGGAGATTCAACAGCGAAAGATGCGCGGCGAAGTGTCGGCCGGTATGTGTTGTTCGGGGGCTGAGTTGGGTCTCAGCGATGACCACGAGGGAATCCTCGTGCTTAACGACCGGGTAGTTCCCGCAGCTGAGTTGGGAATGGCTGTAGGGGCTGCTATCGGCTTGGAACCCGACGTGTTGTGGGACCTTGAGGTGAACGCCAACCGGCCCGACGCCATGTCGGTGGCCGGAGTGGCGCGCGATCTAGCCGCCGCACTCGGTGTCGACTTCTCCTACCCGGATTACAGCGTCGACACCGGCAGTTACTCCGAGGGTGGCTCTGCTGATAGAGACAATGTTGATGAGCTCTTGACAGTCGAGATTCTTGATCCAACGTTGTGCGGCCGGTTCGTTGCGACTGTGTTGCGTGGGATCACCGTACAGACATCGCCACAGTGGCTCGCAGACCGGCTGATGTTGGCGGGAATGCGGCCGCTCAACTCGATCGTCGATATTTCCAACTATGTGATGCTCGAGTTGGGTCAACCCAACCACACTTTTGATCTGTCCACTGTCCCCAATGGCCACCTGCGGGTGCGACGGGCTGTCCCCGGTGAGACGTTGACGACTCTTGATGGTCTGGAACGCGAACTCATTGCCAACGACGGGGTGATTACCAACAACTCAGACGAGATAATCAGCTTGGCTGGGGTGATGGGCGGCGCTACCACCGAGATCTCTGAGGAGACGACCGACGTGCTGTTGGAGATGGCGTGGTGGGATCCGCCGACGGTCTCGCGGACGGTCAAGCGACTCAACCTTGTGAGCGAGGCGTCCAACCGATTCCGACGTGGCGCCGATTGGGGCGAGAATATCGACCGTTCGATGCAACGCTTCATTCAGCTTGCGACACAACTCGGGGCCACCGCGGTTGGTGGGTTTGCGGATGTCGCCGGCGACACGCCTGATCGAACGCCCCTCAATGTTCGCAGCGCCAAGATCAACGGATTGCTCGGCACCGATCTGAGCGCGGCTGAGATGGCTGGGCATTTGGCTTCAATCGGCTTCGGAGCCGAGGTGGTCGCGTCCGATAGTGGCGCAGAGGATTTAGCCGTCACCATTCCCACATGGCGCTGGGACACTGAGACCGAGACGGATGTGGCTGAAGAGGTGGCGCGCCTGTACGGCTACGACAACATCGCCAGAACGGTGCCTAGAGGGGAGCTTCCCGGAGGACTCAGCGACTATCAGGTGCGTCGTCGTCTGGTTCGTCAGGTTCTGGTCGGATTCGGATGCGATGAGACCTTTCCGATGCCGTTCTTGGCGCCGGGTGACTTGTTGATGGCGGGCCTTGCCGACAACGGAGTCACCTTGTCCAACCCGCTTGTTTCAGAGCAATCAGTGTTGCGCACCTCGCTGCTTCCAGGTCAGCTCAAAGCGATCGCTTACAACCAGTCCCATCGCTGCGCGGAGGTTCGATTCTTTGAGATTGATCACGTCTATATGCCGCCCTTGCCGGATCAGCTACTTCCAGACGAACGTGAGTACCTTGCGGTTGCGCTGGCTGGATCCGAAGCACCGGAGGCCGTGGCGGCTCTTGATTTGATCGAGCGTGAGCTGGGTCTGCCGAACGTTGTTCTGCGCTCAGCCTCGCCCCCTGGCTTGCACGCCACTCGTTCTGCTGAGGTGGTGGTTGCAGGTCAAACCTCCGGTGTCGTTGGAGAGGTTGATCCGCTGGTTCTCGAGAACTATGGGGTGACTGGGAGGGTGGCCTGGCTCGAACTGGACTTGGGAGCGCTTCTGAACGGCCCTCGGAGCAATCGCAAGTACAGCCCTGTGTCGAAGTACCCGTCGAGCGATATCGATCTGGCTTTTGAAGTCCCAGATGAGGTGGCTGCCGCGGCGGTTGAGAGTTCACTACGCAAAGCGGGCCGAGCGTTGTTGACCGACATCGAGTTGTTTGATGTCTACCGAGGCGAGGGTTTGTCGACTGGTACTAGGAGTCTGGCTTATCGCCTGCGGTTTCAGGCTCACGATCGCACTCTGACCGATGCCGAAGTGGCTGATGTTCGCCAAGGGTGCATCGATGCCGCAGACAAACGCCACGGCGCGGCCCTGCGCAGTTAGTTCAGGCCAAGGTTGACGCCGATAATCAACGACACAGCATCTGACGTTGTCAACAACGAGACCTGAACCAGGCCTTGTAAACCAAGTGTCCGGCCCACGGAGGAAGCCCACATGGCGCAAAAATCTCAGTTGATGGATTCTCTATTGCACAGGTTCAGACGACGTTATGACGTGCCTGCGGTGGGTGCGGCGTTCGTGGATGACGAAGGCACTCGTATGGCGAACGCTATGGGATTGCGAGGGCGTGGATCCAATAACAACGTTCTGTTGTCCGACAAGTGGCATATCGGATCCTGCACCAAGACAATGACGGCGGTCCTGTGGGCGAGGTTGGTGGACTCGGGCAGCGCTCAGTGGGACACGCCATTGCCTGAGATTTTTAGAGATCTCAACAGTGTCGACGGCAGATGGGGAGAGCTGACGATACGCGACCTTCTGAACTGCCGGGCCGGCATTCCCGCCAACATCGACTGGACCCGCTTTGAATCGGCGCGCAAAGATATGCGTCCACTACCTGAACAACGCACGGATCTCGCCGCGGAGGCGCTTGGTGCCGCCCCCCAAAACCCTGGTGAGTATTGCTACTCGAACTTGAGCTACATCATCGTAGGCGCGGCCATTGATCGAGTCTCGGAGATCAGTTTCGAGAAAGCACTACTCAGCCAACTTTTGGGACCGTTGGGCGTTCGTTCTGTCGGTTTTGGCGCGCCTGCGAAGATATGCGGTCACGGCACCAAGATAAACTTGGGGAGCACTGGGTTACTGAAGGGACCACCCGCGAAACCGGCGACCGCCGACAGCGACAATCCTTCGGTGTTCTCGTCGGCGGGTTCAATGCATGTGTCGCTCGAAGACTGGATGACCCTGCTCAGCATCTTTGTTTCGAGCCCGAAGACCGGGTTCTTGAGCGAAGAGTCGCTGGCACAGATATTTCGCGTTCCCGAGCCGGGCAGCGACTGTATGGCGATGGGTTGGGTGAAGGCGCGAGGCTCTCTTGTCTCGTACATCATGCAAGGATCGAACACTCTATGGTCGGCTACTTCGGTGTTGGATCGAGACCGCAAGAGATGTGTGATGGTCGTATGTAACGATGGGCGAGCGCGAGTGCTGAACGGATCAGCGTCATTGGCGACGCGCATGTTGACCGCGCTTTGAGCGGATCAAGCAATCGGACCATCAGTTAGTCACCGTCGCAATAGCGCTAGGTCTCCTAACGTATTCTTGCTAACATGTAACTGATTTGCTGGGGGGAATCAGTTGACCGAGATTCGAGCCAAGGCCCGGGCCCACTTGGTGCCACATTTCACGCGTGGCGATGCTTGGCAACGCGACGACCTGCTCGTAATCGAACGAGGTGAAGGCTGTTACGTCACAGACACCGAGGGCAACGAATACCTGGACGGGCTCTCCGGGTTGTTCTGCACCAACCTCGGCCACGGTCGCAGTGATCTGACCGCGGTTGCGGCCAAGCAGATGGACAAATTGGCTTTCAGCCCCAACTGGAGTTTCGCCCACCCTTCGTCCATCGAGGCATCGTCTCTGATCGCGTCGGTTGCTCCCGCAGACCTCAACCGAGTGTTCTTCGTGAACTCTGGCTCAGAGGCGGTTGAATCAGCTCTCAAGTTTGCTCGCTGCTACCACTTGGCGAACGGCGCGCCGAGTCGCCAAAAGGTGATAGCTCGCCGTTGGGCCTACCACGGCACCACGCTCGGCGCACTGGCGGTGACGGGCATTCCCAGTTTCCGTGACCCCTATGAGCCGATGCTCGCTGGGTTCGTGCGCCATGTAGACAACACACTCGGTTGTTCTGCCGAAGGCGTTCCGGCCTCAGAACTGCCGTGTGTAACAGCCGTCGAGCAGGCGATCCTCACCGAGGGCCCTGAGACGGTGGCCATGGTGATTGCCGAACCAGTACAGAACGGCAGGGGAGCACTGGTCCCGCCCGACGGCTATTGGCAAGAACTGCGCCGCATCTGCGACACCTACGGCGTGTTGCTCTGCGCAGATGAGGTGATCAACTCGTTCGGACGCCTCGGTCACTGGTCCGGCAGCGAGCGTTATGGCGTCGTGCCGGACATGATCACCTTCGCCAAGGGTGTCACCAGCGCATACGTGCCTCTGGGAGGTTTGCTTGTACGTGACTCGCTGGTGGATCGGGTGTGGGACTCGCCCGCTGCGATGTTCGTCCACGGGGCCACGTTCGGTGGTCACCCAGTGGCCACAGCGGTAGCGGTGGCCAACATGACCGCCATGCGCGACGAGAAAGTGTTCGACCGCGTTTTGGCAAACGAGGACCGCCTCAAGAACGGCTTGCGCGCGCTGATGGAATCCCATCGTTGTGTCAAAGACGTGCGGGGCGCCGGGTACTTCCATGCCGTGGAACTGATGCGTGACCGCCGTAGCGGTTTGGACCTCACTGACAACGAGTTCGCCGAATTACTACCGGGCGGAGTGCTAGAACGATTTGTGCGTGAGGCGGGCGTTCTGGTCCGGCCCGACTCTAGAGGTGCCGCCATGCTGGCTGTGGCGCCGCCGTTGGTGGCAGACACCACCGTGATCGACGACCTGCTCAAGCGGGTCGACCAAGTGCTCGACCGCGTGGGCGGTTGGCTGAAGGCCTCAACATGAGGTTACAGTTGTGAGCGTTCTCGACGATTGGTACAGCAACGCTCGGGCGAACCCGCAGCGCATCATCTTGGCCGACGCAAATGATCCGCGGGTGGTTGGGGCGGCCGATCGGCTCAATACTGAGGGTCTGGCCGAGGCGTTGGTGGTGGGCAGGGACTTCGGCTCGCTCGCCGAGATTGCTCATGGCCCGGCGGAGCGCCTCGTTGACGAACTGGCTGCTGCAAACACAGGACCGTGGGCTGGTCGTCGGCTCGATGTCGACGATCCGCTGGTGATTTCTGCGGCTCTGGTCAAGACAGGCTGGGCTGCGGGTTGTGTGGCTGGAGCAAGCCGCTCCAGCGCGGAGGTGGTACGGGCTGGGTTGCGGGTGCTCGGGGTCGAGCCGGGAGTTGAAGCGCTGAGTAGCTGCTTCTTTTTTGTGCTGCCCGACGGTCGCACAATGGTTTACGGCGATTGTGGAGTGTTACCCGACCCTGACGATCAGCAGTTGGCCTCGGTAGCGATTTCAAGCGCCGCTACGTTTGCTCAACTTTGTGGTGAGGAGCCTCGTGTCGCCATGCTCTCGTTTTCAACTAAGGGGAGTGCGCAACACCTGCGTGTCGAAAAGGTGCGGAGCGCTACCGCGATTGCTCAGCAGGCCGCGCCACATCTCAAGATTGATGGTGAGTTGCAGTTTGATGCCGCTTGGCTTCCGGCGGTTGCCGATGTCAAGGCTCCTGACTCCGAAGTTGCCGGCAGAGCCAATGTGTTCGTCTTCCCAGATCTTGACTCCGGCAACATCGCCTACAAGATCACCGAACGTCTGGGTCAAGCGCTTGCTTTCGGGCCGTTGCTGCAGGGACTCGATGGCGTGATGCACGACCTGTCGCGCGGCTGCTCGGAGGATGACATTGTCAACGTGGCGGTTATCGCTTCAATCCAAGCCTCCGCGTTGCGTCCGCTCTAACGTAACGGTGATAGCTTCTAACGCATGAGCGGATCGCCCAGGCGGACTCTGGACCCGGCGCAAGTAATTGAATGCGCCTCAGAAATAGCAGACAGAGAAGGGTTTGACGCGGTCACCCTCACTCGTGTGGCCGACGAACTCGGTGTTCGTCAACCGGCACTTTATAGACATGTCGACGGGTACGACGATCTTGTCAAACTGCTGGCATTGAGAGGCCGAGCGAAACTCGCTAGCTCGCTCACTGAGGCTGCCATCGGTGTATCGGGCGAGGACGCAGTCGTAGCCATCGGGAGGGCTTGGCGGGAGGTAGTGCGGACTCATCCCGGTTTGTACGCCGCCACCGACCGATATCCCTGCGCGGGTGATGTTGAACTCGAAGAAGCGGTCGAGCGGATTGTGGCGGTCATTGCGCGAGCTCTGGGGAGTTTCAGCATTGATGAGGATGTGCGTGTACATGTGGCGCGTGGTCTACGGAGTTCTTTCCACGGATTTTCTCATCTTGAGTCTGGCGACGGGCATCCGCACGAACACGACCTTGATGACACGTTCGATCACCTTCTCGAACTGTTGATTGCCGGGATTCGCCATCTAGAACGAGAATCTTGAAGTTCGTCGCTAGATAGCCTTGCAGATTGGTTATAGGCTCTTGCAACTGGTTCGGATTGGAGGAAACATGACCCGGATGACTCCCAGCGAAGCGTTTGTCGAAACCATGGTGGCCAACGGAGTGACCACTGTCTTTGGCATCATGGGCAGCGCGTTCATGGACGCCATGGACATTTTTGAGCCAGCAGGTATTGAGTTGGTACCGGTGGTACACGAGCAAGGGGCAGCCCATATGGCAGACGGGTATGCCCGAGTCAGTGGCCGCCACGGAGTCGTGATCGGACAGAATGGCCCTGGTATTTCCAACTGTGTGACCGCGATCGCGGCAGCCTTCTGGGCACACAGCCCCGTTGTCATCGTCACCCCCGAAGCTGGCACGATGGGGATGGGACTCGGTGGCTTCCAGGAAGCCAATCAGCTTCCGATGTTTGAGGAGTTCACCAAGTATCAGGGGCACATCAACAACGAACACCGAATGGCAGAGATCACGGCTCGTTGCTTCGACCGGGCGCTATCGGAGATGGGTCCAACGCAACTCAACATCCCCCGTGACCGCTTCTATGGCGACATCAATGTGGAGATCGGAACCCCCATGCGGCTCGATCGCGGACCCGGTGGTGAGCGTACGCTCAACGAAGCGGCCGACCTCTTGGCTAGCGCGCAGTTCCCAGTCATGATCAGCGGTGGTGGAGTGGTGATCGGAGATGGTATGGCCGCAACGGTCGCCTTGGCCGAAAGACTCGGCTGTCCGGTGGTCAACAGCTACCTGCACAACGACTCGTTTCCGGCCAGCCACCCACAGTGGTGTGGACCGCTCGGCTACCAAGGCTCAAAAGCGGCGATGAAGTTGATCGCACGGGCTGACGTGGTGCTGGCGCTCGGCACCCGTTTGGGGCCCTTTGGCACCTTGCCTCAGCATGGCCTCGACTATTGGCCAACAGAGGCCAAGATCATCCAGGTTGATGCTGATTCGAAGATGCTCGGCTTCGTCAAAAAGATTGACGTCGGGATTTGCGGCGATACCGGTGCAGCTGCTGCCGCGCTGACCGCACGGCTGGCTCAACGCACGCTGGTGGCCGACCAAAACCGTGCCGAGCGAGAGTCGACGCTGCTTTCTGAGAAGACCGCGTGGGAAGACGAACTCGACGATTGGACTGAAGAAACCGACGACTTCAGTATCGACATGATCAAAGAAGCAGTGGCCGAAGAAGGCAGTTGGCTGCACCCACGTCAGGTGTTGCGGGAACTGGAGCGGGCCATGCCAGCTCGGGTAATGGTGTCCACCGACATCGGCAACATCAACTCGGTATCCAACAGCTACCTGCGCTTCGAAGAGCCCAGGTCGTTCTTGGCAGCCATGAGTTGGGGCAACTGCGGCTATGCGCTGCCGACCATTATTGGAGCCAAGAAGGCTGCTGATGATCGTCCTGCGGTGGCGTACGCAGGCGATGGCGCCTGGGCTATGAGCATGGTTGAGGTGATGACCGCGGTGCGCCACGATATTCCGGTCACCGCGGTGGTGTTCCACAATCGCCAATGGGGCGCCGAAAAGAAGAACCAGGTTGATTTCTATGGTCGCCGTTTTGTGGCCGGAGAACTCGAAGGCGGCGAGAACTACGCGCAAATCGCTCAAGCGATGGGAGCGAAGGGTGTTCGTGTTGATCAGCTTGATGATGTCGGTCCAGCCCTAGAACGGGCGATCGACGATCAGATGACCACACGGCAGACCACAGTGATCGAAGTCATGACCACCAAAGAACTCGGCGATCCCTTCCGTAAGGATGCTTTGAGCCGCCCGGTCCGCCACCTGAAGAAGTACGCCGAATACACGTAGTTTTTTGCCAGTACACGTAATTTGCTGGCCAGTACCTAGCTTCGCTGCTACGGCGTGACTCGCCGGTCGGCGCGGCTTGTGGGCTGGCGTGACTGGCCGGTCGGCGCGGCTTGTTGGCTGGCTTGGCTGGCGTGGCGTGCGGGGTTAACCGGGGCCTGTGAGCGAACTCAACAGGGCGTCGATTGCTTGATCGGCAATCGCGACCATCTCCGAGTCGGTGCGGTCCTGGATGGGGTGCTCGGTCAAGACCTGGGCTATGTCACCTCCGAGGCTCTTGCTTTGTTGCTCGGCGCCGTCTGCGAACTCAACGGTGGCAACGAACACTCCTGGAATGCCGCGGCGTTCCAGATCGTTGATGTCGTGCACACTGCACGTCGTGCAGGAACCTCAATCGGCGAGCGCTTCGATCACCGCGTCGCAGGACACGGCAATCTCATGGCGCAGATCGACCGGCGCTGGTTTGGTGAACGTCGGCTTTTTGAAGCGCTTCACGTTGACGCCGAGGCCGGTCAGCTTTTGCTCCACGCGGTTGAGAAAAATGTCTCCACGGGGCTTGGAGATGTCGAGTAGTCCGACCGTTAGTCCGTTGAGAGACTCGGGTCGAGCGACACGCTCGCGTTTGTTGGGCCGCAACTCAGCGGTGGGATCAAGAACAACAGTCATCGAGTGATCTCCTTTGTGACAGTCACGCTACCGGTCGCGCCGGTCACCCAACCAGCGATGGTAGAAGAGAACAACCCAGCATGGCTGCCTCCGTGAACAACATGAATCCCTCCAGGCGGGAACTTCGGTAGCTGATGGCCTGCGAGGAATGTCGGCATACCCTCTTCGATTCCGCCGGAGCCGGCAATTATGTCGTCGCCGTCGATCATTAGCAGCGCTTCAAGTTCTGCCAGAAAGCGGGCCCTGTCCCAGGAGGCATCTCGGTATCGGGCCATATGTTCAGGACTCATCACGATCACGGTTTCCATCGACATGACCATTCTCGGGCTGACGTTGACGCGCAGCATTTCGGCGAAGTGCTTGGTGAGCGATTCCGGCGAACGCGACTTCTGATCGAACATCAGTCGGGGGCCTTCCCCGGGGAATAGGGTGACGGTGGAGACGTTGCGGTCGAAACCGCGAGATTCGGCGAAGGTGTCGAAGGCGCTGCCCTCTTCGTCTTCGGCGAAGCACAACCCGATCTTTGAGGGGCTGCCCTGGGTGGCGCGGTCGACACCGCCGGGTTTGCCTCCACCGATATTGCGAATAACCAACTGGAGAGCACGGCCGATGGTGTTGTTGGCGCGGTTCCCTTGGCCCAACAGATTGAGGCCGCTGTTCATGTGAATTTCGTGACGGATGGGTCCGTTGACGATCAGGATTGGACCTACCGGCATAGTGGTGGCCAACAGTCCGTGCATGTTGAACTCGTCGGTGCAGGCTGCTTCGACCGCGCTTAGCGCCACAGGGAGATACTCGGGCTTGCAGCCGGCCATTACTGCGTTGATAGCCACTTTCTCGACGGTGCATTCGACCAGATCGGGTGGTATGACGGCCACTACCTCCTCCGCGGAGCGACTTGTGCCTTCAAGCATTCTCAGCACACGCGCCTCGGTTGGGGGTACGACCGGCATTCCATCACTGAAGCCGCGGTCGAACATGGCTTCTACGTCATCTTCCAACTCGGCGAGTTCGATTCGCCGACTTTTTAGTATTGAACCTGAGAAGCGCACGGCGAGTTCATCGCTGAGGTTGGGATCGACACTCAGTGAGCCGCATCCGGGTCTCCAATCGGGAAGGTCGGTTCCGAGACCGTTGAGTCCAGTGAACTCTTCCCAAGCCTGGCGAGACCAACCGACTATGCGATCGGCTTCGGAACCGTTGTCGACTCGCAGCAGCGTGGGTACTGTCTCGATTTGATTATGCCATGACAAGGCGAGGTCGGCATCGTGGGTTACCCAGTCGGCGCTTTGGGGAAAGGTGGGGTCGTCTTGGGTGATGACTGAGACTCCAATGCGTTCGGCCATCTCGGCTAAGACTGGTGCCACTAGGACACAAGTCGGGCAGTCCTTTTTGACAACGGCTACGAGACCATCGGGGAGCGGAGCGGTTTTGGTATTGGGCACTCGCCAACTGTGGCACACAAGAAGTTGGCGGTCACGCTGACAGAAGCGACATCTGTCACACTCGGTGTGCGAGGCTAGTCGGCTAGCGTACGGTGCAAAGTCAATGGGGGATACGCAAGAGACTGTTGTTGTGTCGTTCCACGGTGTTCGTGGTTCGACGCCGTGTAGTTGCCCGACGGTGCAGCGCTATGGCGGCAACACCAGTTGCGTCTCGGTTGAAACCGCCGATCACGACCCGATCGTTTTGGACCTGGGTACGGGGCTGCGCCCGTGGGGTTGTGCAATGTCGCCCCAGAGCGGGTTGACGCTGCATGCGTTGGTTACACATCTTCACTGGGACCACATTCAGGGTCTGCCATTTTTTGCGCCGTTGCTTTGTCCGGATACCACGCTGAACATCTATGGGTCCGCTGAACGCGGAGAGTCGTTGGCCGAGGCGTTTGATCGTTTTATTGCCCCGCCGTTCTTCCCGATTCGAACCACCGATTTGCCAGCCACCATCAAATTCCACGATGTCTGCGACGGCGACTTTGCAGTGGGCCTTGCCTCTGTGATGTCGAGACCGGTACCCCATGTCGGCACCACCAACGGCTACCGGCTCAATCTTCATGGTTTGTCAATCGCGTATATTCCCGATCACCAAGAGCCGATCAACGATCCGAGACATGTCGATGAGTCCGTTCTTGAACTGTGTGATGGTGCCGACCTGTTGATTCACGATGGGCAACTGTGGCCCGATGAACTAGTGATGAAGCAGGCCTGGGGTCACAGTACACCCGAGTACGCACTTGAGGTCGCCCGTCAGGCCGGTGTTGAAACGCTGGTGTTGTTTCATCACGACCCCTCTCACGACGACGCCTCGCTCGATGAGATGAGCGCGCGCCTGAGCGAACGGGGTTCGGAAGTTGGCGTAAGCACTGTGCTAGCGGCCACCGAAGGCACGAGCCTGACTTTCTCCGCAATGAGTGAGCCTTTCGCCGGCCTGTGCGAGCAATCCGTTCGGCCGTAGAAGGGAACCGGATGTCTATTGACTCAAGTGAGTTCCGACGGGTGCTCGGCCACTTCCCCACGGGTGTGACAGTGGTGACTGCGCCAACTGGCGAGGGTCCCGTCGGCATGGCAATCGGATCTTTCGCCAGCGTCTCGCTAGATCCACCTCTGGTCATGTTCTGTCCAGGTAAGGAATCTGCGACTTGGGCCAAGATGTCGGGGACGGACAGATTTTGCGTCAACGTGCTCGGTGACGACCAAACCGACGTGTGCGGCGTTTTCGCGAGCAAGTCAGAAGACAAGTTTGCCAGCCTCGAATGGAGCACAAGGATCTCCGGTTCGCCCGTTATCTGTGGTTCTATTGCTTGGATCGATTGCGAGGTCTACGCCATCCACGATGGAGGTGACCACCACATCGTGGTGGGACTCGTAAAAGCACTCTCCACCGAAAACGACAATGGGCCTCTGCTGTTTTTCCGCGGCGGCTACGGCCGTTTCGAGGACATCTGATGCCAATTTATGCGCTCGGTGATCGTGTTCCCGAAATACATTCCGACGCCTACATTCACCCGGATGCCACGCTCATTGGGAGCGTTGTCATCGGCGCAGAAAGTTCCGTATGGGCTCAGGCGGTGATCCGCGCCGATGACAACGTCATCAGTATTGGACGGGGCTCATCGATTCAAGATGGTGCGGTTCTGCACTGCACCGAGGTCCACGAGACGATTGTTGGCGACTATGTGACGGTCGGCCATCTCGCTCATCTTGAGGGCTGTCGGGTCCTTGATCGTTCACTGATCGGCACGGGATCGGTGGTGCTGCATGATGCGGTGATCGGTCCTGAGGCACTCGTTGGTGCCGCGGCTCTGGTACCGGGCAGGATGGTTGTACCGACGTTGGCTATGGCTCTCGGGGTGCCTGCCCGGATCCGCGAGAATGCACTTCAAATCGGCGCCAATGACGTCAACGCGCAGAGCTACATCCGACGCGCTGAACTTTATTCTGCACAGCTTCGCCGTATCGACTGAGCGTGAGGCGAGTATCGTAGACGTTCTGGCTAATATTTGTTACTATCTAGATAGGACAAATAGGTAGAGCAGCGCCTCTAGGAGTGATCGAACATGACATCCACTGATATCGGCGTCGACCTCGGCAAGTACCAACTGGGGTGGCATGACGAGGAAGACTACGTCTTCAAGCCCAAGAAAGGGCTCAACGAAGAGATTCTTCGCGAGATCTCCTGGCTCAAGAGCGAGCCCCAGTGGATGCTCGACTTTCGCCTGAAGTCGTACCAGCGATTCGGTAATCGCCCGATGCCCCACTGGGGTGGCGACATGTCCGACATCGACTTCGACAACATCTACTACTACATCAAACCCTCCGGAGAACTTAGCGACGACTGGGATGACGTCCCCGAGTCCATCAAGAACACCTACGAGAAGCTTGGTATCCCCGAAGCTGAGCGCAAGTATCTCGCCGGCGTGACTGCCCAGTACGAATCCGAGGTCGTATACCACCGCAACCGTGAAGACCTCGAAGCACAAGGTGTGCTGTTCTGCGACATCGACACTGCGCTGAAGGAGTATCCCGACATGGTCAAGCGCTACTTCGGCAAGATCATCCCGCCCAACGACAACAAGTTCTCGGCGCTCAACAGCTCCGCTTGGTCGGGAGGCTCGTTCATCTACGTGCCCCCTGGTGTCGAGGTCGACATGCCGTTGCAGGCCTACTTCCGCATCAACGCTGAGAACATGGGCCAGTTCGAGCGCACCTTGATCATCGCAGACGAGGGTTCCAAGGTGCATTACATCGAGGGCTGCTCAGCACCGACCTACACTTCTGACTCACTTCATTCAGCAGTTGTCGAAATCATCGTGAAGCCATCGGCGCGGGTGACGTACACCACTATCCAAAACTGGTCCGACAACGTCTTCAACCTGGTCACCAAACGCGCCTACGTGGAAGCTGAAGGCCACATGGAATGGATCGACGGCAACATCGGCTCGAAACTGACCATGAAATATCCGGCGGTCGTGCTCGCTGGCCCCAAAGCCTCGGGCGAGGTGCTTTCTGTCGCTTATGCAGGGCCGAACCAGCATCAAGACACGGGTGCCAAGATGACTCACGTGGCACCGGAGACGACCTCCAAGATCGTCTCGAAGTCGATATCCAAAGACGGGGGCCGTACCTCGTATCGGGGTTTAGTGCGAGTCGAAGACGATGCTTACGGCTGTAAGAGCCATGTGCAGTGCGATGCCCTCATCCTTGATGAGGATTCCGTCTCCGACACCTACCCCTACATGGAGGTCGGTGCGGGTGACGCCATCATCGGCCATGAGGCCACAGTGAGCCGGGTGGCCGACGAGCAGCTGTTCTATCTGCAAAGTCGTGGTCTGACAGAAGAACAGGCTATGGGCATGATTGTCAACGGCTTTATCGAACCTGTCACTCGTACTCTGCCGATGGAATACGCGGTTGAGTGGAGCCGCTTGATCGAACTGCAGATGGAAGGCAGCGTCGGCTGAGGGGTTCTTCTGATTGGGTTAGTGACATGGCGTGTTTGCTGCGCGACAATGAAACCCATGCCGATGCGCCAGGACTGCAAGTACTTTGAATCCCGCACGTATGCCAACGGCGACACCGTGCGCAAGTGTGACCTTGACCTAGCCCCCGAAGCTCCTTGGCGCTGCCCCGATGACTGCCCGAAGTACACCAGGCGTATGGCGGACGTGAATTGGAGTCACGGATCGCTGATCACCCCGGCCACTCCGCAAGAACCCGCCAGCCTGGGCAGCGACGACAGCATCGCTTCGTTGCTTGATGCAGCTGAAGACATCATCAACGATGCCGCGCCAGAGGTGCTACAGGAGATCCAAGAGGAGCAGCAGAAAGCGGCGCGCCGAGGCCTGGGTCGCCTTCTCCGACGACGCCGACGCTGAGAGCACACGCGATGTTTTTGCCGGGCGTAGCCGGAGCCGTTGGAGTGCTGTTCAGCCGGTGTAGCCGGTAGCATTGCCGGTGTTTACGGGCTCTCGGGCCGTCTTTATTGGGCAGGGTCATGACTGAATTCTCAATCGATGCCGCGAGGGCTTTGGCTGGTCCGGCATGGCTCGTTGACCGCCGGGTTGGCGCAGCCCAGGCCTTTGCCTCAGCGGTCCCGCCGGATGTAGCCGATGAGGAGTGGCGCTATAGCGCTATCCGAGAATTCGACCTGGCTGATTTCGTGCCGTCGTTGGAAACTTGTGACGCTCCGGCACTCGAGTTCGAGATCGACTCAGCGGCTGTGGTTCGTACGGTCAACGGGCGGGTCGTGGCGGTCGATGTAGCTGATGAACTTGTAGCTGCCGGCGTGTATGTCGGCCCGCTCGCAGGTGTTGATAAGGGGTCTGCTCTGCTGGGAGCGGTGTCCGCCGAGGCTTCTGACTACTTCACGGTTCTCAATGATGCTTTTGCGGCCGATCCGGTTCTGATTCGAGTGCCATCTGGGGTTGTGTTGAAGCGGCCGATTGTGGTGACCCACCATGTCGCTGGCGAGCGGGTCGCCGCGTTCCCTCGGCTTGTTGTCGACATTGGCGCCAATGCACAGGCGGAAGTTCTCGATCACCACACCTCTGATAGTGGCCCATTGCTGGTTTGCCCGGTGACGGAACTCGATGTCTCTGCCGCTGGTCGGCTGGGGTACCTCAACGTTCAGCAACTCGGCTCGGGAACATGGCAGTTTTCGTCGCAGTTGTCGAGGGCTGGCCGCGACGCCTCGCTCACTGCTTCCACCGCGGCTTTCGGTGGTGGCTATGCCCGTACTCGATCCGATGTTCGCCTAGTCGGACGCGGTGCCAACTGCGATCTTTTGGCGTTGTATTTCGGCGACGGTCGGCAAGGACTCGATTTTCGCACATATCAGGACCATGTCGCCGCGGACACAACTTCCAAATTGCTCTACAAGGGTGTCGTGAGTGACGAGTCTCGCAGCATCTACACGGGCTTGATTCGAGTGCGTCCCGATGCCCGAGGGACCAATGCCTTCCAGACCAACCGCAATCTGAAACTCGGTGGGAACGCCTGGGTTGAATCGGTACCCAACCTTGAAATCGAAAACAATGATGTTCGCTGTAGTCATGCTTCGGCGGTCGGCCCCGTCGATGCCGAGCAGCAGTTTTATTTGGAAAGCCGTGGTGTTCCGCCTGGCGAGGCAGAGCGCTTGATCGTGGCGGGTTTTCTCGACGAGGTGCTGGAATCGCTGCCTGTGACCGCCATGCGCAAGACGCTGCGTTCTGCCATTGATGCCAAACTGAGCCTCCAAGTGCAACACCAAGGAGTCTTGTCGTGAGCCTTCACGTGTTGTTTGCGCTTGAAGAGCTTGAAGACGGCACGGCGCGCAAGGTGGAATTGGAGGGGCACCAGATTTCACTGGTGCGCATCGAAGATGACGTTTATGCCATCGGCGACATTTGCAGTCATGAGGATGTCTCTTTGTCGGAGGGCTACGTTGACGCCGAGGAGTGTCTGCTTGAGTGTTGGCGCCACGGGGCGATGTTCGACCTGAAGACGGGTGAGCCTGAAACGCTTCCCGCGGTTCGCCCTGTGCCGGTGTATGACGTGTCGGTCGTAGACGGCATGATCCAGATCTTGATTTCGGAAGGGTCCGAACCTCCTGCGCCCGGCCGAGGCTCAGTAACTCGGAGGCGTGCTGATGAGTGAACTGGTGATTGAGGGCCTGCGGGCTCGTGTGGGGGGCCAAGAGATCCTCAAAGGTGTTGATCTGGCGATGGCTTCGGGTGAGGTCCATGCGGTGATGGGACCTAACGGTTCGGGAAAATCAACCCTGGCCCATGCCTTGGTAGGTCGCCCCGGTCTCGAAGTGCTGGGTGGTTCGGCACGTCTTGATGGCGTTGAACTTTTGGAATTACCAGCTTGGGAGCGAGCCCAGGCCGGTTTGTTCCTGGCTATGCAGTACCCGACGGAGGTTCCTGGGGTAGCGCTGCGTGATCTGCTACGAGCTTCGGTGAGTACCAGCGACAATGTCGACGAGATTGAATCGTCAATGCGTGCTGAGGCAAAGCGCATCGGTTTTGACGAGAAGTTCCTGGAGCGACCGCTCAACGTTGATCTTTCAGGCGGTGAGAAGAAACGCAATGAGGCGCTTCAGCTTGGGGTGTTGCGCCCTCGTTTCGCGATTCTCGACGAACTCGATTCGGGCCTTGACTTCGATGCGTTGCGTTTGGTCGGCTCGCGGGTGGAGGCAGCTACCGAAGAAGACGGGGTGGGAGTCCTTGCTATCACCCACTACAGCCGCTTGTTTGAGCAACTCCGGCCCGACACCGTGCATGTCTTTGCTGGGGGTCGAATTCAACAGACTGGTGGCGCGGAGTTGGCCCAAGAGTTGGAAGACACCGGTTACGAACGGTGGCGTGATTCGCCGCCGACGACCACTCCGGCATCGAAGCTCCCCGAAGATCCTTTTGCCGATCCGTTCGCCTGAGTCGTTTTGCTGGGGCAGACTGTTGCCATGGCTAGAACTCTGCTGACCGAAGATGAGATTGCCGAACTGCTGGCGGAGTTTGGTGAGTGGCGACGTGACGGAGACCGACTATGTCGCACCTATGAGTTCTCCGATTTCATCGACGCTTTTGGTTTTATGGCCAAAGTGGCGGTGGTTTCGGAGAAGTTGTTTCACCATCCCGAGTGGAGCAATGTCTATAACCGGGTTGATATCGCCATCACCGACCACGCCGCAGGCGGCATATCAAACAACGACCGAGCCTGGCTAGAGCGCGTCGAGCAACTCGGCCGCTGAACCTCGTTTACGAAGGGGGACGCTAGTTCTCGTTCAGGGCTTGGGCGAGTGTGTTCCAGCTCAGCGTGGCGCATTTGATTCGTATCGGGAATTTCACCACACCGCGCAGCGCTTCGAGGTCGCCGAGCTTCATGTCGTCTGATGCACCGGCGAGTTCTATGCCCAGAGCGGTTTCGTTGCCGTCTCCGCCGATTTCGGTCTCGTGGATTGACATGAGTCCCTTGAATGCCACGATCAGCCTGCGAGCATCTTCAACCGTCTTGCCCTTTATCGCCACCGACATCATCGAAGCTGATGATTGGCTGATGGAACAGCCTTGAC
>JAKZTU010000049.1:0-6767 GCA_047516945.1 Acidimicrobiales bacterium
ACCGGCGACTCTTTCTTTCATCTGTCTGCCCTCGGTGAGCCGCTACCGGGTCTCAACCTTTGCGGGGCTGGTCGGGTGGTCTGCCTGATCGACCCGATCGGCGATGTCTACGCCTGTCCTTTCGTGCTTCACGACGAGTTCCGGGCGGGCAGTGTCCGCGATCAAGGTGGCTTCGCGCGAGTTTGGCAACACAGCGAACTCTTCGCCGAGCTTCGCGAGCCGCAATCGGCCGGGGCTTGCGCATCGTGTGGCCATTTCGATGCCTGCCAGGGAGGCTGCATGGCCGCCAAGTTCTTTACCGGCATCCCCCTGGATGGACCCGACCCCGAGTGCGTCTTGGGCCACGGTGAACCACTCGTCAACGCCGCCAACGCAGCCCGCCCCTCGCCCGCTCTCGATCATTCCCACACGTCCCCCGTCAAGTTCCTGCATCGCAATCACCGCGCTACCCGGGATTGATTGAAGCCCGCCAGGATCGTCGATCCGAAATCTGCGCGTTCAGCTACATCTATTGTGGTTAAACGCGCAGATTTCGGTGGGTCCCCTCGAAATTCACCGATGGCGGCACTCTCGGGCCGGCTGATGCAGTTGTGGCCAGTGGGCGGTACGGTCACAAATCGTGAGTAACAAGTGGTTTGAGACCGTCGCCATCGCCGAGCAACGGGCCAAGAAGCGCATCCCCAAGTCGGTTTACGGTGCCCTGGTAGCGGGTGCCGAAGCTGGCGTATCGATGCGCGACAACACCGCTGCGTTCGACGAACTGGGATTTCGGCCCGTGACCGCGGGACAAGCAGCCGACCCTGCGATCACCGTTAACGTCATGGGCCAGCCCTCGGCGATGCCTGTGATGATCTCCCCCACTGGCGTGCAAGCCGTTCATCCACAGGGCGAAGTGGCGGTCGCCCGAGCTGCCGCAGCCAGAGGAATCCCAATAGGACTCAGTTCCTTCGGAGGCAAACCAATCGAAGAAGTGGTGGCTGCCAACCCGCAAACCTTCTTTCAGATCTACTGGGCGGGCGATCGTGACTTCATGCTCGCCCGCATGGACCGCGCCAAAGCCGCAGGTGCTGTGGGTTTGATCCTCACCCTCGACTGGTCGTTCTCCCATGGCCGCGACTGGGGAAGCCCCCACATTCCGCAATCGTTCGCCCCTAAAGAAATAATGCCGCATGCGCTTGAGCTCTTGGCCAAACCGGCATGGTGCTGGTCGTGGTTGCGTGAGGGCACTATTCCTCGTCTCCGGGTCCCCAACTTTGCCGGTGTCGACGAGCAAGCACCGCTGTTCTTTGAGGCCTACGGCACCTGGATGACGACACCACCACCGACTTGGGAAGATGTTGGGTGGTTGCGCTCGCAGTGGGACGGCCCGTTCATGGTCAAAGGGATTGCTAGAGCCGACGAAGCCCGTCGCGCAGTCGATGCCGGAGCCACAACAATCTCGGTGTCGAACCACGGAGGCAACAATGTCGACAGCGCCCCCGCCTCGATTCGAGTGCTCAAAGAGATCGCCGAGGCGGTCAGCGGCGATATAGAGATCGTGCTTGACGGCGGTATCCGTCGGGGTAGCGATGTGGTCAAGGCATGTGCCCTCGGCGCCGACGCCGTGCTGATCGGCCGGGCGTATCTGTGGGGCTTGGCAGCCAACGGTGCAGCCGGCGTCGAGAACGTGCTCGACATTCTCAACGCTGGAATCAAGGCGACGCTGCGCGGCATAGGCAAGAACTCAATCACAGACCTGACACCCGATGACGTAGTCGTGCCAAGAGACTTCTCCCCTCCCGCGTTGGGCTGAGCCCTCACAGCTACGCTTCGAACATGGCCATACTCGGCTCATGCACCTCTCCAGACGTAGCCGCTGCATCATCGGAGGCGAAGGCGTTGACCTTGTTGCTTCCTCTGGGTTCCACCGAACAACACGGACCGCACCTTCCTCTCGACACGGACACGCGGATCGCACAGGCAGTAGCGGCAGGGGTAGCCCATCGTCTCGAATCGGTCCGGGTCGCGCCAGCTATCAGCATCACCGCCTCCGATGAGCACCGAGGCTTTGCCGGCACGCTTTCAGTCGGTACCCGGGTGTTGTCGGAGATGCTCATCGAGATCGTCGGAAAAGCCGGCCCCGAATTCGGACGCATCGTGGCGATCAACGGTCACGGCGGGAACGCCTACGCGCTTCGCGCCGCGACCGAAGTGTGCAAGGCGCGAGGACGAGCGTTCGAAGTGTGGTCGGTAAGACTCCCCGGCGCCGATGCACATGCCGGACGGACCGAGACTTCTCTGATGCTGGCGATCGCCGAGGACCTTGTTCAGCTCGACCAGGCCGAACCTGGAGCGGTGGAACCACTCGACGAACTGCTCCCCAAGATATTCGAGGCTGGTGTTCGCGAGGTATCGGCCAATGGTGTTCTCGGCGATCCCAGCGGCGCCAATGCAGCCGAGGGAACCAGGCTCCTTGCCGCTTTGATCGACGACGCCGTCAACCAGTTGACGAGCGCCTAGCCAACAACTTGCACCGAACTTTCTGGCAATCGGCGCTGGACAAGCTAGACAAGTTGCCATGAATCGACCTGTCGCCCTTGTTACTGGAGCCGCCCGAGGTATCGGCGCTGCAACCGTCACACAGCTAGTTGCAGACGGCTGGTCTGTGGTCGCTGTCGATATCTGTGGTGATGTCCCGAATATCGAGTATTCGCTCGCGACCCCAGACGAACTTGCTGCGGTTGGCACCGCCGGTGGCGACCATGTCCTGACAATGCAGACAGACGTGCGGAATCAAGTCGAGCTACATGACGCGGCAGAAGCAGCGGTCAAGCACTTCGGTCGTCTTGATGCCGCGGTTGCGGTAGCCGGCGTGTTCAAGGCCCGTTCGCCACTCTGGGAGGTCAGCGACGCCGAGTGGAACACCATCACCGATATCGACCTGACCGGGGTTTTTCAGACAGCACGTGCAACGATCCCACGGATATTGGCTTCAGCCGAACCCCGACGAGGTCGCTTCGTGGCGGTGTCCTCGTCGGCGGGCACTATCGGGCTTTCGAAGATGGCGCCCTACGTCGCTGCCAAACACGGAGTCATCGGTTTGGTGAAAGCACTAGCTGTCGATTTGGCCGGTACAGGGGTTACTTCCAATGCGGTGGCACCGGGTTCGACCCGCACCGCCATTCTGGAAGCGTCAGCCGCTGCCTTCGATACCGACATCAACTCATTTGCCGCCCATCAACGACCCATCGCAAGGCTCATCGAACCGGCCGAAGTCGCCGACGCCATCTGTTGGCTCTGCTCAGCAGGCGCCGGCGCCATCACCGGCACCGTCGTCCCAGTCGACGGCGGTATGACCAGTACCATCTGAGCTGGGTCGGCGCCAGGCTGCCACGCACGCGGGCACCACACTCGCGGGCACCACACACTCGCGGGCAAGGGTGGAATTCGCCTGTGACGTTGGCTCTTAACTACTGTGCGCGCAATTCACTTGGTCCGAACAAGGTTGGAGAAACAACGATGAAGACTCGCGCTGCGGTGCTGTATGGAGCACATCAGCCATGGCTAGTAAAAGAGGTGGATCTTGATGATCCTCGACGAGGCGAGATCCTGGTCAAGACCCACGCGGCTGGCCTGTGCCACTCCGATGAGCACATGGTCACTGGTGATCTCGGCTCAGCCGACACGCCAGGTGGCTCCTCTTTGTTGCCTGTCATCGGCGGGCACGAGGGGTCCGGTGTGGTGATAGAGGTCGGCCCCGAAGTGACCGAACTGGAAGTAGGCGACCACGTTGCGGTGTCGTTCGTGCCAGCTTGTGGAAAGTGCCGGTGGTGCGCCTCGGGTCAACAGAACCTCTGTGATCTTGGTGCGGGCACACTGGGTCGGGGCATGGTCACCGACGGACGAGACGCTCACACAGGCCCTGACGGTGAAACGATCAACACGATGGCAAAGCTCGGCACTTTCGCCGAGCACATGCTGCTCAGCCAAGACTCGGTCATCAAGGTTGACAAAGACGTGTCTCTGGTCGCTGCGGCGCTGGTTAGCTGCGGTGTAGCTACCGGTTACGGTTCGGCTGTCAACCGTGCAGAGGTTTCAGCGGGTGACACTGTGGTCGTTGTCGGCTGCGGGGGGATCGGTTCCAATGCCCTTCAAGGAGCGAAAGCCGCAGGTGCGAAAACAATCGTCGCGGTCGATCCAGCCGAGTTCAAGCGCGAGAAGGCGTTCGAGTTCGGAGCGACACACACGTCTTCGTCGATGGAAGAGGCAATGGAGCTCGTGGGGGGCCTGACCCATGGGGTGATGGCCGACAGCGTGATTCTGTCACCAGGTGTGGTCACCGGGGATATGGTGGCGCCCGCCCAGTTTCTGACACGCAAGGGCGGCACCATTGTGGTCACAGGTTTGGCCCCGATGACGCAGATGGATGTGCAACTGAACCTGTTTGAGTTCGCCATGATGAACAAGCAACTGAGGGGGACGATTTACGGTTCCGACAGTCCCCGCCGGGCAGTGCCCCATCTGCTGTCTATGTACCAAGCCGGTCAGCTCAAACTCGATGAGTTGGTCACCCAGACTTACTCGCTCGACGAGATCAACGAGGGTTACCAAGACATGCGAGACGACAAGAACATCCGCGGTGTGATCGTCTTTGACTAATCCAGCTCTTGTGGTCTGGCCGAGCGGAGTCCGAGACCGTAGGCTGGAGGCATGGCCGAAGCCCTGTTCGATCAGATTCCGGTGGTTGATCTGGGGCCCTTGTCGGAGTCGTCACCGTCTTTGGAGCAGCGCCATGAGTTGGCTGAGGAACTGTGCCGAATCTGCCATGAAGTCGGGTTCTTCTTGGTTGTGAACCACGGGGTCAGCGACGGGCTCTGCGATGACGTGTTCGAGATGATGCACCGTTTTTTTGCCCTTCCCAACGACCAGAAGGTGCTGATCGACAAGGTCGAGTCACGTCACTTCCGGGGTTGGGAGCCGGTGGGGGCCGAGTACACCAACAACCGCCCCGATATCCGCGAACAGATCGACTGGTGGACCGAGTGGCCGGCCCATCCCAAAGGCACCGAACCCAACTACTTGCGTTTGCTGGGACCCAACCAATGGCTGCCCGAGGAGGTTCTGGCCGGGCAACGAGAGCTTGCCAACCAATGGTTCGACGAGTTGGGTGGTTTGGCTGACCGGCTGCTCAGCGCGTTGTCGTCGGGCCTGGGGTTGCCCGATGACCACATGAAGCGCTATTTCGGGGATCGCCCGATGTCGTTGTCGAAGTTCATTCACTATCCACCCACCCCTGATGGTGCTGCCGGGGTCAACGCACACCACGACACCGGGTTCTTGACTGTGCTTGCGCCGGGCCCCACCTCGGGTTTGCAGGTACAGAACCAAGCTGGCGAGTGGATCGACGTTCCCTGCGTGGAGGGGTCTTTTGTCATCAATCTCGGCGAGATGCTCCAGGCCATGACCGGCAATTATCTGGTGGCCACCGCTCACCGGGTGATCACCACCTGCGAACGCTACTCGGCCGGCTATTTCCATGGTCCTTCGCTGGACGCCTCTTTGGCCCCGCTGCCTCTCGATGACCGGTTCGCCGCGACGGTGGCGGCCAGTCCACACCACACCAGCGCTGGGTTCATGGCCCGCAAAGAGGAGACCGAGGCTGGCGTCGGCGACATAGCCAGCAGCTACCGCCCCTCCACCTACGGCGAGCAGCTCTGGAACTATTTCTCCCGCAGCTACCCCGAAAACGTCGCCCATCACTACGGCTGAGAATGGCCCAGACGGCCCCACCGAACTGACACCTAGGAGTCAGTGGCTTGCCCATGCATGGACTGGAGTGCCGCCTCAATGTCTTCAACACTCGGGCCGCTCGTTGCGACAGCCATCACTAGGTTGTACACATCGTCATCTGCGGCGGTGCTCACGCTGGATTCGTTGAGTTCCAAAAAGACGGCAGTCGCAAGCCAACCATGCCGCTTGTTGCCATCGACGAGCGGATGGTTGCTGACAATCGAATGCAGCAGCGCACCGGCCTTGCTCCAGATGTTTGGATATGCGTCCTCGCCGAACGCCGACGCCCGCGGTCGCGCGGCTGCCGCGCCCAGCAAGCCTAGATCGCGAACCGGTGGAGGATCGCCAAGCAAGCGACGAGCGAGCTCCACAAGATCCTCGGCGTCAAGGTATTCGACACTGGAACTCACTCGCCCAGGCGTTGCAACGCGACGGTATGGCGCTGCGTGATGAGTTCGGCGGCAGCCGCAACGCGGTCGCGATGATCACCCTTGGCGATGTACTCGCGTACGGCCCGTCGCGCTGTTTCTTGCATCGACGCACCCTCAAGCGCCGCTCGCTCGCGCAGAGCGGCCTGCTCCTCGTCAGTCAGCCTGAGCGTCATAGCCATTCAATGAATGGTATCAGCTAGATACCACACTGCGTAATACCTCGCGCTGACTAGGATTGAGAAGCCTGAATTGGCTGTCAACCCGGAAGCGCAGACGGTCGCACATTCGCTCCCTTGTATAGCCCATGACGATTGCCAGGATTCGCTGCTAGTAGGACGGGCGCGCGGATCAACTGCAGACGACGCGGCCTCAGCCATTCACGTCGCACGCACCTGACGGGGCGGGCGATAGGTTCACTCTATGAAAACTGATCGAATTGGTAGTCGGCCGGATTGGGTGTCCGATGAGATTTTTCCCTTTGAGAGCCGGTTTCTCACTACCCCGCGCGGCCATCAGATGCACTACGTCGACGAGGGCTCTGGTGAACCGATCGTCTTCGTGCACGGC
>JAKZTU010000050.1:0-3457 GCA_047516945.1 Acidimicrobiales bacterium
TCAGCCAACGCATTGGCAGTGTCAGGCAGTTGTTGAAGCCGGGTTGCTGTTTCGACATCGCGTTTGGCTTCACGTTTCGACGACAACAACTCGTCGCTAGCAATCAACTGAGCATCGACTGCGGATGTGCGCCGACCCAACTCCCCAAGAATCTGAGCCTTCATTGCTGCCAACCGCGACTCGCCACGCCCCACCAACTGCAACTGCGCCCGCAAACCCTGCTCAGACAACCCCGCCACATCCACCACCCCGACACACACCGCGCTACCACAACCAGCACCCTCGGCAGTGGTGTGTGGATCAACAAGAGCAGGGGCTGATCGCATGAATACAACTCTAGGCACCCCCTGTGACAATGATATTTAAAATCACTAGAACGCAACGAAAATATAGGACATGGCTGGCGAGTGGTGCTGGCGGTGGAGGCGACCGGACGCCCCGACGACGACCCCGTGCCCGGCGAGCTCACGGGTACCCCGGCGGTCGGCGTCGTGGTGGTCAGCCCGATCTGCGTCTACACGTGGACGGTTTCGATGGTCGAGGCGACCACCGACGGCAACTGCATCGTGGGGCCCGCGCCGTTCGAATCCGATGACGACTTCGAGATCAACATCACCCTGGACGACCCGGGAACCCCCTGCAGCCCGCGCTCCCGCATCGTCGTGCGCGTGAACCCCGCCGTCGACGTCGACACCACCGACCACAATGCCCTCCTGCGGACCGCCGTCAGCGCAGCGGCGACGCCCGTGGAGCGAGCCCTGAAGGGTTGCGTCACCTGGACCGGCACCTCGAAGGTCGACGACAACGACACCCCGAGCGACACCACAGACGACACCGTCTCGATCGAGTTGCTGGTGGTCGACGCCACCGCCACCGGCCAGGAGTGCCGCTACGACGTCACGCTCAAGACGCCCGACCACCTCGTTGCCACGCACGGCGAGCGGGAACTCGACGTCTTCAGGAACGTCGACCCGCTCGTCACCATCGACTTCCGCGTCGGCGTAGCGACCAGGACGATCTACCTGCTGCAGGCCGTCACCGGCGACTCCCGAGCCGCCAACGTCCACTACACCCTGTCGACGGCGTGCCGGGACCCGTCCCCGATCCCCCCGCCGATGCCGTCGGCGGGGGCCGAGGGCGGTATCGGCGGAATCGACAGCGTCACGCTCGTGGAACTGCGCGAGGGCCGCTTCAACATCACCGCCGCCCTCGCCGACGACCCCACCGAAGACGACGCGTTCGACGGCATCGCGAGGCGCGCCCTCGACAAGCAGGGCGAGGTCTGCGAGGTCACCGTGTCGGTGTCACGACTACCCGACCGCTGCATCGCCGAGCACAACGAACTGACCATCGACCTCACCAGAGCGCCCGAACCCACAATCCTGGAGTTCAACATCGCCTGCAGTGACGACATCGCCGCAACAACCGGAGCCGGCACACCCCAACAGACCGGCCCCTAACCCGCCACAGCCAACCCCAACTGCGACCGGAACGGCCGAAGCATGTTCCGGTGGGGACACCATGCACCACTTTCGGAGGGCCTCCCAAGAGGCCAGGGATGTGGCTCCTGTTGTTTTCCGACGTCGGACTTATCCGCCGGGTCCTGAGACGGTCAACTGGACCTGGTCGGATAGTGGCCTGCTGTCGCCGGTGCAGATCGCGCCCTGCGCGGCACAGTCCGTGGTGATGGGCAACACGATGGTCACATCGGCGTTCGAGGAAGGTTGGACGGTGATCTCCCACCTGAGGTTCTTGCCAGGCTCCAGCCGCCGCACCTTGGGCAACGTGGCCCCGGTCACCGTCAAAGCGTGCTGCTGCAACGTCGTGTAGCTGAAGCCGGATTCTCCAGATACTGGCGCCTCGCTGAACCGCAGCTCGAAGGTGAACGCGGTCGAACCGTCATGGGATTGCGGCACGCCGTGGGTGGTGGCCGTCAGCGGCGTCGGGTCCTCCTCAACTTGGGTCTGGGCCGTCAGCACCGCGGAGCTGGTCAGGGACTCTTCGTGGCCGGCGTCGTCGGTGAACGTGACCCGCACGGTGAAGGCCTTGCCGGCGTCGGTGGCCGTCACCGTGTAGGTGGAGCCGGTGGCGCCGTTGATGTCAGCGTCGTCGGCCAGCCACTGGTAGGTGAAGGTTGCGCTGCTCAGGCCGTCAGAGTCCGATATGCCCGTGGTGGTCGCCGTGAGCATCTCGCCCACCGAGGTCGTGCCGGTGATGCCGGGTGCTCCCGTTGCCGGCGAGTTCTCGGACTGCTGGTTAGCGGTCCCGCCCTCGGCTGCCGCGACGGCAGTGTCCAGTGTCATCTCCGCCTGTCTGCGGCACCGGTCGTCGAAGGAGGACACGGTGTGGCACGTGTCCTCGACGTACATCACCGTGACCTTCAGGAATTTGCCTTGATCCGCTGTGGTGGGGGTGTAGGAGGGGTCGGCCATGAACTTGGGGTTGAGGGGTATATCGGTGAACTCGCCAGTTGCGGTGTCGGCCTTGGCCCACTGCACTCTGGAGACCATCACCTCGTCGTCGGGATCCGACAAGCTGACTGTCAACTCGCTGTTCACCCGGGGCGTGGCGGATGGATGCAGCGTGATGATTCCCGGCTCGTCGACGTCGACGACTCCGAGTGTCACTGGGACGGTGGCGTCGGTCGTTGCTTCGAGTTCCGCGGCGCCGGTGGCGTCCTCCCCGTCGGTCACGCTGACGGTGATCGAATACGACCTGTCTGACCTCTCGTAGTCGATAGAAGCACCCGGCTTGACGGTGATCTCGCCGGTGCTCGCGTTCAAGTCGAACACTCTGTTGAACTTCGCGGCGTCGGTTCCGCCGACCGAGTGTGTGAGAGAGTCGCCATCGGCGTCGTGGGCAGCCACTCTGCCCACGACAGTGTCCGCGGCGGCGTTCTCGTTCACCGAGAGCTCATAGGTGCCTACGGCCCCGTCGCAGTCCGAGTCCGGAAACGCCGGCGACGACACACTCGAGGAATCGCTGCTGGCATAGATGGCCATTTGCATGGCGTAGCCTCGCGATGGTTGAGTCCAGCCAGTGATCCCTTTGCTGAGATATGCGTCGCCGATTGACCAGCCCGGGATCGTATCGGAGTCCTCAAGGTTGGATGCCGTGTCGATGAAGGCAAAGTGGCCTGTACCGCTTGGCCGGTGGAGCACCACCCAGTAAGCGGTGTCAGCGGCCAGTTCATAACCGCTGCTCGTGAAGTCTTTCTCGGCGGCCGCAACTTCGATGACCGGGTTGGTCAGGGTTTGCAGCACCGCTCCCGGCTTCCCCGAATTGTCGGAGCGCAACGTCACCACGGGCGCCGGATGAGGGGTGAAGCCCATCGCGTTCCCCACGGCTGACAAGGACAGGACGCGCAAACGCACCTTGTCGAGAGTCATAGCGTCAGAACCGGTGCAGAATGACTGCCCGTAATGCCACCCCCTGCTGACGCCTATGTGACGATCCT
>JAKZTU010000051.1:0-2554 GCA_047516945.1 Acidimicrobiales bacterium
TATCTGGCTTGTTTGGGGATGGGTGTGCTGAATCCGTTGGGACGGTTGTTGCACACGAATGCCCCCCGGTATGCGCCTGCGGCTGAAGTGGCGTTGTTCACGCCGGTGGAAACGGTTGCCGCGTCGGTGTGGGCCTGGTTGGCTTTTTCTGAGGTGCCTGCAGTGGACACCGTCATCGGCGCGGTGATCATTGTCGCGGGCGTGCTTTACGGCACTATCGCTTCCCGTGAACGGCGTCGTTGACCGCCGTGCCCGAAAGCGGGGCGTTTGGGCCTTCGACGTCGGGTACGCGTTGGGTACTCGCGTCGTGGAGGCTGGCTCTCAGGTACGGTTAGAGGGTGCGGCAACTCATCACCGACGCCCTTATCGTCAGCGGCGACGGGGCGACTGAACCCCACCGCGGTGACGTGCTGATCGTGGATGACCGGATCGTGCATCTTGGGCGGGTGCCGCCGAGCGATGCGGATGACGCGGACCGCAGGATCGACGCCGACGGACGGGTGTTTGCCCCCGGATTTGTCGACACTCACAACCACGGCGCCCTCGGCGGCACGCGCATAGGGGCACATGGCATACCGTTGAGTTGCGAGATGGCGCTGCGAGGCGGTGTCACCAAACGCATCTGTGGGGTGGATGGGCTGTCGCCAGCTCCAGTGGTGGCCGACCAGCGCGCCGAGTACGCCATGCAGCTTGCCCCACTTGATGGGACCATCAGTTCGTCGGCTGGGGGTAGCCCCTCAGACAGTGACGACCCAGCCGGAGGCGCTGAGTGGCCGTGGACCACCACCGCGGAGTTTCTGGATTGGCATCGAGGTCGCTCGGTCACCGATATGGGCTTGCATCTGGGCCACAGCGCGGTACGGCGCGTGGTGATGGGCAACCTTGATCGCGTCGCTGATGATCAGCAGATAAGGGAGATGGCCGAAGTGGTGCGTCGTGAGGCGCCCTGGAGCCTGGGGCTGTCGACGGGACTTGTGTACAACCCGGCGGTGTACTCGGACCAACGGGAGATCACCGCGCTGGTGCGAGCCTTCAACGACGTGAAGCCTGGCGCGTTGTACCCGCATCTTCGTTCGGAGAGTGACGACATCCTTGATGCGTTCACCGAAGTGATCACCGCGGCGACCGATGGCGGTGGCGGTTACTGCAGTGAGCACACCAAGATCGCCGGGCGCCGTAATTGGGACCGATATGAGCAAGTGGCGGCTCGCCTTGATGACGCCGCTGGTTCCGTGCCGACGATTGGCAACATGTATCCCTACACCGCCGGTAGCACCACAGCTGATGCCTTGTTCCCTCCCGAGGTGCGGGCGGGTACTAGGGCCGAGTTCATGGCCCGGTTGAGCGATTCCGATGTGCGCCGCTTTGCCTTCGAGAAGATCTACGGCGACGGCTCCGGGTGGGACAACTTTGTGGCGTTCTGCGGCGGTTTGGAGGGGATTCAGATAGCCGGTGTGCTCGAAGGCGTGGGCGATGAGTTCTTGGGGAAGCGCTTTTCGGATGTGGTGTCGGCAGCTGGGGTTACCGACTTGAACTCGGTCGAGGCCCACGATGCGGTCTGCGATTTTTTCCTTCACAACCGAGGTGAGGTGGCCATCATCAGTCATTACGGCAATGAAGCCACGGTGGAGCGGTTCTTTCGTCGTTCGAATATGGCGATCTGCACCGACGGCCTGATGCCCGGGCCATCTCAGAAGCCTCATCCTCGCTTGCTCGGGGCTTTCCCCAAGGCTTTGCGAATGGCCCGAGAGCTGGGTGTGCCGCTCGTTGAGATCGTTTATCGGATGACGGTGCTGCCGTGTGAGTTCATGGGCCTGCCCAGCCCGGTTCTACGACCTGGCGCTGACGCGTCGGTGGTGTTGTTCGATTGGGATCGAGTGACCGAATGCAACAGCTACACCGAGCCGATGGTTCATCCCGAAGGAATCGACGCTGTGTGGGTGCACGGCGAGTTGGTGCATTCCGAGGGCCGCATCCATGCCCCCAAGACTTTCGCTGGCCGACACCTACCCACACCCCCCAACCCAACCTGATCCACCCGATTGTTGGCAGGCCCACACCTTTGCGCAGGTTCAACAGTGTTCAATGTCTTGTGACATCGCGGGGTGCGGACGGGGGGAGTCGAACCCCCACACCCTCTCGGGTACCAGGACCTAAACCTGGCGCGTATGCCAATTCCGCCACGTCCGCGTGGATGGCACAGCGTAGCTGTGATGATTGAGCGTAGCTGTGGTGGCGGTAGCCTACGAGCGATGACTCAGCCCCCGAACCTGGCCACCACCCAACTCGCCAACCCGCAGGCCGACATTTTTCATCGGCTGCTGCAGGACCGCATCGTCGTGCTCGGTACAGACGTCAAGGACGAGATCGCCAACTACATCACCGCCCAGTTGCTCTACTTGGAGGGCCAGGACAAAGAAAAGACGATCTGGCTCTACATCAACTCTCCTGGCGGATCAGTTACCGCTGGAATGGCCATCTACGACACTATGCAGTTCGTTGAACCCGAAGTTGGCACTATCTGCATGGGCCTCGGAGCTTCGATGGGTCAGTT
>JAKZTU010000052.1:0-4466 GCA_047516945.1 Acidimicrobiales bacterium
GGCGTTGCGCCGCGACGACCGTCTCTGCCCTCAGTTGGGCCGTGACGAAGCTGTCTAGGAGCCTGCCCAGCAGATCGCCGCTCCTCATCACCGCGGCTGCGTCAACCCCGACGATGGCACCCCATAGGCCGGTGTCGATCACATGTCGCTTTGGAGTCCGGATCAGACGCTTCAGGCGGTTGCTACTCCACGCCGGGAATTGCTCTACAGCCATGAGGTTGATCAATAGCTGTTCGTAGAATCCAGCGGTTTTTCTGTTGATCCCGGCTGCCTCGTACAGGGTGTTGTCGTTCACCACGCCGGCGGTGTTGAGGGCATACGCCCGTAAGTAACGTTCAAGCCGCTCCGGGTCGCGACCTGTTCCACTCGGTGCGATAGGAGCATCGTGGGCCACCATGTGTGTGATGTACCCCTCCAACCACCGTCGCCTCGAGCGTGGCGACACACCCAGAACCGCGTCAGGGAATCCGCCTTCAAGGGCAAAATCGATATAGCCCAACAAATCGGGCGGGTCAGCCGACGGAACCAGATCATCACCGTCGACGAGCCGGTCGATCAACGGCTTGGTACGGGATCTGAGACGCTCAGAAACGGTGAGAGGGAACAACTCAACGGTAACCACGCGACCAGTGGCAGGCCACATAGTTCCCTCGAATTGAGCCCTGATCGACCCCGCCAAAAGGAACCGACCGCGGCGAGTATCGCCATCCACGGCCCGCTTGACCGCACCCAGAACTGAGGGAACCTCCTGCCACTCATCAAGAAGTACCGGTGTAGGCATAGCTGCCAGCGCGGCATCGGGGGAGGCCGCAAAGGGGGCTGCTTCTTCGGGTCGGTCCAATCGGACCACCGACGCGGCGAAGCGAGCCGCTGTCGTGGTCTTCCCCGAAGCTCGCGGACCGACGATCATGACGGCGGAGACATCTTCGAGCAATTCCTCGATCAGCGAGTCCGCCAAGCGCGGCAGATAGTCATCCATATCCCGATAATACCTATTTCACGCGCACATGGCTACCTATCTCACGCGGGGGTCAGTACCTATTTAACGCGATTAGACGGAAACTCTGGTGCTGGGTCAGAGTCCTAGCAGGTCGGCGATGAGTTCTCGGATCTGTTGCAGCGCGACGGATCCGATGTTCGTGCCCGTCGTCTCGACGACGCGGTCGACGCTGATGGTCGTCGGGAGGTGTGCCTGGGCGACACCGAACCCGGTGACATCAACCTCGCTCAACCATCCTCGCCTTCTGGTCGTGCAGGGCACGACTGCGATCGCGTGTTGCCGGAACTCGAGCACGTCATCGGAGGTGACGACGATCGCCGGTCGGATGAACCCCGGTTCGCCCCTCGCGGGCGTCCCGAAATCGCAGCGGACGATGTCACCCGCTCGCATCAGCTACATCGCTTGCAGACGCATCGAGCACGGCTTCGTCGTCAGCATCGAGTGGGGCGCTTGCGAGCTGTGCCCCGATGATGCGCCGACGTTCCCGTCGGATCCTCTTCCCAAGCTGCGCGTCGAACGTTAACCCCTCGCGATCGGCGAGCAGGCGCAGGGCATCCCGGTTCCGGACCGAGACCTTGATGGTAGTCGAATCAGGCATACCGTGGAGTATACCTTTACGGACTCGTCCGTGGTTGCCGGGAATTTCTCTACAGCCATGAGCAAGATCTCATGCCCCCCGATGTCCAACCACTCGATATAGCGAAGCCCCCGACGTCGTGGGGCTGACTTCTAGCCGCTGACGGGCGGTTCTTGTAGCGTGTTAACGACAATTCTCGAATCCTGTATGATTATAGCGTATTGACGACAATTCTCGAATCCTGAATTGTTGTAGCGTAGACGCTACAATCAGATGTTGATGCGTAGGAGGCTCCAATGAGGCGACGACCCAAGAAGACGGTTACATCACCGCATAGGCTCGGACGAGCTATCAGGCAAGCCCGCAAGGAACTGGGATGGTCTCAAGACCAGCTGTCAAAGAAATCAGGGGTTTCGCGACCACAGATTTCGGAAATCGAGTCAGCGAAGTGCAGCCCTAGAACAACGACTCTGTTCGAGCTGCTACGAGCACTGGACTGCGAACTGGAGATCCATCCGTTAGACGAAACAGGCAGCAGGCTCGACAATCTCTTGAGAAGGACTAAAAGCAATGCAACGCCTTGATGTCTTGCTGCACGGAGAGGTCGCAGGGTCCGTCACCGAACGAAACAACGGGCGTGTGGAGTTCGTCTACAACGACGATTATCTCAATTCGCCTACTCCTACACCGCTCTCTGTGAGTATGCCTCTTGACGGTAGAGCGAAGAATGTTGAAGCGTGGCTAGATGGACTGCTCGCAGACAACGACGATGTACGACGACGATGGGCCGCGGATTATAGGGCGAAGTCCACGAAGCCGATGGATTTGCTAGCAACGCCGGTCGGTCGAGATTGCGCAGGGGCTGTGCAGATATGCAGACCTGAGTCGACCAGCGAACTTCTGGGTAGAGGCGGCACCTTGCAGCCGCTTACCGAGTCTGATGTGGCTCAAATAATTGTTGATCTCCGCACAGACCCAGCAGGTTGGAATCACAACCGTTCACGTACGGCCTTCAGTCTTGGTGGCGCTCAGACCAAAACAGCGTTGCGTTTCGATGGAGTACAGTGGTCGCTTCCCGCAGGGTCAGCTTGCACAACGCATATTCTGAAACCTGCCGCTGCGAGGTTCGCTGACTTAGACATCGTGGAGTATCTCTGCCAACAGGTTGCCCATAAACTCGGTTTGCAAACGGCTCAAGCTGAATGCGTCAGTTTCGACGATGAACGAACACTGCTCGTACACCGATATGACAGGGAACAACTATCGAACGGCGATTGGGTGCGTGTCCATCAAGAGGACCTGTGTCAAGCGTTGAGGGTTCCGCCGCATTTGAAGTATCAGAACAACGGTGGTCCAACGCCTCACGACATAGCGTCGTTGCTCCGTGAGCACTCATCGAAGCCGGATCAGGATGTTCGTCGGTTCCTTGACGCGCTGATTTATAGCTGGCTGATCGTGAACACCGACGCACACGCCAAGAACTACAGTTTGCTGCTCGACGGGGACGACGTTAGGTTCGCTCCGTTGTACGACTTATGCTCGTTCATCCCTTACAAGATCGTAGACGGCGAGTATACCCATCTTCCGAAATTGAAAATGGCGATGAAGATGGGCAAGGATTACACGCTCAAAAAAACCGACAGAGACTCGGCTTGGGCGCGTGTAGCCAACCAGTTAAATGTACCTCATGCGGACGTATCTGAACGGATTGAGGTTCTCGCAGAAGGACTCGAAGCGGCATTCACGGAAGCTATCGACACGCTGCCGGGCCGCGCTAGAGCTTCTCCGGTTGTCGCTGACATGAGCAAGACCATCGCCGTTCGACGAGCCACCGGGTTGAACATTGCGCGTCGTCTAAAACGCTCATGTCCAAGACCAGCTAAACCATCGACACAACCACCGCAGCCCGAAACGCCCGAAATACTAGGCAAATGCGGTGTGTCTAACACAACGAAACGCGGATACTGCAAACATCCGCATCCTGGACCCGGCGGACGATGTGCTGCCGGACATCAGCATTGACACATCGACACCTTTTGACGCGGGGGTAAGTACCCAATTCACGCGGGGGTCAGTACCCATTTCACGCGGTTAGACGGAAACTCTGGTGACGGTGGAGGTTGTGGGGGATTTGGTGACCTCGAAACGCAGGGGCATCCGTTCGGCCAGTTCGCGGATGTGGGTGACGATGGCGACCATGCGACCCGACGCACCCAGTTCCTCGATAGCGGCTGCGGTCACATCAAGGGTCTCGGGGTCAAGCGTGCCGAACCCCTCGTCGAGGAACAGAGAATCGAGACCTGGAGCGCCCTCTGGAGCCAGATCCGCGTGACTGTCACTGAGCGCTAGCGCTAGGGCCAGGCTGGCTAGGAAGGTCTCCCCTCCCGAAAGTGACTTTGCTTGGCGCACTTGATCAGCGTTGTGGTGGTCGCAGATATCGAAGTCGGTCCCATCGGGATCAAACGAAAACTGGCCGTTGGACAAATGGACGTCGCGACTCGCAGAGAAACTGATCCCCGAAATCGACACAGCCAACGAACACGTCAACAACACCGAGACGCAAAGTAGACAGCACGCTGAAGCGGCCCGCGCCGTGTGCGTCACGCACTTTGAACCTACTGATGATCCTCAAGCGTGGCGCACCGATATGGCCCTGGCCGTGCAACGGGCAGACAACGACCACCGACAGGCATGTAAACAGCGTCAAGACATGGTCGACCTGGAGGCCGAAGTTGAGGCTCTGCGCGTTACGCAAAGTGTGGCGAGCGAACTGGGCCGCCTGCTCCGAGCCGACGGATTCGAACGCTGGCTGCTAGCTGAAGCCGTGGGCGATCTGGTGATTCGAGCCAGCGAGCGACTGCTTGCTTTGTCCAACGGCCAGTTTTCGTT
>JAKZTU010000053.1:0-4734 GCA_047516945.1 Acidimicrobiales bacterium
TACGGCGACGTAGCCGAGGGCCGTTACTTCACCGACCCGGTGCAATGGTCCGTCGATGGCGACGTGACCGGTCTCGACGGTGCTTGCTTTGAGCCTGACCGGTTGGTGTCTCGCGGTGAGATGGCGGTCTGGTTGTGGAACATGGAGGGCCAACTCCACGCGGCGGCGCCGCACTCGTTCGACGACGTGACCGATCCGGGCCACCATCAGCCCGTGTCGTGGCTACTCGCGGAAGGGATCACGACGGGCACGACCCCGACGACGTTCTCACCCGACAACGGGCTCACACGCGGACAGTTCGCCGCGTTCTTGTGGCGGCTGGCCGGCCAACCCTCCGCGGCGGCGCACTCGTTCGGCGACGTGGTGGCGACATGGCAACAGGGACCGGTGTCGTGGCTACTCGCCGAGGGAATCACCACGGGCACGACTGCGACGACGTTCTCACCCGACAACGGGCTCACACGCGGACAGTTGGTGACGTTCCTGTACCGCTACAACGGTGAGCCGACCGTCACAATCGACCCCGACAGCCCCACCTGCACACCACCGGCCACGTTCAAGACCGTCACCGCCGGCGACGCGCATTTGTGCGCGATCTCCACCGACGACACCATCATCTGCTGGGGCAGCAACTACTACGGGCAGTCCGATGAGCCGTCGGGCACGTTCAAGACCGTCACCTCTGGCAGCCAGCATTCGTGCGCGATCCGCAGCGACGACACCATCATCTGCTGGGGCAGCAACGACTTGGCGCTGATCGATGCGCCGTCGGGCACGTTCAAGACCGTCACCGCCGGCGGCGAGCATTCGTGCGCGATCTCCACCGACGACACGATCACCTGCTGGGGCCAACCCCTCATAGAAGGCGGCGAAGGTGACATCTATGTCATAGAGCGGGCCGATGCGCCGTCGGGCACGTTCAAGACCGTCACCGCCGGCGGGGGGGATTCGTGCGGCTTGCGCAGCGACGACACCATCGCCTGCTGGGACCGCTACGGGCTGATCTATGCGCCGTCGGGCACGTTCAAGACCGTCACCGCCGGCGGCGCGCATTCGTGCGCGATCCGCAGCGACGACACCATCGCCTGCTGGGACAGCGACGGGCCCGACGCGCCGCCGTCGGGCACGTTCAAGACCGTCACCGCGGGCAAACACCATTCGTGCGCGATCCGCAGCGACGACACCATCGCCTGCTGGGACAGCGACGGGGCCACGCGGACCGATGCGCCGTCGGGCACGTTCAAGGCCGTCGCCACGGCGGGCCGATACAGCGCGTGCGCGATCCGCAGCGACGACACCATCGCCTGCTGGGAGCGCCGCGACATCCCCCGCTATCGGCCGTGACCGTTCCCGCGGGCTGATGCGCCCGTAGAGCCGGTGACGGCGGCGGATCAGCGCCGCCGGTGCTTGTCCACCACGGGGTCGGGTCGGTATGGCACCGCCCAACCACCCTCGAAACCCCGGCGACCGTCGATGTAGTCTCGAACCAACACACACCCGACCCGATCCCCGGCGGCGACGGTGTTCGCTCACCGGGTACCTATGCCCCAGCCCGAGCCGGTCTGGGAGCAATGGTGGCGACTGTGGGCGGTGATCCCGGCCGGATCGGGTCGCTGTCGGCGCTGATCGCACACCACGCCCCCACCGCTCTGGTGACCGCCGCCGGTTTTAGGCGTAAGGGCGTACCTACCCCAACGGTCGCCGGGGTTTCGAGGGTGGCGGCGGTGCCATACCGCCGGGCGAGGTCCTGGGCGTCACCGTGCCGCGTGGGTTCGGCGTTTGTCGGCGGCGCCGCGGTCGAGGGCGACGGTGCGGGCTGCGCGGTGCGCTGTGGGGGGTGCCACGGTACGCCTTCGCGGGTGGTGTAGCCCTCGTCGGTGAGCGCCTGGGCGACGGCGCGCCATGTCAGACCGTCGGCGCGGAGGTCGAGCGCGCGGGCTCCGGCGAGGCGGGTGGCTGTGCTGGCGGGGCGACCGAGCCGGTGGCCCTGTGCTTTCTTCGCGGCGAGGGCGGCGGCGGTGCGTTCTGAGGTCTGGTCGTGTTCGAGCTGGGCGACCGCGGCGAGCATGGTGAGCGTGAACCTGCCCGTCGGGGTGGCCGTGTCGAGGTTCAAGTCGAGGATCGCGAGCGCCCACCCGTTGGCGTCGGCGCGGGCGGCGAGGTCGAGCACGTCGCGGGTGGAGCGGCCGAGCCGTGAGAGGCTGGCGACGATCAGCACCGCGGCTGCGCCGTCGTCGAGGTCTCGGGGCGCTCGGGCCATCGCTCGTGAGCATGCCCACGCGTCTACGAGAGCTGTGAATCGAGAGCCGGGTCTGGACTCGTCAAGTTCAACTGCCGCCAGTACTTGGATCAGTTGTTGTCGTTCAGGACGCTGCTGTCGGTCATGTGCTCGCGGTCGGTCATGGCGGTCGTGGTTTGGGCGCTGCCGGCGTTGCTCAGCTGCGTGCCCGCGGACCGGGTCGCCATGTTGCAGGTGCGCATCTTGGGGTCTGTCTGTATGCGGCGGTTTCGCTGATCAGGGGGCTTTATAGTGTTTTATTCACGTATCTACAAAAAAATGTAGACAGTCAGATATTTCGCTATACTCAAACCATCGACCCGATCCGAAACCCGTATTCCCCCGGCGCGGGAACCCCGCCGCCGCTGCTCGCCGGCCGTGACGAGTTCTTGGATGCGTTCAACGTTGTCATTGGCCGTGCCGCAGCCGGCCGGCCGTTCCAACCGCTGGTGTTGTCGGGGCTTCGAGGAGTGGGCAAAACCGTTCTGCTGCGGCATTTCCGAAATGCCGCGATCGAGTCTGGATGGATCGGCGAGATGTTCGAGGCCCGGCCAGGCAGCGATCTGAGAACCCAGGTAGCCGAGGCGCTCCCACCGATTGTCCGCGCCGTCAACCGGCGATGGCGGAACAAGGACCGAGCCCGAAACATCGGGAGGACCGCAGCGAGCTTCGCCAGAGCAGCCTCCGGAGCGCTTTCTCGAGGAGGCATCGTCCTCCCTTACGAACCCAAACCGGGCGTCGCCGACTCGACCGATTTGGAGGCTGACCTGATCGATTTGTTGGTTGCGCTGGGGGAGGGCGCCCGAGAAGAAGGGGTCGGGGCCGCTCTGATGATAGACGAGCTTCAAGACGTCCCCGTGGACCAACTCGGAGCGCTCATAGGAGCATCGCACCGGATCAACCAGGATCAACTCCCGGTGGTTCTCGGCGGTGCCGGCCTGCCTCCGGTGGGCCGTATTCTGTCGGAGGCCCGCTCATACTCGGAAAGACTGTTCTCCATCCGGTCGGTTGGGCGGTTGAGCGCTGCTGACAGCTCTCTTGCGCTGTCGGAACCAGCAGAACAGCTGAATGTCAGATACGAGACGAAGGCGCTCGAGGCCCTGGTGGACGTGTCAGGCGGTTACCCCTTCTTTGTTCAAACCTATGGGATGCACACCTGGGACCGGGCAGACGGGTCACCGATAACGGTCGACGATGTTGGAGATGCCGTACCTCAAGCGAACCGAGAACTCGACGATTCGTTCTTCAAACCCCGGTATGACCGCGCTACCCCTGCCGAACGGCGCTACATGCACACCGTGGCAGAATCAGCAGATGACCCAGCCTCATCCAGTGAAGTAGCCAAGCGCCTCGATCCCAAGAACCCGAACCGTGCCTCTCCTCTGCGCGACAACCTCATCAACAAAGGGTTGATCTACGCTCCCCAAAGAGGCCAAATCGCTTTCACCGTCCCCCACATGGGCACCTATCTGCGAGACCTGCCCACCTAGATGAGTAGTTCCGAGGGGTTAGCGGTCCCTAGAAGCACATCGAACTAGAGGGCTGGAAGGGTAATCCGAAAGCAACTACAGACTTGGGGTCAGAACGCGGTTGTGTTCGACGGGTCTTGAGAACGTCGGCATCTATAGCAGTTCGAGAGTCTGAGCACCGAGACCGATCGGGGCGGCTCCGATCTCTTGGATTGAGAAGTTCCCCAAACCATGCCGTTCGCAGCCGGCATCGTACGCGTCGCTGGCTGTCGGGAAGTACTCGATGATCTCGCCGTCGACCATCAGCGCGACCTCACCCTTGTGGTATCGCTCTGCCTCGTCCTTGTACTCATTGAGGTAGATGGCGTAGTTCGATTCGACTTGCGAAGCCGCATCGCCAGACATGTGGTGTACCTCTAGTCGCCGGGGGTGTGGCCTCTAGTATGCACAGCCCGATATGGAACCCGCAAGGGGGCGCGTGTAACGCGTTTGCGTTCCTAGCCACACGGATCATATGAAACGGATCAGCGAAGAACCCGGCTTGGATCGCCGGGAGGCTTGCCCGACGGTGCCACTGTTCGCCGAAGGCTGGGGAGACCCGACCCTGGCGGAGCGAGTTGACGAGTTGCTGGCCGAAACCGGGTTCGGAAGGTGATCGTCGACACGAGCGGGTTGCTGGCGGCATTCGTTCCCGATCAGCGAATGCACCAAGCGTGTGCTCAGGTACTTGCTTCTACCGAGGGTCGTGACTAGTGCAGAATTCGCTGCGGTCATCGTAGGGAACTGTCAAGATCTCGCTGTGCGTATTTTGGTGACTAACGATGACGGAATCGATTCCCCTGGCCTGCACCACCTCGCCCGCCAACTCACGACAGTCGGCGAAGTGACGGTGCTCGCACCGTCAAGCCAGCACTCGGGCGCGGGTACCGCCATCGGGCACCTTGGTGAACCTCTACCGGACGTTCATCGTGTCAGACTCCCGGAACT
>JAKZTU010000054.1:0-3747 GCA_047516945.1 Acidimicrobiales bacterium
AAGTACCGGGTCGTCCGCTGCTGGGAGGCATTTGAATGGTAGAGATGGGTGAAGAGATCATCGTCTTAGACGAGGTCTATAAGATATTCGGTCCGCAGCCACGGGGCCGAGCCTTCGACTTGGCTTGTGCCGGGATGGGCAAGAACCGGCTCCAGGCTGTAACTGGGCATGTTCTTGGACTGAACAACGTTTCGTTCTCGGTCAAAAAGGGCGAGATCTTTGTGGTGATGGGTCTGTCAGGGTCTGGCAAGTCAACCGCCATCCGTACCGTCAACAAACTCTTTGACATCACCCACGGCACGGTCAATGTCGACGGCACGGACGTACAACAGCTTGAGGGCTCCGATCTGCAGGCGTTTCGTCGCCAGTACATGGGCATGGTGTTTCAACACTTTGCGCTGTTCCCTCACCGTAAGGTCATCGACAACGTGAGTTACGGACTCAAGGTCCAGCGAGTCGCCAGACAAACACGAGAGGATGCCGCCATGCGGGCCCTTTCTCTGGTGGGACTCGACGCCTATGCCCAGAGCTTTCCTTCTGAGCTTTCGGGAGGCATGCAGCAGCGGGTTGGTCTGGCCCGAGCACTGGCGTCAGACCCCGATATCTTGTTGATGGACGAAGCCTTCAGCGCACTTGACCCACTCATCCGCCGTCAGATGCAAGACGAGATGATGGAGATCCAAGGCGAGTTGCACAAAACGATCCTGTTCATTACCCACGATCTCAACGAGGCACTTCGCATCGGCGACCGGGTGTGCATCATGAAAGATGGAGCTGTCGTCCAAATCGGCACACCCGAGGAGATCCTCACGCAGCCCGCCACCGGCTACGTAGCCGAGTTCGTACAAGACGTGGACCAGGGCCGAGTAATCCAAGTGCACGAAGTGATGCAGCAACCATCGCCAATAGACCCGGATGTCTCCCTGGCTGAGGCACTGAGCAAAATCGGTGATCGTTCAGGAGCTTTTCTCGTAGACAGCAGCGGTTCCCCCACACATTTGCTCACCAGCGAAGACGGAATTCGCGCAGCTTCTGTAGGTACTTCCGACATTGCACCCGCGCTGCGCTCCGACTTCGATCGTTGCGCCCCTAGCGACTGCCTCAACACGGTCTATGCAGCCGCAGGTCGAGGACTGCCGATAGCGGTCTGCGATGGCTCAGGAGCGCTGGTCGGGAACCTTGACCCCACCCAAATCATGGAGGAGTTGGGAAGGGTTGAGCATCTGATAGACCACTTCGAGCGAGAGGTGTTCATGTAATGACCGTTCTAGCGCAAGCCGCAAACGATGCTGGGGGTTCGGTCACCCACGACCTAAGCGACAACCGGGTGCTTGAGGATTTTCGCATCCCCTTCGGCAAATGGATCGATCAGGCCGTCGACTGGATTGTCGTCAACTTGGATTGGCTACTTGCCATTATCGAATGGCCATTCGTTGTCCTCAACGAGATACTCGTGGAATCGATCCTTGAGCCGATCTCATGGGTCTGGGTCGTCCTCTTCTTCTTTGTGATCGGCACACTGATCCGAAACGTGCAGGTCGGTTTGTTCGCGGCGGTCAGCCTCTCAGTATGCGGGCTTCTCGGCAATACCTTCTGGTTGGAGACTGCCCGAACTATCGGATTCATAGGAGTAGCTGTTTTCTTGTGCGTACTCATCGGCATACCGATTGGAGTCGCATGCGGGCGCGTCGATGCCTTCTGGCAGGCGGTACGGCCGGTGCTCGACGCTATGCAGGTCGTGCACTCATTCGTCTACATGCTGCCGTTCATATACTTCTGGGGAATCGGCACGGTGAGCGCAACGATGGTCACAATGGTGTTCGCACTGCCACCGCTGATCCGGTTGACCAACCTGGGTGTCCGCCAAGTACCCGCAGATGTGGTGGAGGCAAGCAGGGCTTACGGTGCCCCCGAGTGGCGTGTGCTCTTTGATGTGCAAATTCCGCTTGCTCGGCCCGCCATCATGACCGGAATCAACCAAACGCTGCTGCTAGCCATATCAATGCTGGGAATTGCGGCCATCATGGGCGCTGGTGGTCTCGGTCGATTGCTGTTCCAGGCCTTGTCCCGCCAGGATGTAGCCCTCGGGGCATCCGCCGGTTTGGCCTTCTTCTTGGTCGCAGTCGTCTTGGACCGAATCTCACAGACTGAGGCCAGCGACAAGGGAAGCCTTTTCAGAAGGATACGGATGGCTTGGATCCACCGGCTCGACCCCGAAAAGCTCCTAGCAAATGAGAACGTTGAAGCACCCGCAGAACCGTCCGACAACGACGAAGTTGAGGAATCGTTCGCCGAGGTCAGCGCGAAGGAGCGTCCTTGGATGCTTGTGTCCGCTTTAGGTGGCTTTCTGGCCATCGTCTCGGTGTTCCTCACTTGGACCCAAGATGGGGGATTCATCAGCGCTCACGGCCGCCGTTCCGATGAGAGCATCGCGGGCGAGTCTTTCAGCGGTCTAGCAGCCTCAGGAGGCTCCTGGTTCGGTTACCTGACCTTGGCGTTCGGGTTGATGGTCGTGGCAGCGGTGGTGACTACAAGCCTCGCCCCTGGCCGCGGACCAAGGTTCTTGACCACCGACGGCGCGCTGATCGGTTCGCTGGGGCTGCTCGTCATGATGGTTTGCTACATGTTGGCTTCACCGGTTGCCGGCACATCTCCGGGAACCGGAACCGGGGTGTATCTTGCGCTTGCCGGCGGGCTCATTGCCACTGGCGGTTCGCTGATGTGGATCCGCCACGCCGCGCACGCACCTCTACATCCCCTTAGCCTGAAAATCGGCTGGGTTCGGATTATCGGCGCCACCATAGCCACATTGATGATTCTCATCGGAGCGTTCTCTGGTTGGTCTTTTGATGAGCGCACGGACTTGGTGGTGAGTGCCGAGACCGAGGAAAAAATCGACGAACTGCGACGACGCGCAGAGGAGAGTCCAGCGGACGCTGGCGCGATCGCTGCCGAGATTTCGGTCTTGCAGGCACAACTGGACATCACCGAGCTAGTGATTACCGACGGTGTCAGTGACAAGGGGGCCAGGTTCGGAATCTGGACGCTTATCGCAGGGTTAATCGGTTTGGCCACCACTTTGCCCGCAGCAGGACTACTCGGACGCGACGAACAACGACAATGGCGCTGGAGTACCGTTACCGCCGGCATCGGAGCCGGGGTCGCGGCCACCGCCTTTAGTTGGATTTTTGTTCACGTGCGTTCAGCGGATCCCAAATATGTGATTGGCGTGGGGTCGTTCTTGACGATGATCGGCGGATGCATGCTGGCCGCCACTGCGCTAGCGGTCTTGAAAGAGTTCCGCCGAGCCAAGATCTACTCGGACCTGGAACCCACACCCGTGTCACAATCGACATCCACAGACGCAAAATCGGCCCCAACAGAACAACCGGTGGCTTAACGAGGAATAAAAAGGGTATTCTTATGGTCCGCTCGCTTTGAGTCCCAAGCTCGGCGCGAGCCGGAAACCCCAACCCAGGAGGGAAACCAAAATGATGAAGAAACGAGCGCTTTTGTGGCTCGCCTTGTTAGCAACGTTCGCTCTGTTTGTTGCAGCGTGCGGCGATGACGACTCCGGCACGGAGGAGACGTCGGCGAGGCCCGGTGAAGGCACGACCATCACGATGGCTCGCGCCGACTGGTCAACTGGCTATTTCCAGGCTCAGCTTTACAAGCAGTTGCTGGAAGAACTGGGCTACGGCGTAACCGAACCGTCCGAGCTAGAACTTGGTCCGTCTTTGGCGTATC
>JAKZTU010000055.1:0-10969 GCA_047516945.1 Acidimicrobiales bacterium
GCCCACCCCAAACAGACCATCGTGGCCGTGTCGCACGCTGATGTCATCAAAGCAATCGTGGCATCAGCAACCGGCACCCACCTCGACCTGTTCCAACGCATCGTGGTGTCTCCCTGCTCCATCACTGCGATCCTCTACACCTCCGAGGGCCCAATCGTGTTGACCGTAAACTCAACAGGCGACGACCTGACAACCTTGGTGCCGTCATGAGCCAATCCTTCGATTTTCGAGAACTCGACTTTCTTACGGTCGGAACTCTTGGCCCCAGGGGCCAACGCGAGTTCTTTCTCCAAGCACGTAGCGAAGGTCGCCTGGTATCGCTGAAGATCGAGAAGCAGCAAGTCGCGGCATTAGCCGAGTACCTGGACCGGGTGCTCAGCGAACTTCCCGAACCGGAGGGCGAAATCAGTGACCCACCGCCAGATCTCGACCTGAGAGAACCGGTGGTGGCGGAGTGGACCGTCGCCAGTCTCGCCATCGCCTATGCGCAAGAGCTCGACCGTCTCGTTGTCGTGGCGGAATCGTTCGTTGATGAGGAAGACGACGAACCGTTTCAAGCCCGTTTTTTCCTTCAGCGAAGTGAAGTCACAGGACTCATCGGACGCGCCCGTACGATCGTGGCAGCCGGGCGTCCACCGTGCCTGTATTGCGGCCAACCGCTTGAAACCCGCAACGGCGACTGGTGCCCGTGCCGGAACTGACTGTGCTATCGCCGGGCGCAGCCGAAACCGTGACATGAGCGAGAACGAGTCGCCGTTCTTCGATCGCGAACCGATCAGTACTGAAGGGGCGCTGACGTTACTCAGTGATGGTGAGTTGGAACTCGTCGGGCGGATGCCGTACTCCTCAAACGCGACTTTTCTCGTCAACCTCTGCCATGAGGGGCTACGGGCGCAGGCGATCTACAAGCCGCTTCAGGGAGAGCGCCCTTTGTGGGATTTCCCGAACGGGTTGTACCGACGGGAAACAGCAGCCTTTCTGGTTGCCGATGCTCTCGGCTGGGGACTGGTCCCTCCCACTGTCGTGCGCGACGACGCGCCACTCGAAACGGGAGCACTGCAACTCTTTGTGCCACACGAGTTTGAGGAGCATTACTTCACGTTGCACGAGGCCAGTGATCGTTATGACGAATCGTTCCGGCAGATCTGCGCTCTTGACTTGGTAATCAATAACACCGATCGAAAATCGGGGCACTGCCTGCTGGGAACAGACGGTCAAATCTGGGCAATCGACCATGGCCTGGCATTTCACCACCAGTTCAAACTCCGCACGGTGCTGTGGGACTTCGCGGGCGAACCACTCCCCGAGCGGCTCAGAGCCGATCTTTGGGGGTTTCTCGACCGAGGCATCCCCGACTCGATCGCGGTACTTCTCAACCCACTAGAACAAGACGCGATGCTCACCCGAACCAAGGCTTTGGCCACCAACGGAGCTTTTCCAGACGGCGATAGCAACAGACACCGCTGGCCTTGGCCACTGGTTTAGGAGCAGCGTCGAACAGCTGTTATTCAACAGGTGTGGAAAAGTCTGTGCATTTTGTCGTTAACGACAAAAACCAATATCGGCGCAAGATCCCAGTCATTCAGCGATTGATCAGCCGCTTAGCGCCTCAATCAGCTTGGGTAAAACTTTGTGGACATCACCCACAATGCCGAGATCTGCAACTGCGAAGATGGGCGCCTCAGAATCCTTGTTGATGGCGATGATGTTTTTGGACCCCTTCATGCCAACAAGGTGCTGCGTAGCTCCCGATATTCCACAGGCGATATAGACCGTCGGCTTTACGACCTTGCCGGTTTGACCAACCTGGTAGCTGTAGGGAACCCAACCGGCGTCAACTATGGCGCGACTAGCGCCAGGAGCGGCGCCCACCGCTTTGGCCAAGTCCTCGATCATCGAATAGGCCTCTTTGTCGCCGAGTCCACGGCCACCGGAGACGACGATTTTGGCTTCATCAAGCTTGGGACCGTCTGACTCTTCGGCGAAGGTGGCGATAACACGCGCAGAACCCGCTCCACCGAGGTCGCCAACATCAAGATCCTCGACATCGGCTTCAGCGCCGCCGACCGGCTCCGCCGTGAACGACTTCGGCCTGACCAAGAAGATCCCGGGGTTACCAGAGGTGTTCTTGGTCATCACATCGGTTGCCCCACCGAAAATCGGCTCGCTGCCAAGTAAATCATCGCCTTCAAGGACAAGGTCAACAATGTTGGTGATGACAGGCGAATCGAGCTTCACCGACAACCGGGCGGCAACATCACGACCATCTTGGGTGGTGCCCACCATGAAAGCGGCTGGGGCATCCACATCGCCGCTCCCGATGGCCTCTGCAACCGCGGCGGCAACCGAAACACCCTGCATAGCTCCATCAAGGTCACCCGTGCAGTACACGGTCTCAGCGCCGTGGTCACCTAGTTCCTCTGCGTAATCGTCGCCATCAGCGCCCATGAACACTTCTACGGTGTCGGCGATTTCGCGGGCTTTCGCCAGCATTTCAAGAGTAATTGTGGCTACGGCATCGCTATTGGTTTCACCGAATACCCAGATCTTGTCGAGTCCCATATCGTGCCCTCCCTCACAGAACCTTGAGTTCGTCGAGGAAGGCCACGATGCGCTCGTGGGCATCCCCCTCATCTTCGATCACTTCACCAGCATCACGAGTGGGAGCGTCTGCGACGCTCACAATCTCCTGACCACCGCCGGCCCAACCAACGGATCCCGCGTCTATTCCGAGATCGCTGATCGCGAGTTCGTCAACCGGTTTCGACTTGGCCGACATGATCCCTTTGAAAGAGGGATAACGAGGCTCCACCACGCCTGCCGTTACCGACACCACTACGGGTAGCGGACATTCGACATCGTCGTAGCCTGCTTCGGTTTGGCGCTTTACCTTGGCCACACCTCCTTCAACCGCAACCGCCTTGGCAAACGTCACCGACGGGAGATCCAATAGTTCAGCCACCATCTAAGGCACTGTGCCCGTGTAACCGTCGCTCGACTCGGTCGCTGCCAACACCAGGTCAGGTTCACTGCGAGCAATAGCAGCAGCAAGGACCTTGGCCGTGCCGAGCGCATCGGTGCCCTTGAGCGCCTCGTCGCTCACCAGCGTGGCGCTGTCGGCACCCATTGCCAGCGCAGTGCGCAGACCCGTCACCTGATTGTCGGGAGCCATCGAGACAAGGTGTACCGAACCATCGCCAGCAGTGTCGACGAGTTGCAAAGCCATCTCGACTCCGTAACTGTCAGATTCGTCGAGAATCAGCTTCTGATCACGGACGAGTGTCTTGCTCTCTGGATCAAGCGCACCCGGGTCTGCCGGGTCCGGGATCTGTTTAACGCATACAACGACTTTCATAGCCCACGAGTCTGCCAGCGAGGTTGCCGAATGCCTATCTGAGTTGAGCGGATAGTTTTAATGTTCTTGCGCATCCTCTTCATCGTCAATTCTTTCGCCTCCTCGGTGACAGCCCGCCGTCGAGTAATCACCTACAAGATTCTGTCGGCTGACCACGACGTGACTCTGGCCGAAACCAGTCGTCCGGGTCACGCCACACGCCTCGCTCAGTCCGCGGCCAACGATCACTACGATCTCGTGGTTGTACTTGGGGGCGACGGAACTGTCAATGAAGCCGCCAACGGTCTTGCGGGCACGGAGACTGCGTTGGCGACACTTCCCGGGGGTTCAACCAATGTGCTCGCCCGCATACTCGGTCTTCCCGATGACCCCGCCGACGCTTCTCTGGTGCTGCTCGACGCCATCGACCGCAACTCGATTCACCGCATCGGTCTAGGAGCAGTCGAGGGCCGTTATTTTCTGTTCCACTGCGGTGTCGGCTTCGATGCGGCAGTTGTAGAACAGGTTGAGACACGAGGTCCGTGGAAACGCTGGGCCGGCCATCCTCTGTTTGTGTGGGCGGCGCTCGACACTTGGGTCCGGGGAGTCGACCGACGCAAACCTTCGCTGCGGGTCATCGGCCCGAACGGTGAGGAGCTGACCAAGGGCTTCTTGACGGTGGTGATGAACACCAATCCGTACACCTATTTGGGCAACCGTCCAATCGACCTTGTTCCGGGACTCACGCTCTCCGATCCGCTCGCAGTGGTCACCCTGGAAGAGCTCCGACTTTTTAGCCTCGGCCCCGTCTTGGCCGGCGCGCTGCGAGGCAAAGACCTGAGTGGGCGGCGCAACGTCGACCTGCGCACTGAAATGCGTTCGCTGGTCATCGAATGTGACCCTCCGGCGCCTTATCAGGTTGACGGCGACTATCTCGGCTCCAGCAAGCGGCTGCGTTTCACCTGGACTCCCGAGCGCCTCTCGCTGTTGATGCCCGAGCCGCCTTAGAATCTCCCGCTCGTTAGCAGGCTCTAGGCGTCGATGATGCTTCTCGCCACATCGGGAACGTTGGTGCAGATTCCGTCTACTCCCATCTCAATGAGTTGAACCATCCGCTCCGGGTCATCGACGGTCCACACGTTCACCAGCAGGCCTGCAGCATGGGCTCGGTTGACAAAATTGATGTCGACGAGGACATCCCACGGGTGGATTGTCGTCATTTCGTGGGCGACCGCACGGCCGATGGCACTGGCCGGGTCAGTCATCTCATACAACAGCCACCCGCAGGGAATTGACGGGTCAACAGAGCGGATCCGATCAACTGCGTCGATGTTGAAAGAAGTGATCAGCGCTCGCTCGGGGCCGAGATATGCCTGCACCAGACCCGCAACCGCGTCGGCCACTAGGTGATCCTCGTCGTAGTCGGGATCGTTTGGAAGGTTCTTGATCTCAATGTTGACGCTCATCGCCTCGCAGGCTTCTAGCGCCTCAGCGAGATTCGGGATATAAGGAGGCAGTTCTTCGCTGGAGACCTCAGCAAGTATCCGGCCATCGGCAAGGTGGGCGTAGTGATGGACCACGACTACACCGTCGGCGGCACGGCGAGCATCAAGTTCGACCCATTCGGCACCCATCGTCTGGGCTAGGCGAAACGCCGACAACGTGTTTTCCTGGGCTGCTTTCGACGCTCCTCGGTGTGCGATCACTTGGGTCATTACCCAGAGTCTCGCGGATATCGGCCCGACAAGTACACCGTTTCTACAGTTGCCAATTCAGAAAAAAGAGAACAAGTTTCAAGAAAACCCTTGCGGGGAAGTAGAACCTGTTCCTATTATTGCCTGATCGCTGGGAGACCAGCGACATGAAGCGGCCAAAAATAGCCCAGTAGGAGGACAAACGTGGCCCTTACAGCCGACGCTTTCGCATCCGCAATCGACTGGAGAGTTGACGCGGCATGTCGCGACACAGACCCAGCCTTGTTCTTTCCGGTAGGGACCACCGGACCCGCAGTCGATCAAATCGCATCCGCCAAACAGGTCTGTTACTCGTGCCTTTGCAAGGACGCCTGCCTCGATTTCGCCCTGTCCACCAACCAGGACACCGGCGTCTGGGGCGCCACTTCCGAAGAAGAACGCCGAGTCATCCGCAGGCGCTTGCGAGCAGCCGCAGCACTCGCCACACCGCTCAGCCAACCAGACAGCGCTAACCAAACAGCGCTAACCAAACAGCCCTAACCAAACGGCAGCGCGGGGCCCGGGCGAGGAACCCGCACATCGACCGTCGTTCCCGCCGATCCTTCGACATCGGGTCGATCACTGTTGGTGTCTGGACGAACAAACGTGATCCGACCACCAAGATCCGACACGACAAAGGTACGAACAATCGTCAACCCCAGTCCCGCGTCGCGATCAAGTGAAAACCCATCCGGGACACCCGGGCCATGGTCTTGCACACAGATCGACAACTCCTTGCTGTCCCCACCCAATCGAACTATCACCGGATGATCCGACCCAGAACCGTGATCAATGGAGTTCTGTAACAACTCCGTAACGACCACCGCCAATGGCATCGAAACGTCACCCCCGAGCGCTCCAATGCTTCCGCTCACCTCAATCTTCACCGGCCGCTCCGGCGCACCGAGACCCTCCTCGACCATCCGCACAAGCCTGCTGACGACCGCATCAAAGTCAACGATGTCGCCCGCATCCGCGGTCAGGGTCTCGTGAACCACCGCGATTGATCCGATCCGGCGGGCCGACTGTTCAACCGCGGCGATTGCCTCCGGAGAAGAAAGCCGTCTGGTCTGCAAACGGAGCAAAGATTGGATGGTCTGCAGATTGTTCTTCACACGATGGTGAATTTCACGAATCGTGGTGTTCTTGGAGATCAGCAGTCGATCTCGGCTGCGGAGCTCAGAGATGTCGCGCAGCAAACTGACGGCACCCGTAACCCGTCCGTTCTCAATCAGTGGATGGCACCGAACCACCACACACGCATCTTCGGCTTCTTCGAATTCATCGACTGTGCTGTGACGCGAAGAAAACGCCCGCCGCATTGCCGACTCGTCGATACCCAACTCTCGCAGTCGCCGACCTTCAAGGTTGCTGAGCACACGCAGGCGATGCATAGCAGAAACGGCGTTGGGCGACGCGTATTCGATCCGCCCTTCGCGGTCCAGAACAACCACGCCATCACCCACACGCGGCTCACGCAGTTCGCCCACCCGCTCCGATTCAACAAACGGAAAGGCACCATCGACAACCATTTGAGCTAGCCGCTCCCCAACCGCACGGTAGGGGCGCTCGACTGGACTCCGATGGCGAACAAAAGCAGATTCGGCTTCTCTTGTCAGCACCGCCACGATGTCGCCGTTGCCACGCACCGGGATGTAGTCAACCGCGATCTGTGCACCTGCGCCGGGCAGCCTGATGTCTTCTTCCACCAGTTGATCATCGTGGTCGGGTCCATGGAAATCGCTTCTAGTTATCAGACCCTGAAGCCGCTTGCGCTCCACCATCGCTCGCGCCAACAGCGGGTGATCGACAACCGAGACGGTCTGCCCCACCGGGTCGCCGTAGTGAACCGTCGTTCCGGTCACGGAACGTGTGTGCCCCAAGACCACGAACTTGCTCTCGTCACTGATGTTCGACGCGCCATTGCTCGGGACGTAAAGCAGCAAATCGCTGAACGACAGATCACTCAACAGCGACCATGAACTAACCAAGCGCTGAAGATGAGAAATAGCCGCGGAATCAAGAGTTGTTTTCGCTCGAGCAATTTCGGCGAGGCTAGCCACCGCAAATACCGCCTTACCTCAACCGAAGCCGATCGGGTTGCCCCCTTCGGGGCCTAGTTCAACGAATGCAATCTTCGACGCCGCCACCGCCACTTCCTTGCCCTTTTCATCGGTCAACCACAGCGTTGCAGTCGCACCGCTGATCGCCTCGTCAATCGAATCCTTGACCGCGGAACGGTCGGTTTTGTCGGGAAGCTGAACGACGATCTCGCGGGCGTGGTCACTCACTCCTATGCGGACATCCACAGTTTGTTCTCCTCAGTTGGCTCAGGCGCACTGAACGGATTATTGCAGGCAACCTTGGTGCAGGGCGGATCTGTTAGTTGATTATCAGTTCAGGATGCGAACGTTTCGTCGGCTTGTGGGTTTCAATCCACTGAGCCATCTCAGCAAAGACAGACGATGCCTCGCTTTGCGGGTCGACGGCCATGATCGGCTGACCCTGGTCCGAACCCTCACGCAGCGCGATCGCCATCGGAATCTGACCGATGAGATCAACCTCAAGGCGTTTCGCTAGCTCCGCGCCACCTCCAGAGCCGAACAAGTAGTAGCGCTTGGCGTCGTCCCCGGTGAACCACGACATGTTCTCGATCACGGCTTTCACCTTGATCTTGACCTGCTTGAACATGAACGCCGAACGCTGAGCAACCCGTTGGGCCGCCGGGTTGGGGGTGGTGACGACATAAGCCTCCGCACGAGGCAGGAACTGAGCCAGCGACAACGAGATGTCGCCGGTACCTGGAGGCAGATCAACGAGAAGGAAATCGGGGTCGTCCCAGAAGACATCGGTCAGGAACTGCTCCAGCGCCTTGTGCAACATCGGGCCCCGCCAGATCACCGGCTGATCTTCTCGGGCGAAGAAACCCATCGAAACACAGCGCACACCGTGCGTTTCGGGGGGGATGATCATGTCGTCGATAACCGTCGGAGCCTGCTCGACACCAAGCATCCGTGGGATTGAGAAACCCCAGACGTCCGCATCGACAACGGCCACGCTGTGACCTTTCTGCGCCAAAGCGATACCCAGATTGGCCGTCACCGACGACTTGCCGACGCCGCCTTTGCCGGAGGCGATCAGCAGCGTGCGGGTCTTGTTGCCCGGCTGAGCGAAGGGAATAGCACGCCCCTCGGCGTGGCCGTGGGCCGGTTGTGACCCCGCTGTCGCAGCAGGATCACCGTGAAGCATCTCTTTGATCTTCGCTCGTTGCTCATCAGACATCACATCGAATTCGATGGTCACGACCTTGACCCCATCAAGAGCAGTAACAGCTCCAGAGACCCGATTCTGGATCTCGTTGCGCAGCGGGCACCCGGCAATCGTGAGATCAATGCCGACCTCAACATGGCCACCATCAATCGTGGTGGAGCGGACCATGCCCAAGTCAACGATGCTGCGATGAAGCTCTGGATCCTCAACCGGACGCAGCGCCTCAATCACTTCGGCTTCGGTGACGGTCATATATGCGTAGAATAGCGTCGTGAACGCCCAGCACCTCAGCCCGACAGAGTTCGCTTCGACGGTCTCTGCGATAACCGCGGCTTTTGGCGACATCACCCGACGAGATATCTATCTGTATGTCCACCAGAACCCCGACGGCGTGACCGCGAGCGAAGTAGCAGAAGAGTTCGAACTCCACGCCAACGTGGCGCGTCATCATCTGGACAAACTCACCGCCGGTGGACATCTCGGAGTTGAGGTCGCCAAACCCGATGGCGGTGTCGGGCGCCCCTCCAAACACTACCGGCCGGTGCACACCGAGGTGCGCTTGGAAGTGAACGTGCGCCAGGACGATGTGCTGGTTTCTCTCTTGGGGCGAGCCTTGGCGATGCTGCCTGCTCATGCTGCTGAAGAAATGGCCGAAGAGGTGGGTGTCGAGTACGGCAAGGCGATGGCCGCGGCGATCGATCCCAGCGGAACGCACCGCAGCTATCAGGGGGCCTTGCATGCCGTGGCCGATGCCTTGTCAGCTCACGGATTCGCAGCCAGAGCCGAAAGAGCCGAGGACGACAAGTACCAGATCGTCGCCCAGAACTGCCCCTTCGGCGATGCGGTGGTGGAACATCCCGTCATCTGCGCCGTCGACCGAGGCATGGTGCAGGGAATGCTCGGCCATCTGTACGGCCCAGCCGACGCTTCCACCGCCTCCTCAAAACCCCAAGGCGACGACATCTGCGTCACCCACGTAACCCTCTAGTTCCGGTCGCTAACTACGGCAACTCATACCTGTAGGAGTTGCCGTCGCTGTCAACCCGCACCGCGACGTTCCCATTGAACGCCACTGATGATCGTTTTGGGTCAGGCTCCTCATAGAACGTGAACCAATCAACACCATCGGTCGACACGATCGTACTGTGATAGCGGTCACCAAAGGTATCTGGATTCTCCGATACCTCGCTATACACGAGGACCCCTCTTCCTGCACTATTAGCGACCCTATACCACTCGGGGCAGGGGTTGTCAGAAATATTCTGTGATTCCCAGTTCGATCCTTTAGCATTACCAACCCAGAAGAATTCAAATAGAGACCGGTTATCGCAACCGTTATTTACATCCCACGATAGACCGTACATGACAACACGATCTTCAACAGCATGAATCGAGGGTATCCATATTCCGAGATCTCTGGATTCTTTGAACCCCTCATCAGCAGGTGGCTCTATACGCTGCCATGTCAAACCGTCGGGGGAGAAGATCAATGCTCCCCAACCAAAATTGCCTTGAGGGTAGCCTGGCTCGACCGCATCCGATAGGCCAATATAACCTGCATCAGTAGCAATGATCTTACAACAAAACCCGTAAACAGGTGGCAGTGCTACTCGAACTAGTCCTTCACCCCATCTACCCACCAGGACGGATCCTGAATAACGATCGCTGAAATGATTGGATTTTGTGTTAAGAGCACCGTATTCCCAAAAAAGTTCGCTGGTAGTGCCCAACTCTTCCCATGAAAACAACTTTCTGTGTGACTCAGTCGAGTCTAAATTGGTGTCCTCAATTGTCCATTCAATCAGCAGGCCGTCGCTTGCGCCTATCCACCTCATTACTTTAGCAGATTCTCGAATACTGTCGGGTACCAACAGACCTATGTCCATATAGGTCAGTGTTGATATTTGGATCATCCATCCCTCGTCAGATACAATGACATCTTCTGCAACTACATGATTCGCTAAGGATTCGTGGACACCATCCGGTGGCAACAGAGGATACTCGTAGTGGTTCCAACTCTCAAGATCATCTGTGACAGAAACGAATACTCTCTGCTCGACATGTGCACTGGCAGGAGCGCTTCGACGATAGAGAACAGCGTCAGCCCCTTCGTTTCCGAAATGCCGGCCAGGTAACTGTGAGAGAATAACCAGACCCTCACCGTTCGATCTGATTATCGGCCAGGTATCGATCCACGAGGAATCCAAGATCCGCGAGGAATAAGTGTCTATTTTTTCAAGCACCTCAAAATGCTCTCGAGGAAGGTCCAGCTGGAACGGCTGCTCCCAATTCAGACCATCGGCTGAAACCCTGGCGTACAGGCTCAATTCAGAAGGAATCTGCTCGCTCGTCTTCAAGTAACCAATCTGTAAGAACCCATTGCCCCAAGGAAACAGCCATGGAGCGCCCTGAGGTTCGCTAGGCCAATACTCCCTATTCCACCGCTCCTCGAAAGGACCTACGAGCCATTCCTCAGCTTTTATGCTTGACTCATAAAGAGCCCCCTGAGGTGCCACGTCGAGTTCCACCTCAGGCGCAAGATCCGCCTCGGGCGCAAGTTCCTCCAGCGACGATTCGGTGGACGAGTCATCGGTACTGGGATCATCAACGGTAGTGGTGGGGGGGACACTGG
>JAKZTU010000056.1:0-5617 GCA_047516945.1 Acidimicrobiales bacterium
CTCCTGGGACCCACTCAAGTCAACCAAATGAGAGCAGCCCGCACCCCGGCCGCGACCCTGGCTGCTGAGCTCCTCGACTACGCAATTGATCGCTCATCAGAACTACGGGGCTGGGCCGGAGCACCCATTCACGACGCCTGCGCGGTACTAGCGGTCACGCACCCGCAGCTGTTCGACGGCAAACGGCAACCGGTCAACGTTGAGCTCACCGGCACGCATACCCGGGGAATGACCGTTGTTGACGATCGCGGCTCCTCAGCAGACAACGGCAACAATGTTCGGGTTCTGCGCACGGCAGATGCTGATGCCGTCATCAAGTTGATCGTCGAAGCCGCCACCGCAGTTCCCGAACCCCAGACCTAACGAACAGGTCTCAGACCGGGCGATACAGCGCGGCGATAAAGCGGCCCTCAATGGCGACGCCGCTTGTCAGGATCGTCACTGCGCCAACTATCCAGTCGACCGCTGCCGACAGGTCAACATCGCCACCGACCTCGACCACAACACCGTGTTTGGCATGGTCTTGGCGCTTTACCCAACCCCGGGGCAACTCCAGACCAGCCTCTCGCAGCCGCTTCAATGCGTTTGGGCCCTGCCCGTGCTCAACACCAATCTGAGCGGCCCTCGAACGGCCACCAACCGAAACTGGCATCCAGGTGCCCATCGCAACAGCCGGTCCGCGACCCGAGAACCATGCCGCAAGTCCGCTCCTGGGTGGGACCTGTGCGGCTTGCTCGTCGGTTAGCGCAGGGCCGATATTGACCCAGCCAACAGCGCCTGGAGCGGCGGCAATTTCAGCCATCGCAGCCACCACCGCTGAGAGATCATCACGCCCGAACTCGATTTGTTTCAACGGCTGTGTCGGCACCATCGCAACGGTACCCCGTAGTAGCGTCGGCGACCTGTACCATGAGCCAGCGAGCGGGCAAATTCCCCGTCTTGACCATGGCAAAAACCTCTCGAGTCCTCTCCCTCATCATCGTTTGCTGTGTGGCTTTGTCGGCTCTGGCGGCGCCCGCACTCAGCCAAGGGGACCAGCAGATCCTGCGCGAGGAACAAGCAAACCTGCGCGAGCAGGAAAGTCGACGCGCTGAGCTAACCGCGTCAATCGCAGAGAAAGAAGCGACTCTGGGTGAACTGAACAACGAGATCTTCACCCTTATCAACACGATCGCTACAGACAACACGCAGCTAGAACTGCTAGCCGACGAATTTGAAAAAACCGTGGACGAGCGGCGCGAACCAGCAGCCACCCGCATCGAAATAGCCATTATCAGCTTCAGACAAGGCGACCCTCGACAAAGCGGGTTGATCGACGAAATCCGCGCTTTGGATGGCAGCACCAAGACACCCGAGCGGCGAGTGCTCTATCAGTCTGTGGTCGCCGATGCGACCCGACGCCTGAACGAGCTCGACACCCGCCTGCAAAGCCTCACCGACCAACTCGCCGAGACGCGACAACTCCTCTCCGCGTCGCAAGACCAGTTTGAACAACGCCAAGCCTTCGAACGAGAACTCAACGAGGAGATTGCCGCTGCAAAAGCCGAGCTACAAGACACCCTGTCCGCAATACAGAACACAATTATCCGAATCGAAAAGGAACAAACACGGACGATTTCCGCAGTCCTCACCGGACTCGACCTCACTACGCACGTCTCCAGACCAGCTCTCGTGGTGAAGATCGACAACGTTGGGGCCGCGCGGCCCCAGGCAGGTATCAACCAAGCTGACATTGTGTTTGTTGAAGAGGTTGAGTTTGCCACTCGACTGGCGGCGGTGTTTCATTCAACGGCGCCAGAGCAGGTAGGTCCGGTTCGCTCGATGCGCACCAGCGACCTTGACCTGTTAGCGCAGTTGAACAGCCCGCTGTTTGCTAATTCGGGAGGAAACCGAGGCACGCGCGCGGCACTGGCTGACTCAACGCTTGTTGACATCGGAGTGGGCGCGGCCCCACAACTCTACTACCGGAGTTCGAGCCGGAGAGTGCCTCACAACCTCTTTACCAACGCGGGCAACTTGTGGTCGGTGGGGAGCGGTTTTTCCGATGCCGGTCTGCCTTCGCCAATGTTCGTGTTCCGTGAACCAAACGAACCGGTCAACTCCACGGCGGTCCCCGCAAGCTCCATCGATATTGACTATGGCAGTGCTGAAGTTCATTACAGCTGGAACGGGTCGGGGTGGGATCGGTCCCAAAACGGCAGGCCGATGGTCGACACTCGGGGCGTACGCACAAGCCCTGTGACGGTGATCGTGCAGTTCACCAGGTACGGGCAATCCGCCGCCGATTCTCGCTCGCCTGAGGCTATAACCGTCGGCACCGGCCGGGCTTTGGTCTTTACCGATGGTCATGTGGTGGAGGCCACCTGGTCACGTCAGAGAGCTAGCGACGTGACAATTTACTCAGACACCCAGGGTCGTCGGATTTCGATCCTGGAAGGCCGTACCTGGATCGAACTGCCCCGTTCCAACAGCACGTCGTATTCCTGACCCTGACCGACCCGGCCAGCGTCGTATCGCTGAATTGGGATTGGGTTACTAACGGCTCACAACCGCGGCGCGCACCAGGTCGTGAGCGCATTCGCCTGCTTTGGTGACGGTAAGCCGTTCTGCTCCACCTTCGCCCATAACCAGAGTGTGTTCGAATTGAGCGGTGCGGCTCCCGTCGATGGTGACCGCAGTCCACTCGTCGTCCCACATCGCCGCCTCGGGCGATCCAAGCGTGAGCATCGGCTCGATCGTAAACGTGGTGCCGTACACGAGCGGAATAACCAGCCGGCGGTCGTGGTAGTGAGGTATCTGTAGACCGGAGTGAAATTCTGTGCCCACGCCGTGTCCGATGAACTCGCGGACTACGCCCAAGCGGTGCTTCATGGCATGCGACTCAATGGCCCGCCCAATGTCACGAACCATCGCATTGGGGCCCAAGGCGGCGATGGCGAGGTCAAGAGATTCGAGGGTGACCTCAACCAGCATGACCGATTCTGCATCCACATCGCCCACGAGGAACGTGGCCGAGGTGTCTCCGTGCACTCCCTCGCGGTACAGAGTCACGTCAATGTTGACGATGTCGCCGTCACACAGGGGCCGACTATCAGGAATCCCGTGGCAGATCACCTCGTTGACAGATGTGCACACCGACTTGGGGTAGCCCCGGTAGTTGAGCGGACTCGGATAACCGTCGGCTTCGATCGCCAGTTCGTGTACAAGTCGGTCGATCTCATCAGTGGTGACTCCAGGTCGAGCCGCCTCACCGGCCCGCAAAAGGATCTCTGCGGCAGCAGCCCCAGTGCGGCGCATGGCTGTGAGTTCTTCTGGGGTGCGAACCAGCGAGGACCCAGTAGCTGGAGGTTGACCAGTGAGGGCGTATGGCGGGCGTTTGATTGCCACGGGCACACGCCGAGTGGGACTCAACAAACCGGGGACCACCGGCGGGTACGACGGCTTGACAAGCGCTGGCCGCTGAGCGCGCCTTTTGCGTTTCGCCATCACACGGCACCGTTGAGCGTGTGGCCTGCGCAAGCAGAGTTCATCGCAGGAACCGGCTTACCGACTCAACAACGCAGGCGGGCTTGGCCTGACCGTCGATCTCGACGGCAATGGTGATGACTACCTGAACTCCTCCGTTGACTTCTTGGGCATCGCTGAGAACCGCGCTGGCCCGGACCTTGCTCCCAACGGTGACTGGTTGAGGGAAGCGCACTTTGTTGGTGCCATAGTTGATCCCCATCGATGCGTTGTCGACACGCACGATCTCGGGCAGGAACTGGTTGGTGAGCGCAAGGGTGAGGTAGCCATGGGCAACTGTGGCGCCGAACGGGCCCTTTGCGGCCGCGACTGGATCAACATGAATCCACTGATGGTCCCCTGTTGCGTCGGCAAACAGATTGATGCGCTCCTGGCTGATTGTGAGCCACTCACTCGACCCCAGCTGAGTTCCAACGGCTTGTAGCAAGTCATCCGGGGATTCAAAGACAGTCACCATGAGATGCAACGGTACCGTCCGGCGTAAGCAGAGCGCTATCCTCATCGGTGCCCGAGCTTGGATTCTCGGCAAGACCCAAGGAGCTTGAATGGCAGCAAGTGGCGGTACCAAGGCGATTCTGGCTGCTTTCTTCGCAAATCTCGGTATCGCTATCGCCAAGTTCGTGGCGTTCGCTTTCACCGGAGCCTCCTCAATGCTGGCCGAGGCGATCCACTCCTGTGCCGACACCGGCAACCAGGCCCTGCTGCTTTTGGGTGGGCGGCTCGCCAAACGAGAAGCCACCACGACCCACCCGTTCGGTTACGGACGCGAACGATATTTCTGGTCCTTCGTGGTTGCCCTCGTACTGTTCAGCGTGGGCTCGATGTTCGCCGTATACGAAGGTGTGCAGAAGATCCGCCACCCACACGAAATCAATGCTCCTATCTGGGCCTTCGCCGTCTTGTCGATCGGCATCGTGCTTGAGGGCTTCTCGTTTCGCACAGCCATTGTCCAATCCAATCTGATTCGTGGCGACCTGAGTTGGACAACGTTCATCCGGCGCTCCCGTGTCCCAGAACTCCCCGTTGTGCTTCTTGAGGACCTCGGCGCTCTGATCGGCTTGGTCCTGGCTCTCGGTGCCTTGGCGATCGCGGTGACTTTCGACGCTCCGGTATGGGACGGAATCGGCACCCTTTCGATCGGCGTTCTGCTGGGTCTGATCGCCGTGGTTTTGGCCATTGAGATGAAAAGCCTGCTGATCGGCGAGGGAGCGACCGCGAAAACACAGTCAAAAATCGCGAAAGCTGTTGAGAGCGTTGAAGGCGTAGAGCGCATCATCCACCTCCGCACTCAGTACCTAGGCCCTGACGAACTCCTCGTCGGAGCGAAGGTCGCGTTCGACCCGAGCTACACGACCGAGCAGTTAGGTGATGTCATCAACGAGATCGAGGCGAAAGTCCGCAGCGATGTGCCTGAAGCTCGCCCAATGTACATCGAGCCCGATATCTATCGTCGCAATGAGCCGTCGACCAACCCGCAATGAGCACACCGGAATGAAACCAAGCCAATGAGCACGCCTCTGCACGTCAGCACCACTGGGTCGGCTTCTACGAGTCCGGCCACGTTGTTGTTTGTTCACGGCGTTGATTCTGATTCGGGGGTGTGGACTCCGACCATCGATCTTCTCGCGGATCATCTGTGCGTTGCTGTCGATTTGCCCGGACACGGCAAGTCGCCGGCTAGCACCGACCCCGTGGCTTACGAACGCAGTGCCATGCTCGAAGATCTCGACGCGGTCATCTCTGGGTTGACACGCCCCGTCGTGTTTGTCGGCCATTCGCTCGGTGGATACCTCGCTATGGCCTACGCCCTGACCCGTCCGAGCGCTATCGACGCCCTGGTGTTGGTATCGACCGGTCCTGGGTTTCGTGACCCGGAAGCTCGACAGGGTTGGAATTCGAGACTTTTGAAGAATGCTCCGAGCTACGGGGTCAGCGAATTGGCCGCCACGGTAGGGCTGCATGTTGATTCCATGGTGATCGACCGAATGACCGAATTGACGTTGCCGCTGGCGTTAGTGATCGGTGGCGGTGACAAGGCCTATCTCGGCGCCAACGACTACATGGAACGCAAGCTGACGCATGCGACTCGCAC
>JAKZTU010000057.1:0-15704 GCA_047516945.1 Acidimicrobiales bacterium
GAGGAGTCGTTGCAGGATGCGGGCGCAGACGCCGGGGCGGGTTCGGCCGCCGTGGCGTTCGAGATCGAGTTGGGCTTTGAAGGTTTGGTTGACGGACTCGATGATCTGGCGGAATGCTTTGAGAGCTTGGCGGCCTGGTCGGGGTTTCTCGGTTTTGAGCGCGGGCCGGATCAAGGTGATGCCGGCGTTGTTGAGTTCGGTTTCGAAGGCGGCTCGCCGGTAGCCCTTGTCGGCGATAAGTGTTTGGCCTTTGCGGTCGAGGTCGCTGAACGCGATCATGTCCAAGGCGGTGTCGCGTTCGTCAGTTTTGGCGCCGGCGAGCGCGTAAGCGACGGGGAGTCCTGACGGTGTGGTGATGAGGTGGAGTCGTAGTCCCCAAAACAGGCGGGAGTGTGACGCGCAGTAGCCGTATTCGGCCCAGCCGACGAGATCGGATCGTTTCGCGGTTTCACGGCTGCGGCCGCACTCGACCGGGGTTGAATCGACAAGCCAGATGTCATCGGTGAACGACGGACACGACCGGGCCAGGTGGCCGATGACGTGTTGCATGAGATGGCCGCACCGTCGAAGTCGTTTGTTGTAGCCGGGCCGGTTGGGTAGGTACGGAAACCAGGGCCGTAGATGGGTATGGGCGTAACGGATGAAGCGGGCCTCAGACGTGTAGCCGAGCAGGGCTTGGATGACCGCGAGAGTGATCAACTCAGCGTCGCTGAGCATGGGAGAGATTCCAATGGCAGGTCGTTCGGGTGCCCATTCGGGGTGATCGATCAGCAGGTCATCGATGGTCACGTAGAGTCGAGTCGCGAGGGTGTCCAGTTCAGGGTTCATGCTCGGGTCCTTCAGGATCAGGGTCTGTTACAAGCCCCTGATCGTGGACACCCTCGCGCTCAACGTGGTGGATACCGCGCGAACCGCGCGCACCCCTTGGAACTAACCATCTAGTACAGGCCCAAGAGGCGGCCGGCCATGACCACAACCGCTACTACTAGGACCGGGCGCACGACCTTCTCGCCGCCTGAAACGGTGATGTGGGCACCCACGAAGGACCCCACGCCTACGCCTACAGCGAGCACGATCGCCGGCAGCCAGTAGACGTCGCCATTTGCTATGAACACTGGCAACGCAAACAAGGTATAGACGAACGTGACGATCACCTTGATGTGGTTTGAGGTCACGATGTCGACACCTGCTCTGGTGAGGGCGACGATCAATATCAGTCCGACACCTGCCTGGATTGCGCCCCCGTAAATCCCGACCGCGAAGAACACGACCGTGCTGCCCCATGGAGACCATTGAGGACGCTCTTGTAGCTTTTCGGGGTCGGGGCTGCGCAACGACAAAACCAGGATCGGGATCATCACCAAACCGAACACACGCTCAAAGTCGTTGTCGGTGAGTCGTGATATGAGGATCGAACCGACCAGTGAGCCAGCCACCGCCGGCACAAGAATACGGCCGATACCAGCCCACCCCGCCACCCCCAAACGGCGGAAAGTACTCATCGCGCTCAGTGAGCCCGCAAGCACTCCAACCCGGTTGGAGCCGTTGGCAGCGTTTCCGGGCACATCGGCGAACACCAGCAGGGGGACCGTCAGCAGCGAACCCCCACCAGCCATCGTGTTGATGATTCCTGCCAGGAAACCACCACCGAGGAGAAGCGCGACATGGATGGCCTCCATGTGCTTTACGTTAGGCCCTGCTCACCACTCCGTGCTCACCGACCGAGTTAAGTTCCGGAGGGCGCCGTTCGAAGGCGCCGTTCGGCGGTCACGGTTCGGAGGTCGTAGTTCGGCGGTCGGGCAACGGCTTTCTAGGGATCGGGATTGAAGGGGCCCCGGTTCATCTGTTGGCGGATCGGGACCACGGTCGGGTTCGTCATGAAGCGGCGTTGCCAGTTCGCGCCATCGACAACGAGCGTGTGACCTGAGATGAAGCGAGCGTAGGGGCTGGCCAGGAAGGTTGCCGCCCAGCCGAACTCTCGGCGGGTGCCTACCCGCATGGCTGGTTGGAGCAGGTCCTTTTCGGGATCGGCTCGTTGCAGGTTGGCGGTGATGTCGGCAGTCATGTCCTCATGTGGGATCAAACCGGGCACTAAACCGTTGACTTGGATACCGTAGGGGCCCCATTCCACGGCGAGACTCTCGACCATGTTCTTCACGCCCGCTTTGGCGGCTGCGGAATGGGCGAAACCGGGACCACCGGTCCAGGCGTAGCTCGCCCCGATGTTGATGATGCTCGCCGGGGTGTTCGCCGCGAGGTGTCGGCGTGCGAACTCTCGAGCAACGAAGAAGGTCCCGTTGAGCGTTATATCGACCACGGTGCGCCAAGCGTTGGGCGACATGTCCTCGGCCGGCACCGGAAAGTTGGCGGCCGCATTGTTGACGCACACTTGAGGGATTCCGAAGGCTGCTTCGGCCGCGTCGAGCATGGCGGTAATCGACTCAGGGTCACGGATGTCGCAGACGACCGTTTCGACCGGCGCCCCGAGTTCTTCGATCGCGACGCGGCCCGCGTCGAGGTTCTCCTGTTTACGACTGGCGATCACGATGCTCGCCCCGAGACGGGCGAATTCCTGGGCGATCCCCTTGCCCAAACCGGTCCCAGCGCCCGTAATGAGCACAGCGGTACCGTCGAAGGTGCCCGCCGGCAGAGCTGACGCCCCCAGTGGCGGCGGCGCAGGTAGCCCTTGTGGTCCATCGTCGTTGCTCATCACGATCCCCGGTAGTTCGGCTCGCGGCCCTCGGCATGGGCAGCTTTGAACTCGGCGAAATCCTCTGATTTGTTGAGGAAGGTCTGGTAGATCAGTTCATCTTCCATCGAGGAGCGGACCGGAGGCCGTGACAGGTGGCTGATCACACGGCGGGCGAGTTTCACTGTCACCGCGGGCGACGCGGCGATCTTTTCGGCCATCTCTTTGGCGGTGCTGTCGAGTTCTTCGGGCTTCACGACGCGGCTCACGATGCCGTGGGCGAGCGCTTCTCGGGCGTCGAGGACCCGCCCTGTCAGGACCATGTCGCTCACCAGACCGTGCCCGCACATTTCATAGAGCACTCCCATCCCTCCGGTGTCGGGGATCACGCCGTAGTTCGCTTCGGGCAACATGAAACGCGCCCCTTCGGCGGCGATGCGGATGTCGCACATCAAGGCCCGTTGGAAGGAGCCGCCGATGGCCCAACCGCCGATTGCGACGATTATCGGTGCCTCCAGTTCCCAGATCTTCTGAATCCCCTTGTGTCCCCGAGTCATCAACTCGTGGTGGGTCATCTCGGTGACGTTGGTGCCGATAGCAGCGACATCGCGGCCCGAGGACCAGTTCTTGCCCTCCCCACGCCAGATCACCGCTCGCACTGAGGGGGTGGCGATGAGTTCGTCGAATATCGCGAACAGGTGGGCGTCCATGTCATCGTCGAACGCGTTGTGCTTGGCGATGTTGTTGTTGGTGATGGTCGCCACCGGGCCATCGATTTCCAGGATCAGCTTTTCGGTCACGTCTTGATTCTGTCTGATTGCCGGGCCTCGGGTCACATTGGCCAGCCTTACCGTGTGGTCGCCGATTGGATAAGGGCCGCTGAATTGACGAAACTCCTTTGATGAAGATCGATTCACTCGGTAATTGTCCATCCACGCTGCTGCCCGATCCGATGCGGGTCGATGCCGACTCGTTCAGGGGATACATCAACGCCACCGCCGAAGCAGGGTTCGATTCGGTGAGTCTGTGGGCTTTTCATCTCATGTTCGCGGGTCCGCAAGCAACCAACGTGGTACTCGAGTCGGGACTGTCGGTGAACGCCGTCGAGGCCGCCATCAGTTGGACCACCGGTCCGACCGACGCGGCGCGTGCAGAGGTCGCGGGATTGGTCGAGACGGGTTCGCAGTTCGGCGCCCACATTGTCGGGGCTGCCTGTTTGGGGCCTATCGACGATCAGGGCGCGGCAGCCGAGGGTTTGGCGATGTTGGCGGAGGTGGCGGGCAGCGCTGACATGGTCATTGCCTTGGAGTTCCTGCCGTGGACCGGGGTGCCGAGTTTTTCCGCCGCCAACGATCTGGTGGTCGCCGCTAGCGCCGACAACGCCACGATTCTGCTCGACACTTGGCATTGGGTTCGTCAGCCGGGTGGCCCCGACCTCGATGCTCTCCGCTCTGTTCCGGGCGACCGGGTGGCGTACGTGCAGATGTGTGATCCGGGGCCGACACGAGGCGACGATCTGGAGGCCGAAGCAATGACAGACCGCCGACTCCCCGGTTCCGGATCGGTCGACTATGCCTCGATCTGGTCGGCGCTCGACGACATCGGCTCTTCTCCGTTCGTGGCTGCGGAGGTGTTCAACCCCGAGATGACGGCCAAGGGCCCAGTACCGATGGCCGCCGCCATTCACGACGCCTGCTGGCTCCAACTGCCCTAGTCCTTCTGTTCCTTCTGTCATGACTGCTCATCGCCTAGTACTCGCCGGCCAGTACGGGTCGCCCTACACCCTCAAGATGCGCGCCGTGCTGCGCTACCGCCGCGTCCCGTTCCGCTGGGTGCTGCGCGACTCCAAGTGGGACGACCTTCCCGACGTAGCGGTGCGGATCATCCCGGTGATCGTTTTCCCTGATGCTGATGGCCACTGCGATGAGGGCCGGGGCGAGGCCATGGTTGACTCGTCGCCCCAGATCATGCGCTTGGAACGCGAGTACGAGGGACGTAGTGTCGTGCCCGGCGATCCGGCGCTGGCGTTCATCGATGCTCTCATCGAGGACTTCGCCGACGAGTGGCTCACCAAGGCCATGTACCACTACCGCTGGGCCTACGAACCCGACATCGACAAGGCCGGCAAGCTGCTGCCGCTGTCGCAGGATCTGCAGATGGACGCTGCCGAATCAGAAGGTGCCTACGAGTTGATCACCACTCGCCAAATCGGCCGACGGGCCCTAGTCGGCTCAACCGACGCCAACCGGCTCGTTATTGAGGACTCGTATAGGCGCGTGCTTGACATTCTCCGACGTGTCTTTGACGAACGCGACTTTCTGCTGGGAGATCGACCTGGTCGCGGTGACTTCGCGCTCTTCGGCCAACTCAGTCAAATGGTGAGGTGGGATTCGACACCCACGGCCATCGCGGTGGATCGAGCGCCCAAGGTCATCAACGGGGTCGACCGGGTCGACGACCTGTCATGGCTGTCGGTGCCCGACAAAGCGACCGACGGCTGGCTTCAGAACGACGATCTGGGTCCTTGCGTCGAGCTGCTGCACGAGGCCGGACGCACCTACGTCCCGTTCATGCTCGCCAATGCCGCCGCGCTCAGCAGTGGAGCCGATGAGGTCGTGTGCGAGATCGCCGGTCATGAGTATCGCCAGGGCCCATTCAAGTACCAGGGAAAGTGTCTCAACTGGATCCGCGACGACTACAACTCTCTCACCGCAACCGACCGCGCCCACGTCGACACAATCCTCACCGGCACCGGCTGCGAAACCCTGTTCACCTAAGCGGAGAATAACCGCCTCGGCTCAATAGGACTCGACACCGACGAGGATCTGATTGAACGGTCTAGCTGTAGTGGACATAGAGGTTGGTCTTTGTGTGCTGTTGCTTGTCGGTCAAGCGCGGAGCGTCACGACGGGGTAGGCGATCACCTTCCGGTCGGCGGTCACAAGGGTGAGATTCTCGGCTATCGCCTGGGCTACGAGCAGCCGATCGAACGGATCACGGTGCAGGGTCGGCAGAACTCGAAGACCCGCCGCATGAGCCGCCGTGAGGTCGAGCCATCCGGCAGCGAGGTGCTCTACAAGTTCGGCGCAACTGTGATTCATCGACAGCTTGCCCAGTTGACGCTTGATCTCGATCTCCGCAACCGATACCGGCGACACGAGCAAGTCGTTGCCGGGGTTTTCCAGTGCGGTGACGGCATCGGAGGAGAGACGCTCGGGCGACTCGTTGGCCCAGAGCAGGACATGGGTGTCGAGCAGCAGTGACGCCATCAGAGCGGCTCGGTGAGAGCGTCAAGGATCTCCGGTGGTGTGTCGTCAAAGTCGTCGGCGATCTTGATGGTGCCCCGGAGTTGGCCTAGTCGCGGTCGTTGCGCCTTTCGGGTGACGGTTTCGAGACCTTCGGCGAGCAACTCGTTGAACACCTCGCTGAGTGTTCGGCGCGACTCGAACGCGATCCGCCGCGCCGCCTCGTGGATCTCGTCGTCTATGGACACTGTAGTGCGCATACGCGCATCATAGCATCACTAACAGCTCGCCGGATACACTACCTTTTCTCACCTTTCAACACTACTAATTCTCAGATTCCTAGACTGCCAATCCTCGTCTCCCTGCAACGCCCGCGCCTTCGACATTGACTTCTCGGTAGGCCGCTTCGGTCCGAACCTGAACCAAGCCTTCACGTTTCACCTCTAATCGTGTCGCTCAGGACTGAGAGCCACCCTGACCACACGAGGGTTCAAGCCGCTCGCACTGGGACCGGGCCGGTGCTCTCGCGCTGGCGGTGTCGATCCACCACGCCTACCGTGACGGGGTCCGCCTCAATGCCGGAGGAGCGCCATTGGCTGACCGAAAATCCTTTTGGGCGTGGTGCCTCGAGTCCGAGGAACCCTCCGACGCGGATCGGGCCGCGCTGGCGGCCAAGCTGTCGAAGCGGTACGGCACCGAGATCACTGCCAAGCCGGTGCCCTCACTGGGCGATGCCGAGTTGCGTGCCCCTCGCATCGGTGTGCCCGACTCGGTGGCCGCCTGGTGCTCCACGACGACCTACGACCGGGCCCGCTACGCCTACGGCGCCCACTTCACCGAGCGGGTCAGGGCCTTCAACCTTGATTTCGTCAACCCGCCCGACGTGGTGGACCACCCCCGAGACGAGACCGAGGTGGAAGCCACCCTCGACTGGTGCGACGCCAACGGCTATGTGACCGTCCCCTACGGCGGCGGATCGTCGGTGGTGTGGGGTGTCACCCCCCACGACGACCTGGGCCCGACGGTGGTGATATCGCTGGACCGGCTCGACCGCGTGCTCGAGATCGACGAGGTGTCGCGGGCCGCCCGCATCCAGGCCGGAGTGTTCGGCCCCCACCTCGAGGAGCAACTGCGGCCCAGCGGCCACACCCTGCGACACTTCCCGCAGTCCTTCCGGTTCTCCACCCTCGGCGGCTGGATCGCCACCCGCTCCGGCGGCCATTACGCCACCAACCACACCCGCATCGACGACTTCGTGGAGTCGGTGCGGATGATCACCCCGGCCGGCTGGTGGGAGTCCCGCCGCCTACCCGGCTCCGGCGCCGGTCCCAGCCCTGACCGGATGGTTGTCGGCTCCGAAGGGATCTACGGGATCATCACCGAGGCCTGGATGCGAATCCAGCGGCGGCCGGTGTTCCGGGCCACTGCCGGTGTCACGTTCGGGTCGTGGGAGGAGGGCTGCGAGGCTGTCCGCCATCTCGTGCAGGCCAAGCTGTGGCCGGCCAACCTGCGTATCCTCGACCCCGCGGAGGCCCGCCGTGCCGCTGGACTCGACGGCGAGCAGGCTCTGGTGATCGTGTCGTTCGAGTCGGCGGAACTCACCCAGCGGCACAACATCGCGGCCGCGGTCGAGATCGCTCGGGACAGCGGCGGGATCATCGCCGACGACGACATCCGCGTCGATGACGGGACGGGCGCACCGACGGGACGGGGCGGAGCGGTGGGTGCCTGGCGCAACGCCTTCATCGGAGTCGGCAACGGCGTGGAGACGTCGCTGGGCCTGGTCAACGACACGTTCGAGACGGCCGTCACCTGGGATCGCTGGCCCGAATTCGATGCTGAGATCCGCAGTCGGGTGGGTGCCGTGCTCAACGACACGTTCGGGTCGCACCACTCGTTGTCGTGCCGGTTCACCCACGTCTACACCGACGGCCCCGCCCCCTACTACACCTGGTCGGGCATGGGTGCTCAAGGCAGCGAGATCACTCAGTGGCAGGCCGTCAAGGACGAAGCCAACCGGGCTGTGGTCGACGCGGGCGGCACCGTCACCCACCACCACGCAGTAGGGCGCATGCACCGGCCAGACGGCTACGACGATCAGCGGCCCGAACTGTTCGCTCAGTCCCTCCGGGCCGTCAAGAAGCACCTCGACCCCAACGGCATCCTCAACCCCGGTGTTCTCGTCGACCCCTGATCCGAATCAGGGCGCGTGTGTAGGTTGTTGAAGGTGATGGCGTCGTCGGCAACGGTTACTCGGTCGCCAACTACGATTGCGGTCTTTTTTGGAGCTGTGATAGGCCGTCCATTATGAGCGTGGCGCGGCCCCCTGTTGACTCATAGAAATTCTCGCTCCAGTATTCGCTGGACTCAAGTACACCGGGATGGCTGAACCACGCGACAGCAGCGCTCACAAGATCTAACAACTCCGTGTCCACCGTCGGGTGAGCCTCATCTATCAGGAGTATCGCTGCTGCTCGAAACTGGCGCTGCGACTCAGAGGCTTCTGGGATCCGTCTTCCATGGGCAGCGATGACATCATCAATCGTATATCTCTTGATCTCGCTCGCAGCGAATACCACCCTTCTTGGCTGGCGCGGATCTGTGTCCACATCCCACGGGGCTTCGACCCACTCTCCGTTAGCAGCGACCCAGAACTCTGGCACATCCTCTGGCGGGATAAAACCCGCTAAGTACAGTTCGAGGGGCGAATATCCACGACCTATCAGAAACTCAGCGGAGTATTGACCGTCGCCAAGGTCAACAATCTCCTCAAATGGAGTCGTGAAGTAACCGCCATCCATGACTCCGCCCATGTTTCCGAAGGTCAACCAGTGCACGCCATCCGATACCTTTGATGGCAGGATAAAGGCAGCCCACCGGTGCATAATCTCATGCGATGCGATGTTGGAGATTTCAATAATCTCCTTGAAGGTGATTGTGCCCTGGAGCTTTCCTGCCGACCCGAAGCTACCGCTCTGGGATATGGTCGCTATGTTTATTCCCTGCACATCGTTTCTTGCTAAGGAGAACCAACCGGCCGCCTCGGTGTCGAAAAAGGTTGGATCTGCGGGCACGAACATTAGAAAGTCGAACTCGTCCTCAAAATGCTGATAAAAGGCAGCGGGGTCGTATGTCCCTTTCTCCACGGGCATCACGAATAGATTGTCGTTGTATATTCGTGGCCCATCTACGAATATGGAATCCTCAACAGCATCAATGTCAGCAGGGTCCTCGACCATATCGACAGGGTCCTCGACCATATCGGCAGTGGGGTCGCAGTGTGGGGTTGAGGTGTTGATGGTTACGTCCGGTTCGTCCTGGTAGCGGTACAGGAAGGTAACGAGATGGGCACGCGTCAACGTGTCCTCAGGCGCGAATGTGGTGGGTGAGGTGCCGGTGGTGATACCGGTGTGGTCCATCCAAGACACACCACCTTGTTGCCAAGCCGTAACAACGTCAACGAAACTGTGCGGCGGCGCAGCAGGCTCACCAGCCAAACGATGCAAGAATGCTGCGGCCTGGGCACGTTTCAGGTTTTCATCAGGTGCGAAGGTGGTGGGTGAAGTACCAGTGGTGATACCGGTGTTGGCCATCCACGAGATCGCATCGTTTTGAGACGCGTCGGTTACATCGCTGAACGAATGAGGGTCCCCGGCGTCGGGCTGGTTTTCCATGTTGTAGATCCACACCGCTGTTTCACCACGCGACACCGGAGTCTCAGGCCTGAAACAGAACTCCGCAATACTGGCGATCCCGTTGTCTACCGACCATTGCACGGCATCGGTGTACCAAGTGCCTTCACCCACATCGCCATAGCCCGCCACCGCCCCAGCCGGTGACGGCAACCCCAACAACGCAGCCGTCAACGAAACAACCAACCCGAGGCTCAACCAGACCCGGCTCAACCCAACCATTGAACTTAAATCGCGACCTAGACATGATTCAGACATAGATGCGACACTATAGTGCTCCCTTTACGTTGTGTGAACCTCACCGGGTATTGCGTAGGCTCTGCGCAAAACCCAGGGTGAATCAATCCATTCCAATGCGAAATAGTTGGAGCAACGATTAGCGCATTGCAAGCGTAGCATCCCTAGCGGTCCCTCGTTTTCTGAACATAGCGGCTGGTAGCTCTGGATTCTTGAAGGGCACTGGCCTTCACAGGCGTCACGGCGCTCGCGGAATCCCCACGTCACTTAGCTAAGTTGGTCGCGCTGGCTGACCACGGCGACCAGATCATCACCTCGGACCCAGGCGACCTGGCCATGCTTGCCGCCACCAGCAATCGACGCATCGATGTAGCCCCTGTCTAGCGCCACTAATCTGGCAAGGCTGCCGCTGTCGGGCACGCCGGAGATGAGAGCACAATGAGCAACAGGGCGGGCCGGAACAGCTGGAAGACTGAGCCGCTCACCGACCCGCAGCCCATCCCTGCGCCCGAGCGGGTCTGGTCCGATGAGGAGATGGGTTCGATCCGGCGCGGACATGTCCCGCAGATGATGGAGGAGAAGTGGTTCATCTTCATGGAAGCGAACCGCCTGTTCGCGCATCGAAGCTGGACCGGATTAGGAATCTGCGCGGCGACGTTCGCCTCCACCGAGGGCGGACACGTCATTGAATCCGTGGTCGTCACCGGCGACGACACAAAGCACCTGCGCTCCTCGGACGAGGAGGAGTCGGCGACTCTTGAAATGCTGATCGATAGCCACCTTCTGCAGGAGCCGTTAACTGAGGAACAACGAGATGGCAATGACCCCCACACCAATTGGGAGTTCACCGTGCCGACGATGCCCAAAGAGTCGTTCTTTCCGAGGGTCATCAAGAAGCCCGGATCGAGCTAACCGGCTCCAGATGCCCGAATGTGTAGGGATCACGTTGAAAGTCACCAAAGCTGAGGAGGACGACTAATGGGACGCAGAACTATCGAAGAACTTCGCAACCAGCGCGTCAACAACATGACCAGCGCGGAGCGAGCCGAATTCGAGGAGGCGCTCGCCTCGGCCCACCTGGCCATCAGGGTCGGCGAGAAGGTCCGCGAAGCACGCGAGGCAGCCGGAGTCAGCCAACGTGAGTTGGCTCTACGAATGTCCACCAGCCAAGCAGCGGTGGCCCGCCTCGAGACCGGCGGCACCAGCGCCACACTCACGACCCTGCAGAAGGCCGCTACCGCGCTGGGTCTCGAACTGACCATCGACCTCGCGCCCGCACATTGACGCTCGCCGCCTGATCAAACCTCGCCGCACTATCGACAACGATTTGAGGCCCTTAGAGAGGACTGTCAGCACAATTAAACTATAATTTTCGCAGAGAATAGACAAATAGACTGACTAGCGTGTCATTCTGGTGCAGAAAAGCCTAGGAGACAAGGAGTCCTAATGCTTCTTCGGTTTGAGGTGGAGAACCATCGGTCGATCTGGGAGCCGGTTGAGCTGTCGATGATCGCGATCGACAAGGACCGAGCTGCGGCCCGTGAAATCGCAGGTATCGGCGATCAGCAGGTTCTGACTGTCGCCGGAATCTACGGTGCCAACGCTTCGGGCAAGACCAACTTGATTGACGCGCTGTCCTGGCTGTCGAAGGCGGTGAGATTGTCTCTGTACACCCGGGGAGAGGCGCTTCGCGTGGACCCGTTCAAGTTCGCACCGGAACCAGGGCCGACAAGTTACGGAGTTGACCTGGTCGTCAACGCTGTCCGCTACCGCTACGAGTTGCAGGTGGACGAATCCAGGGTCGTCTCCGAAGCTTTGTACAGCTACCCACAGCGACGTCGCCGAGCGCTGTTTGAGCGCCAAGGAGATGATCTGACCTTCAGGCGCGGCACCCGACTGACTGGCGGCGGGCGTGAATTGATTACCGAGACAACCCTGGTCATGTCGGTTGCCGACCGCTTGACCGAGGAGATAAACCTCGTTGCGATCTGGTTGGAGAACATCGACTCCGTCGGCTACTGGCCGCGATCGATGTTTCCCCAAGTGTTCAAGGATGCCCGCCCTGGAGCACGATGGACCGCTGACGGTCACCAAGAGCCTCTTTACGACCTGTTCGAGGAATCGCCTTCGCGTGACCGGCGCAGCGGAGACGACGCCTCACACGGCAGGCACACACAACGGCGCGATCTGGCCCTTTCGCTGCTCAAGTTCGCCGATCTGGGTGTCCAGGATGCAGAGGTGATTGAGGATACGAGCGCCACCGACCCGGGCGAGCGCCGGTTGAGGCTCTTACACGATGTCTCCGGCAGCTTGCTCCCCCTAGAGTTGACCGAGGAGTCAGACGGAACCCTTGCCTGGCTCCGTTTGATGCCAGAACTGCTCCGGGTTCTGGCGAACGGAGGGCTCCTCGTGGTCGACGAACTCGACTCCAGCCTTCACCCCGCGATATCAAGCAAACTCGTGGAACTGTTACAAGACCCTGCGACCAATCCCCATGGCGGCCAGATCATTTTCACAACCCATGACACGAGCCTGCTCGGCCATTTGAACCGCGACGAAGTGTGGATCACCTTGAAGAGGCCTGATGGCAGCACAGAGTTGACTGCGCTGGCGGAGTTCCGCGGAACGAACGTCCGGCGTTCCACGAATCTTGAGCGCGGTTACCTTCAGGGCCGCTTCGGCGGCGTACCGTTGGTTGACGAGTTCCAGTTACGCGACGCTTTGAGCGTCCCGCAAGACTGACAATGGCGCAGGACCGACAAGACCGAAGACTCTTCGGAAACCAGCGGGGAATGATGGTGTTGAAGAGTGCGTAGGCCTCAAGGAGGCCCGCATGCGGTCTGGACTTGGCTTGCACAATAGCTAGGTTGGCACTGTTGTATGCAATACCGCATCTATGTATATGATGAAAGTATGCATAAACAGCGGGTAACGGTCACGGTGGACGAGGAGTTGCTTGAAGCGGCCAGTGGCGCGGTGAGCGAGGGACACGCCCGATCAGTCAGCGAGTGGGTCAGCGAGGCGATGGCCCAACGGCGCGATAGAGACGCACGACTTGCAGTGATGCGACGACTCCTCCACGAGTACGAAGCGGAGCACGGTTCCATCAGCGACGAGGAGATCGCCGAGCAAGCCCAACAAGATCGCGACGCGGCTGGGTCATATCGAGCCGATATCCGGCAAGCAGGATGACCGAAATTTTCGACTCCGGTGCGCTCATCGCACTGGAAGGCGACGACCGCCGGATGTGGCGACGGTTCAAGGGAGCCCTTCAATCCGAGAGCCCACCGAAAACGCACGGAGGCGTAGTTGCCCAGGTATGGCGCGGTGGAACCGGACGCCGGGCACGCCTAGCGGCTGCGTTGCAAGCTATTGAGGTCGTGCCGCTTGACGCCGAGCTTGGACGAAACGCTGGAGTCCTGATCCCCGGCAGTGGCCATACCGACGCAATTGATGCCGCCTTGGTCGCGTTAGCTGGCCACGGCGACCAGATCATCAGCTCCGACCCCAGCGGCCTGTCCATTCTCGCCGCCGCCAGCAATCGACGCATCGACGTAGTCCCCGTCTGAACCCAACCCACATCCCCGCGGACGACTTCCCTCCAACTCGCCTAGTAGCGCTCGTGGCGGGGGCGGGTGTTGTAACGGTCGATCCACTCCTGCACCATCGCCTCGTCGCTTAAGTCGACCCCTTCATCGAGCATCTCGGTGACAATGTTGGTCGTGGGCGAGCGCATCGCCGGATCCGCGGAGTTGGTCCTCATGTCGGCGAAGGACTCCCGGGCTGCCTCAAGGTTCAGTTCAAGCAACTCAGCGGCGAGAGCCCGGCGTTCCGCGGCGAAACGCAGCCACAGGGGGAACACCCACTCGACGATGTCGTGCCACTCGTCATCGCACACTGACTTCGCCGGGATCCACACGCTGAGGAAACGCTGCACTCTGTTCGGGCTCCAGCACAGCGGGTCGTCGTCGCACCACGCACAAGCGAACCGGCACACGCTGTCGGCCACGCTCTCAGCCTCATCTGGCACCGCCTCCTCGGCCACGGCGACGAACTCTTCGCAGAGGACGTCGATCTCCTCATCGACCGGGGATCTCGGTACTCGAACACCACCAGCGGGCAGCAGAGCGACGCGCTGGTGGACGAGAGCACGCATCCCCTGGTCCTGACCGTCGTCGCCTTCGTAGTCGAGCTCGGTGTGGTCTCTCCGCTCCAGCGCGGGCTCGACCATCGCCCGGGCTTCGGCCAAGCCGAGCGGCCGCATCACCGCGTCGGCCTGTTCCGCGAACGGACCCTCGATCTCCTCGACTGGAGGGCCGTACACGAAGTTGCGCGCGTAAGCACCATGGGAACCGTTCACGGTCACGCCGAGACCGCGCAGTTCGCCATCTGCGCGCTCGAAGTCGATCCACACCGACCGCTCGTCACCCCAGGAGTCGGTCAGCAGCACGGCCCGGCGCGGCGCCACATCGCCGAGCGCGCGGATCCAGCCCGGTAGATGTTCTCCGCTATCGGCCAGCTTGTCCAGCAACCGTGCCGCCCGGCGTCTGTCTCGGGACGGGCCGTAGGCGCTGATCGCCGCGGCCACCACAGCTGCGGCGCCATGGTCCGGGCAGAACTCCGCCGCTGCCAGCGCTGTCGAGGCGGGCAGCACCGTGGGAGCAGCAAGACCAAGCGGACTGAACAGGACCTGCGTGTAAGAGGCCCACACCTCTGCCTCATCAAGCTCAGAGCACCCGACCGCAACATCGGCGGCGTCGTCCATGAGCAACTGCTCGAACGGCGGATCCTCCGCCAGAGTTCCTGCCGGTCTCTGCTCACGACGGTGTCCGCGGGGGGTGGTGCCCTTCGGGGTGACGCGTCCGCCCCGGGAACGGCGGTGTGGGCGTGGCATGTGAACTCTCTTCGTCTCTCTCGGCAATGACCCGGCAAGCGTACAACGGTTGGGAAAGCCGGACGACTGTTTCTAACCGACCACAACCCGACGACGCAACCACTCCCTCTTGAGTATCCAGTCGGCGTGCGACGCCGCCGCGAGCCAAGCGACCACTCTGGCGGTGGATCGTCCGGGCGTACTGCTGCACACCGGACCCCGAAGCCTCAAAGTAGGAGACCGTCTGTACTCCGCGCCCATCGACACGCTCTGGAGCCCAACGGCAGGTCGCCGGTAGCCGGAGCCACGTACCCCGTAGGGCTAGCTCTTCACTTCGCGGGATCGAATAGGTGCGCGCTGCATCTTGCGCGAAACTGGCGCCTGATGGAGATGAGAGCACCATGAGCAACAGGGCGAGCCGGGACAGCTGGAAGAATGAGCCGCTCACTGACCCGCAGCCGATCCCTGCGCCCGACCGGGTCTGGACCGATGAGGAGATGGGTTCGATGCGGCTCGGTTATGCCCCGCAGATGATGGAGGAGAAGTGGTTCATGTTCATGGAAGCGAACCGACTGTTCGCACATCGCAGCTGGACCGGATTCGGAATCTACGCGGCGACGTTCGCCTCCACCGAGGGTGGACACGTCATCGAGTCGGCGGTCGTCTCCGGCGACGACACGAAGCACCTGCGCTCCTCGGACGAGGAGGAGTCGGCGACTCTTGAGATGCTCATCGATAGCCACCTTCTACAGAAGCCGCTGTCTGAGGAACAACGAGACAGCAATGACCCCCACACCAATTGGGAACTCACCGTGCCGACCGTGCCCAAGGAGCTGTTCTTTCCGAGGGTCATCAAGAAGCCAGATTCGAGCTAACCGTCAGCACTAAATCTGGAGTGTGTAATCGGTGTCGTCTCGCACCTTTGCGAAGCAGTCGGCGTCTAGAGCGTGATTCCACAGTCGACGGCC
>JAKZTU010000058.1:0-4802 GCA_047516945.1 Acidimicrobiales bacterium
GAAGTTCGATCAAGTCGACGCTCAGTTCACTGCGGTGGCTGCGGAGTTTGTGAATCTGCGAGGGGAGATCTCGAAGGTCGAGGGCAACCTCTCCAAAGAGATCGCAGGACTATCGAGAGAAATCGGACAGCTCGACAGCAAGTTCTCCACAAAGATCGGAGAGCTCGACAGCAAATTCACCACCAAACTCGGAGAACTCGACAGCAGTTTCTCCAAGAAGATCACGGAGCAGACTCGAGTTATGGTGCTGACGATGGCGGGGTTCTCGGTGACCGTGTGCGCAGCTATGGCCGGCGGCATCCTGTTCGCCTGACCACACGAGTGGGAGCTCGGGTCGGCTGTGCTCTATCGGCCTGGTTTGGGGTCATCAAGAGACTTGGTTGCTCTGTCGTCGAGAAAGTCGCCGAGCCGGCGGCCGTATGCCTCGGGCGTTTCGTCTGGTCTGCTGCGGAGAATTTCCTTTGGTGGGTCGTCTTTAGGCATCCCATCTTGACTAGCGGCCATCAGTCTTGCCTCTCCTGTAGTCGCTGACCCGATCTATGGGCGCCATCTGCGTAAACAAGGTCAACCACCCGACTCGCTGTCTTCACTAGTTGAGGCTGACGACGACACTGACGATCACCACACAAAGAACCAACAACGTCAAGAAGTTTGCATAGAAGACACTTGCACGTCTCTCAGAAGTCTTGCCCGACTGCGCAACCATCCCAGCGAGAACAACTTGGACAGCGGCAAAGCCTTCTTTCGTCTCGGCGCGGACTGTGCTGAGACCGACTTCCAAGCTGTTCTTGGTGGCTTCCTCAAGAGCCTTGAGGTCCTCCTTGGTGGCAAACCTCTTGAGGTCCTCCTTGGTGGCAAACCCGCCAAGAGCTTTCTCGAACCCGCCAAGAGCTTTCTCGGTTGAGTCCTCAAGAGCCTTGAGGTCTTGTTTGGTGGCCAACTGTTCCCAGCCGCCTGGTGGATGGTTTGCCATAATGTACTTCGCCTGCTCAAGGCCTAATTGTTCAACCAGTTTCTCAAAAATCGCCACTCGTTGCTGCTCGGCTTCTATAGAAGACACTACCGGTTCCTCCCTACGATCAGAAAATTGCGCTTGGATCAGGGGAAGTCTGATATCGCGTGTGTGGCGACGTGTCGAGGTCCATAATATAGCGAAAGGTTATCAAGATCAACCACGTAGCATCTAACTATCAATGGGGCAGATCAAGGCGTCACCTCGCGGCCTGGGTGGTCCAGCGCCTGGTATCTCGATTTCAGCTAAAGGGGTCTTCGACTGTCTCCCCCGCTTTGTCGGGGAAGTCTTCGTCATATCGGGATTCGGAACTGTCAGTCACTCAGAACTTCCGTTCCTCCCTCACTTGTTCCCTCATCCCGGTACTGGCTCATCGCGGCGCGGAAGGCTGCTGCGAGGTGATCCGAGATTTTCTCATAGTGCTTATAGATTCGCTGGTTGTGCCTCAACTCGGGCGACAGGAGGTTGGTTGGATCATCTGGCCATAGTCTGCGGTTCAGGTGATCTTCGAATAGCGATTGAGATTCTTCGATGCGGTCGAACGCATCAGCGAGAATCGTCACGGTCGCGACTTATCTCGACAGTGTACGCGGACCCTCGGGGGAGCCCAAGGCTGAGACTTGCTAGAGATCCCAGGTGTTGGGGTTGAGGGCGTTTTGGGTGGCGTAGGTGTGCCAACTGAGGAAGTGGTCCTCGGGGGGTTCGGGGACGCCAGCTACGTGGGTGACTTCGGGAAGGTATGACCAGTAGCCGGTGGTGGTTCGGTGCCGTCGGGTTGAGATGACGCCTTCTGTGGCGAGTCGACCTAGGCAACCACCGAGGAAGCTGGACGCAGAGTACTTTGTCTTCCCTCTACTTGTGTGGCCCCAGCGCCGAACCATTCGGGCGTAGGTGGTGGGATGCGCCAACTTGTAGCGGTGTTCGATGATGCCGTATTCGAGCCACTGGTCGGAGTTGTCGATGCATTGGATCAACGCGTCGTACACTCCCCACTCTTCACCGATCCCGCTCCGAGCATCTAGATTGCTTCGGCCGTTGGCCCTTACGGTCGGCATCCACGAGTATTCGCAGTCCTCGCAGTGAAGTACTTGCTTGCCGTCGTCATCAAGGAACTCGATGATCGAGTCGTCGTATGAACACGTTGGGCATGCTTGTCTGGGCACTTACTTCTTTCTGGTCGAGAGGGGCGGTTGGGGTCGAGGGGGGAACGGGAAAAATAGTTAGAGCCCGAGGCCAAGACCTCGGGCTCTGGACTAGTGCTTTGGTCGCTTATGTGGGGGTGGGGACGGATACGTTGGCGGTGCGGGGGGGGCTGTTGCCGATGTGGTTGGTTGCCACGACTTGCACGGTGTAGAAGCCGGGGGGAAGGCCGCGTATCGAGTAGGTCCCGCGGGTGTTGCTGGTGATGAGCACGGTGCCTCGGCGGCCACCCACGGGGTCGGTGGTAGAGAACCAGCTGACGGTGTAGCTGGTGATGTCGCTCGGTGTGCCTGAGGCGACGGCGGTCCAGATCACATTGACTGTTCTGCCGTCACGGTCGATGGTGGCCGCGAGGAGCGCTGGTGTGGTTGGGGAACCCGCGGCTTTGACCGGAGCGTCGATGTAGCCCGAGCTACCGGTGTGGAGTGCGACCGCTTTCACCCTCACCAGATAGGTTCTGCCGATGATGACGTTGACGACTGCCTTTGTGGTGGTGCCGTCGATGCCAAGTGTCGGGACCCAGGCGTTGCCGGGGTTGGTCACGTCGAGGATTTCGACGATGTAGCTGCTCACGGGGCCTGCGCCGTTGGTCCGGGTGACTCTGTTCCAGGTCAGGGTCAGGGTGGAACCGTTGCCGTTTGGTGTGGGTACTGCTCTGACTGATGTTGGAGCGTCCGGGATGAGGCCTGTGGTGGTTTGGATCTCTGTGGCCGGGTTCGGTCCGGTGCCGATGGCGTTGACGGCTTGTACCTGCACGACGTAGGGAACACCAACTTGGAGGCCTGTGATCCGGGTGCGTGTAGCGGGTGCGTTGACGCGGATGCCGGAGTTGTATGGCTCATTGCCTGTGAGGTTCTCGGCATACCTGATGAGGTAGTGGGTGATGTCGCTGCCGTTGTCGGCGGCTGGGACCCATGACGCGATAATCGACGTGTGTCCGGGTTCGAGTGTCGGCGTGATTGGCGCGGGCGCGGTTGCCGGGGTTCCTGATGAGCTGGCCCATGGGCCAGCTACTGAGCCCGTGTTGGTGTTGGTGTCGTGGTCGTTGGTCGCTTGGACTCGGATGTCGTAGGACCTGCCGGTTTCGAGACCTCCGATGGTCACGGTTCTGTTTAAGACATCCACGGTTCCGACGCCTGTGCTGAACCATTGGCCCGCTGGTGTCGGACTACCGCCCGGGGTTGTGGAGGAGATGAGGGAGTCGCGCCGCTGGACGACATAGCCGTCGACCGGGTTGGTGCCATTGGGCGGCGGTGCATCCCAGGTGATCACCAGGCTTGTGCCGGCGTGGACGTTGGTGTTGCCGTTGATCAGCAGCGGTGCTGTGCTGACTTGAACGTTTCTTGGCGCTGCGGGTACGGCGCTGGGTTGTGTGCTACCGCTGGCGAACGAGGCTGTGCTTTCACCCACCGCGGTGATCGTCTTGACGCTCACGGTGTAGGAGAAGCGGTTCTCCAAGCCGGTGATCGTGTAGGAGGTGCGGTTCCCGATGTTGACTGAGGCTGGGATGCCGGCGGACCAGGTCAGCTTGTATCCGGTGATGTCGCTGCCTCCCGTGTTGGTGGGGGGTGCCCAGGAGACTTGGAGTGACTCGTGAGCGGTCGTGACCATGACGTTTGTTGGTGCGAACGGCAATGTTGCGGGGGTGCCGAAACTTTGTGCCCAGGGGCTCGACAGCAACGGTTCATTGGCGCCCCGGAAGTTGTTGCGGTCGGCGTCGTAGTAGCTGTTGGCCGCTACCCGCACGTCGCAGTGGGTGCCGTTGACCAATCCTCGGATCGTTATGGTTTGGATCGCGCGGGTTGTGTTGTGTGGCTGTGGTGAACCGCTCACTGGGTTGAATCGAGAGACGGTACCGCAGCGGTTCTCGATGGTGTAGCCGGTGACGGTTGTCCCTCCGTCGTCGGCCGGTTCCTCCCATTCGAGGGTCAGGGTCCGGTTGCCTGGGGTGACCGTCAGGTCTTGTGGGGGGGTCGGCGCGGTGGGTGTTGGAGTGACCGACACGTTGTTGTTCCCGGTGGGGACGCTGGCGGCGCCGCCTGTACCGGCAGCATTCTTAGCTTTTACCGATACCGAATACACAGTGGAGTTTCTCAGTCCGGTGATGGTGTAGGAGGTGGCTTGACCGTTGTCGAGTTCGGCGGTTTTGGCTGATTGGCGTCCGGTTTTCCAGCTGATCACGTAACCGGTGATTTCGCTGCCGCCGTCGTCAGACGGAGCTGTCCAACTCAAGGCCAGCGAGGCGTTGCGGGGTGTCGATCTGAGGTTGCCGACGAGGCCTGGGGCGACTGCTGGGTTGCCGGAGGCTTCGGCGGACCATTCGCCGAGGCCCGCAGCGGTCCGCGCGGCGACACGGAAGGTGTAGGTTTCGTCTTCGGTGAGGTCGTCGAAGGTGGCTGATGTGGCGGTGGTGTCTTGTTGGTTTGTTCTGGTGTAGTTGGTGTCGCCGGTCTTCCATTGGATGAGGTAGTCGATGAGTTCTCTGGAACCGGTGTCGCTGGGGGCGGTCCAGTTGACTTCGAGGGCGCTGCCGTCGTCACCGCTGACGGTTACTTCGAGGTCGGTGGGGGCGTCGGCTACCGTTCCTGAG
>JAKZTU010000059.1:0-3180 GCA_047516945.1 Acidimicrobiales bacterium
AACGTGCCCCTCATCTACACCGCGCTGTCGGAGAGGCTGACCGCGACCCGCAACGTCTTCGGTAACCTCACGCCAACGTTGTACGCACTGTGGGATGTCCGTTACCTGTACCGGCCAGACCTGTAGCGACCAGGGGGAGCAGGCTGTGCTCGGCAAGTTCGAGATGACGCGCGCTCGCGCGTAACCCGGTTATTGTTGCCCGATGACCTCACCGTCTGGATACGACACGTACTCGGCGATGATCAACGTTCTCAAACGAAAACCTGATTCGACTGAAGCCGAACTGTCCATGCCAACCGTGAATCTAGTGAACGCGGTCAGCGAACCCGTCGATGTGAGCGTGCGGCACGAACAATCGCTTCCCGACCCGAACGATCATCGGCGATCGAAACGCCCAGACCTTCAGGTACGAACCGGCGACGACGTACGAGTCATCGGCTATGTCGAACTGAAACACATCACTAAACCCGCTGACCCTCAACAATTCTCTGACGCTCACGACAAACGCCAGTGGGGGTCGTTCAAGTCGCTCCCGAACATTGTTTACAGCAACGGTGTCGCGGCAACGTTGTGGCGTGACGGCAAACTCGTCGCTAGTGCCTCAGTCAAGGACGAAGGGAATTGGGTGTCTTTGTGGCGGTTGTTTCTGCTCTACACACCACAGATTGACTCGGCTCCAGATGCTCTAGCGGTTACGATGGGGCTGCGGGTCCGGTTGCTTCGTGAAGCCGTCGCGGATGCGTTAGCTGACGGGAACGACGACCTTCACAGACTGTTTGGGAGCTGGAAAGGTTTACTAGCTACGGATTTCGAGGAGGACGCGTTCGCCGACAACTTCGCGCAGACAACTATGGCTGGCTTGTTGCTAGCGAAAGGCTTAGCGTCACCCACCCAAGCCGCTGCCTTCGGTTTGAGTGTGAGCGAGGAGGTGTTGCGTCTGGCAGGACACGCGGTGCTTGCTGAAGTGTTGGATCACGTCGACAAAGCCGCCCGCAAGGACCCTGTGCTCGATATTCATGTGACGTCCATCGTTGATGCGGTAGCGGCGGTGGACCAACGAAAACCTTCCGACGACGATTGGTGGGTTGACTTTTACGAACCATTTGTCCGCGAGTACGACAAGAAGCTTCAACAAAACCGCGGCGTGTTCTATACACCGTCGCAGATTGTCGATTACCAGATTCGTTGCGCCGACTGGGTGCTGCGTAACCATTTACACAAACAGGACGGGTTCGCTGACTCGGATGTAATCGCACTTGATCCAGCGTGCGGTACCGGAACGTACCTCACTCGTCTCGTTGAACATGTCGTTGCGGTTACGCGCGAACAGCGAGGCGACGGAGCGGTACAGGAGGCGGTGGGATGCGCAGTCAAGAACCTGTATGGCTTTGAAGTTATGGTCGCCCCGTACACGATCACACGGATGCGCTTAGCGACGAAATGCCAAACCTATGGAGCGGAGCTAGCCGACAATCGAGTGATTCTGACCGACACGTTGTCTTCGCCATCGGCCCAGCTCACTCTGGTTCCGATGTTCAATGACGCGATAGCTGAAGAACAACATCAAGCCAATCTCGTGAAAGACAAGGACACGAGAGTGACCGTCGTGGTCGGGAACCCGCCCTATGACCGCGACCAGTCGCAAGCACGAGCCGACCCAGCCGATAGAGGCTCGGAGTTGCGATTCGGTGGGATCGTCCGACATGGCGACGGTAATGTACCTGCGCTAATCGGCCACTTTAGAGAAAAAACGCCCAGCGAGGGACGGAGACAGTTCCATACGTGTTACGAACTGGCCACATATTTTTGGAGGTGGGCGATTTGGAAAGTGTGCGAACAAAAACATCCCGGCAACGCGTCGCCCGGAGGTCCTGGGATTGTTTCGTTTATTTCGCCGTCTGCGTGGCTTCGGTCTGATCCGTGGGCTGGAATGCGGGCCCACATGCGCCAAAAGTTCGATCATGTTTGGGTTGTTGATCTCGGCGGTGACCATCGAGCGGCAATAGACGACGGTGAGAACGTGTTCCCGATCCAGACGCCTGTTTGTGTGACTATCGCGGTGCGAGTCGGCGCTGAACAACCGACCAAACCAGCGAGTGTTTTGTACCGCAAACTAGTCGGTAGCAAAGCTGACAAACTCCAAGCCCTCACCGAGGTTTCGCTCGATGACGACGACGGTTGGGAGACAGCATCAACCCGTAACACCGACAGATTTCTTCCGGTCGGGCCTGACGACTGGTACTCCGAATATCGATCAATCGACAAAGTGTTGGGCTGGGGAACACCCGGTGTTCAATACAACCGCTCCTGGCCGATTGGGTTGACAGCCAATGTGCTACAAGAACGCTGGAACCGACTAGCGAAGGCGGCCACTTTGAAGGAAAAAGAGAAGTTGTTCAAAAAATCCAGCGACCGCCATCTCCAGCTTGACAAAGCACCCGCTCCGTTGCCGACTTACGAGGTACCATCGCCAACTCAGATCGCCGAACTTTCAACCGGTGATCCGTGCGAGCAACCGGTCCCTTACGGATATCGTTTGTTCGATACGCGCAAAGCGATCCCCGACAGCCGTTTGGGCGACAGGATGCGCCCCAAACTGTGGGAATGGCATAGTCGCAAACAAGCATATCTCGTTGCGCCTGGATTGACTGAACCCCCGGGCGAAGGCCCAACAGCGGTCGTGTTCACAGATATTCCCGACAAGCACTCGCATCACGGAAGGGGAGGTGTGGTGTTTCCGTTGTGGAGGAACCGCACAGCAACCGACGCTAATGCAGATGAAGGCACAGTTAGGGCATTTTCGGAACGATATGGCTGCTCGGTGTCTAGTGAAGAAGTCTGGCATTACTGTGCAGGACTTCTTGGCACCGACGCCTACCACAGATGTTTTGGCGAGCCGATGAGATACACGCTCAAGCCGCACGTTGTGCTTCCCGAAGACCACGCGGACTTCGTTGAGTTGGTAAATGTTGGGAGACGCCTCGTCGAAATATCGCGGCGGCATTTGCTCAATCCGTCCGGAGTGAAATGTGAATCAGAAGTTGATCCGACTTGTCTGCCGGTGTTCAACGACAGTTGCTACGACCGCGGAGCTGAAACGTTGGTGTTGGGTGGCGGTAGGTTCACGGGAGTCACTGCTGCCATATGGGACCATGAAGTGTCGGGCTACCGGACTTTACC
>JAKZTU010000060.1:0-9026 GCA_047516945.1 Acidimicrobiales bacterium
GCGCAGGTGGTCAGGGGCTGGGGCGGTGGTGATTTGGGTGGCTAGTACCTGCTCAGACAGATAATCGCGATGTGCTTTCAGTGAAGTCGAAGCAGCCGGGGCAGCAGCTGTGATCCAGACCTCGATGCGGTCGGTGACTACCAGGTCTTCGGCTCGGCGAGCGTTCTGGATCTCGCGGACCATGTCTCGGGCGAGACCTTCGGCTTCGAGTTCCGGGGTGAGGTTGGTGTCAATGCTGACCACGGCGTCGTTGGAGCGCAGAGCCGCTGCCACGACGCCCTCGCGGGACTCCAGCACGAGTTCGTATTCCTGTGCGCTCAACACCTGATCGGCGACCGTTACTGTGCCATCTGGTTTGGCTTCCCATTCACCCTTGCGAGCCGCGGCGAACACAGCTTGCACCGCTGAACCAAGACGCGGACCGAGCGCTCTGCCGTCGGGTCGCAAAATCAACGTGGCAAGGCTCCCAATCTCGTCGGTGACTGTCACGGCCTTGACGTTGAGTTCATCCGCGAGCAGTTCGCTGAACGGTTCAAGCGTGGTTGCGTTCCGGCCCGCCACGGTGAGCGATGCCAGCGGTAGTCGAACCCGCAAACCCTCGTTCTCGCGCAACCGCAATGCTGTGGAGGCGACATCTCGAAGCCGGTCCATCGCGGCCACAAGCGCGTCGTCGGCAGGAAAATCGTCGAGCGATGGCCAATCGCAGAGATGTACCGACGGTGCCATTGATTCGTTGTCGCCCGCTAGGCCTAGCCAGATCTCTTCGCTGATCATCGGCAAGAAAGGCGCTGCTAACTGCACAAGCGTGGTTAGAACGCTGTATAGCGTGTCGAGTCCGCCGACGTCCGCTCCGCTGCCGTCAACACCCCAAAAACGGTCCCGAGAACGGCGGATGTACCAATTGTTGAGCGCGTCGATGAACGAGCGGATCTCCATCGCCGTTCCTGCTAGGTCGTAGGCGTCCATCCGGGCTTCGGTTTTGGCTACGAGGTCACGCGTCTTGGCGAGGATGTAGCGATCGAGCAACTCTGTGCTGTCGGTGCGAAAACTCGCCTGATAGTTCTCGACGTTGGCGTACAGCGTGAAGAACGAATAGGCGTTCCAGATCGGCAGGATCACCTGGCGTACGACGTCGTCGATGGCCTGATCAGAGATCCTGGCATCGCCGCCTCGTACGATGTTGGACGACATGAAGTACCAGCGCAAAGCGTCGGATCCCTGCGCGGAGAAGATGTCTTCCGGCTCTGTGTAGTTGCGCAGTTTCTTGGAGAGCTTGGCTCCGTCGTCGGCCAGCAGGATTCCGTGGCAGATGACGTTTTGGAAAGCGGGGCGATCAAACAACGCCGTGGCCAACACATGCAACGTGTAGAACCAGCCGCGTGATTGGTTGATGTACTCGACGATGAAATCGGCTGGAAAATGCTCGTCGAACCACTCCTTGTTCTCGAACGGGTAGTGGACCTGAGCGAAGGGCATAGCACCGGACTCGAACCAGCAGTCGAGGACTTCTGGGACTCTCCGCATCATCGAGCGGCCGCTGGGGTCATCAGGGTTGGGTCGTACCAACTCGTCGATGAAGGGGCGGTGGAGGTTGTCGGGGCGCACCCCGAAGTCGGCCTCCAACTCATCAAGGCTGCCGTACACGTCGGTGCGGGGAAAGTCATCATTGTCGCTGATCCAAATGGGGATGGGCGAACCCCAGAATCGGTTGCGTGAGATCGACCAGTCCCTTGCCCCTTCGAGCCACATGCCGAATCGACCGTCGCGGATATGGCTTGGGATCCAGTTGATTTCCTGGTTGGTTTCCAGCAGCCGATCGCGGATATCGGTGACTTTCACATACCAACTCGGCATGGCTTTGTAGATGATCGGCGTGTCTGTGCGCCAACAGTGCGGGTAGTTGTGGGTATAGCTGTCGTGACGCACCAGATGACCTGTGTCGCGTAGCGCTTTGATGATCCCAGCGTTGGCTTCAAGCACGTTGATGCCCGCCCAATCGGTGACTTCTTCGGTGAAACAACCGGAATCGTCGACCGGCACTACCGTGCCGATCCCGGCCTCGGCTGCCACGCGTTGGTCGTCCTCACCGAACCCGGGTGCCATGTGCACCACGCCGGTGCCTTCGGAGGTGTCGATGAAGTCGCCCTCCAGGACGACGAAAGCACGGTTTTTGCCGTGATGCGACTTTTGTGGATCGACTTCTGCCATATCGGCGAAGAAACTGAACAGCGGCACATAGGTGCGGCCCACGAGCTCGGATCCACTGATAGTGCCGACATGGGTTGCATCGCGGAGTTGGCGCTCGTAGGACTGGACCGCGGCTTCGCTCAACACGTAGCGGCTTCCGTCGGCATCGCGCATCACCGCATACTGGAGGTCCGGGCCCACGCTGAGAGCGAGGTTCGACGGCAATGTCCACGGCGTTGTGGTCCAAGCCAGAATCGATACTTTCTGGTCAGCACCCGTGTCGCCGACGCCCGTGTCGCCGGAACCGGGCAGTCCGCTTGAGTCGTCGAGTTCGAACGCCACGGTGATCGCCGGGTCTTGGCGGGGACGGGTGGCGTCATCAAGACGGATCTCGTGATTCGACAAGGGCGTTTCGGCACCCCAGCTATAGGGCAGCACCCGGTTCGACTGGTATATCAACCCTTTGTCCCAAAGCTGTTTGAACGCCCACATGACCGATTCCATGTAGTCGCGGTCCATGGTCTTGTAGTCGTTGTCGAAATCGACCCAGCGGGCTTGCCGGGTGACGGTCTTCTCCCATTCCTTGGTGTATTTCAGTACCGAAGTGCGGCAGTACTCGTTGAACTTCTCGATCCCGTACTCGATGATCGATGCTCTGCCGGCGACCGGGAGTTCCTTTTCGGCTTCCATCTCGGCGGGCAGGCCGTGGCAGTCCCAGCCGAAACGCCGCTCAACCCGACGGCCTTTCATCGTGAAGTAGCGGGGGACGACATCTTTGACGTAACCGGTAAGCAGATGCCCGTGGTGGGGGAGCCCATTGGCAAATGGCGGCCCATCATAAAACACGTATTCGGTGTCAACCGGGCGCTGCTCAACGGAGGTCTCGAAGGTGTGATTTGCCGCCCAATATTCGAGAATACGCCGCTCAATGCCCGGCAGATCCGCTTTCCCAACATGCGGGTAGGGGGCGTTGGCGGCGTCACTCATGGGGCCACAGGTTACCGGCGCGCGGCTGGTGACCTCCCGCTATGAACGATCCGGCGGGTCAGGCGGTTTGTTGCGACAGGTTGGTGCCCTTGCTGGTTTCTCGCCTCGCTGCACGCTTCGCTTTTCGTTCCGCCTTGAGTTCCTTGCGGTTTGCGAACGCTTCCTCAAGACCGGTGTCTTGGAAATCTCCCGGTACTTCACCGGTGGTGGCGAACAGGTACAGGGCCATCTTGAAGATGCCGGTGAGCGCACCGATCGCAACCGAGACGATCGCTAACCAGACGATACCGAGGGCGGCAAAGAGATAGATGACTCCAGGCACACCTACTGCGAAGGGGATAGCGCCGATGATCGCCACGACCGCCAGTCCACCCACCACGGCCACCAGCCAGATAAGTCCGAAACTCACCTGATTGACGAGTTGTGTCCCCCAAGTATCGCGGAACAGTTGGCGCGAGCGCCGAAAAGAAGCCATCGGACCAGGTCTCTCCACTACCAGGATGGGAGGCACGAGGAAGCTGATCACATCCCACACGATGGCGAACACCCAGCTCAACACGGTGATGATGGGACCTATGAAGAAGGGCAAATCTTTGAGGAAGTCCCTGAGGTTTCTGGCGATCGAGGGCAGCAGTCCGATGGTGCCGGCAAGCAGCGACCAAGGAACGATTACATCGAGTCGGTCGACAGCTGCCGAGATGCAGTCGGAAATGGTGGGTTTGTTGCCTTGGAACCGCTGCCAGGCGCCGTAAGCCAGAGCGACGCTGAAGAACACAGAGATCAAGCTCACCAGCAGGCAGGAAACTATGGCGCTGATCCACACGACCGGTTGAACACCCCACTCGGCGGCGGCGTCGGCGGTGCTGCTTTCGACGCCGTTTGTTATTAGCCAAATGGGAATCCAGAACGCCACAGTAATCACGATCGAACCGAGCAACCCCATGAACGGCAGCGCCAAAAGAGCCTTGTCTCGCCTCAGCACCTCGTAAGAAGCCAAAGCAAGCGTGTTAGACCTCTTGACGGTGCCCACGCCCGTAACTTAGCGCGGCGCTGTGAACGCGGCAATGCATCACCGCTGTTGAGCGAGGTCTAGGCTCAGCGGATGCGACGATTCTTGATTGACACCGATACTGCCAGCGACGATGCCGTTGCTTTGGTGATGGCTCTGAGCCGTCCCGACGTCAATGTCGAGGTGATCACCGTGGTGTCAGGCAATGTCGGCCTTGACCAAGCAGTACAGAATGCGCTGTACACGGTGGAATTGTGCGGTGCCGACGTGCCGGTATATGCGGGTGCGGCCAAGCCGATGATGCGGCCTTTGGAGACAGCGGAGTACGTCCATGGCAAAGATGGGATGGGCGACGCCGGCTATCCGTTGTCGGGTCGAGTACCTGCTGAGGGGCGCGGAGCCGAGGTGATCGTGGAGACGATCCTGGGTGCGCCCGGTGAGATCACGCTGGTGGCTCTGGGTCCGTTGACCAATGTTGCTATCGCGGTCTTGCTGGCGCCTGAGATCGCGTCCGCGGTCGACCGTGTGGTGGTGATGGGGGGTACCGGAGTCAACGGCCCGGGCAATGTGTCGGCCATGGCGGAGTACAACTTCTGGGCCGATCCCGAGGCAGCTGCGGTGGTGACCCGCGCCGGATTCCCCATCGAGTTCGTGGGTTGGGATATTTCGATTGCCTCCGCAGTGGTCGACGCCGCCCGTCACGAGGCGATGAAGGCCATCGGTACCCCGCTGTCGAAGTTCGCGGTCGACATCGCGCAGGTGGTCCGCAGGTTTGCTATGGAGAACGGGTTGGAGGGAGATGATCTTCCCGATCCGATCGCTATGGCCCATGCCATCGACCCGAGCGTGGCGACCACCAAGCGTTTGTATGTCGATGTGATGGTTGGCGATGGACCGCAACGCGGGGTTATGGAGGTTGACCAACTTGGCTTCGGCGGTGGCGAACCCAACGTCGAAATCGTGACCCACTACCCCAGCGACCACTTCTTCTCCCTGCTCCACGCGGCTTTGCTCTCCTAGCCGTTTTTTGCGCGCCCTGGTCAGGAGAGGACTCGTGCGACCTCAATGTGTTGGCCGGTGCCGTATAGATCGTCGGCCAACGCCTGTACGTCGGCGGCAGTGAGCTTGGAGAGTTCGCTGTTGCGGTCGGTTACCGAGGGGATCTCGGAATCTGGGGTATGTATCCGCCGGACGAGAGCGTCCTCACTCGACTCGAATAGGCTGTGGTTGAGTTCGACCACGCTTACTGCGCTGCGAAGTTCGGTTGCGTTGGGTCCATTCGTTGCCAACTCATCGAGGATCCAGATGATCTCGTCGCGGATTTCATTGATCGATTCGGGGGCGCCGCTGGCGTTGATCTCGGAGTTGATGGCTGACTCTGGCGTGAACTGCGGATTAAGCGACGCCGACACGCTGTAGCTAGCACCGATGTCTTCTCGGATGTCGCTCAACAAGCGGGCGTTGAGCACCGCCTCCAGTACCTTCAGCACCGCTTCCGCTTGAGGATCAATGGGTTGAAGCGCTTCGTGGTAAAGCGTGATGCCGGTGGGACTTGTGTCGTCTGCGAGCACTACTTCTTTGCGTACGATCCCCTCAGGATGAGTCGGTCTTCTGTTTGTGTAAGTGTCTGGTTCGCCTGACGGTAACGTGCCTATATAGCGGCTGGCCAGGCGTTCAACAGTGTCGTGTTCGAGATCGCCGGACATCACCACGAGCAAACCGCTGGCGTTGCCGAGACGACTTTGATAGATGTCGAGAAGCGACTCAGCGGTCACTTCACCAAGCACCTCTTGGGATGCGACGGGATGGAACCACTCAATCTGGTCTCCGTGACGCGCTTCGTTGTAGGCGACCCTTACCTGCGACATCCAGTCGCTTTCAAGATACGAAGCTTGCTGCTGTGCGATTGTAATGACGCTGTTGAAAGCCTGGTCGTCGACGCGAGCTTCGCAGATCAGCAGATGCAGCATTGCGAAGAGCGTTTCGGCCTCGCCGCTGGGAGCGAAACCGGTGAAACCTTCCGTGGTTTCCGTGATGAATGGCGAGACCGAGACCTGCGCCGCCCCCAAACGCTGAGCGATCTGTGCCGGCGTCAGATCAGCTAGGCCGCTCTGGGCTACTGCTAAAGGGGCGAAGATCTCGGCGAATGGCCGATCACCGGGTTCGAGTGCTGACCATCCGCCCAGCGAGATGGCCTCGATACTTACCCTGCCGTCACCAGGTGACTTAGTGAAATTGACTCGTGCGCCGTTGGCGAACGACCATTCGTACGGCTCGTCCCACCCGCCAACTTCTAGATTCGGGATCGGACCCTGCGAGATCGGCTCAACAGGATCAGGTGGAGTCATCAGTTCGTCGATCCAAGCCTCTGCTGGAGCCAGTGCGACTGCCTGCGCGGAGTCGAGTGCCGCTTGGATTTCATCCGCGCTAGGCACCTGTTTCACATCCTCGGCGTTGATGGAGATGATGGGTCCGCTCTGTAACAGGATCGACTGCAGGTGGCTGGTGAGTTCGTCAGGTTGGATTGTTTCGAGTAGGGCTGAGACGCGTTCAAGTCGCTCGGGTGAGGTCTCGACGCTGGTGCCATAGAGGAAGTGGTTGGCGTATTGAAAGGCGTACGTGGCGTTGTAGGTGACCTCGACGTTGTCTGCTGTCAACTGCAACTCAGAGAGGATCCGGGCTTTGGCTTGGGTCAGGTCGTCTTCATCGAATCCCTGAGCTGCCAAGCTCAGCAGTACGGTCCAGACTTCGCTGACTGCTTGGCTCAAGTCATCGGCGCGAACGCCTGTTCCGTAATGTCGTAGCCCTGCAGTAGTGTTGAAAGCCGCCCAGGCCGGTGTATCTTTTTGGGATAACAGACCTTGGTCGTAGGCGGCGCGGAGGCGGAGGTCGATGGCGTTGGCGAGCAGAAGCTCCAGTTGTTCGGCCCGTTCGCCTTGAGGTGTCGCAGGGTCCCATACGGGGATCTGCAAGTAGAGCGATAGATGGGGGTCTGCTTGTCCTGGAGTTGCTGTCACTTCGAATTTTGACTCCGGACTCGATGGGGAGTTCGTATCGGGGGCCGCTGGTGGGTCGTGTGCCGTGATTTGACCGAAGTACTCTTCGGTCAAATCCTCGAGTTCATCGACGGTGAGGTCGCCGACCGCAACAACAGCCATGTTCGAGGGCACATACCAGGTGTCGTAGAACTCGCGTAGGTCCGTTGCGGTTGCCTCTTCGATACCCGTGGCGTTGCCCGTCGGGGGACGTTGTTCGTAAGGCGTGTCTTTTGTTAAAAGGCGCAACGATGCATCAAGCGCCACGCCATGGCTGGTTTCGCTGCGAAGTCGGTACTCGTCGCGGACAACGCCCCGTTCGCTCTCGACAGCATCAGGTGCGATTGTCGCCGCATGCGCCCACTGCGACAGTACTTCAAACCCGGTTTCTACGGAATCAGCGTCATCACTGAGTCCGGTCAGGAAGTAGATCGTGTGGTCGTAGGTTGTGAACGCGTTCAGATCAGCACCCATTTCCAGCCCATATTCTCGCAGCTCGTCGTAGATTGTGTTGCCCGGGAACTCTTCGGTTCCGTTGAACATCATGTGTTCAACGAAGTGGGCTACGCCGCTAGCAGGTTCTGCTTCGTGAAGAGACCCGGCTTTGACTACCAGGATCAATGTCAGCGAATCGTGGGGTGTCCAGTTGGAATCCAGGTAGTAAGTGAGTCCATTGTCTAGCTGCCCGATCTGCACATCACCGCCGCCCCCTTCCGCGTAGATGATGCTGTTGGATTGCGGTATGCCTGAGGGATTTGCGTCGTGCTCAACAGGGTCGTCGGGAGACTCGCTTGGCTCGCTGTCGGATTGTGTTGCGCATAAAGGATCTGTGTCGTGCTCAACTGGACCGTCGGGAGGCTCGCTTGGCTGGCTGTCGGATTGCGATGCGTCTGAACATCCGGCGGCGACCAACAGCAACGACATGAGTAGCAACGACGAAGTTCTCCAGATTTTCAACCTTCGCCTTGCGGGTGGCATATGTTCCACGTTCTGTTGAGTGAAGTGTGAACAAGCACTCTAGGGCTGACCGAGTGGTATCTCGCGCCGACAACCTCATCTGGGAGCCCGGGTACCGATGAGGTAGGGTCGGCGGCTATGGATGTGGGCGAATTGCGGTCTTTGTTTGATCTCACGGGCCGTACTGCGGTTGTTACTGGTGGCACACGCGGCATCGGACGTGCTGTTGCTGAAGGATTCGCCGCGGCGGGAGCGAATGTCGTTGTCGCCAGCCGTAAAGAAGCTGCTTGCCGACAGACGCAGGATCATCTCGAGTCGATGGGGGCGAGCGCCCTCGGTATTGCGGTCAACATGGGCGATCCCGACAGCGCCGAGACCATCGTTGGCCCAGCCGTGGATCGCTTCGGCGGTCTCGACATCGTCGTCAACAACGCTGCCAATGCCTTGGCCGCTTCGGTCGGTAACCAGGTTGCTGGTTTGTGGCAGAAGTCTTTTGAAGTGAACCTGCGGGGACCGGCTCTGCTCATCGGCGCCTCGGTCCCTCACCTTGCTGCCAGTGGCCACGGTGCGGTGATCAACGTGATTTCGGTGGGGGCATTTCAGTTCGCCAGAGGTGTGTCGGTGTATGCATCAATGAAGGCTGCCATGTTGTCGGTCACACGTTCTTTTGCCGGTGAACTCGCGGAGCAGGGCATCCGGGTCAACGCTTTGGCTCCCGGCCCGGTCAACACCGACATGGTGCGCAACGTGGGTGAAGGCGCTGCGGAGTCCATGGCTGCACAAACCCTTCTGAAACGCTGCGCTGAACCCGACGAAATGGTAGGTGCGGCTCTCTTTTTGGCCAGCGACGC
>JAKZTU010000061.1:0-5695 GCA_047516945.1 Acidimicrobiales bacterium
GGTCTGCCAGTCAAGAACTCAGCCACGGCGCGGGCGCTGTCACAATGGCGATCCATCCGTACGGCCAGCGTCTTGAGGCCGCGCAAAGTGAGGTAGTTGTCGAACGGACTACCGACCGCACCCACCGCTTTCTGCAAGAACTCGAGTTCTTCAGCAAGTTCGCTGTCGTTCAGCGCCAAGAATCCACCGACCACGTCTGAGTGGCCTCCGCAGTACTTGGTGGTCGAGTGGACCACCACATCGGCCCCAAGGCTCAGAGGCTGTTGCAGATAGGGCGTGGCGAAAGTGTTGTCGACAACCAATCGTGCGCCAACGCTGTGCGCCACTTCGGCAACTGCGGCGATGTCAATCACCGTAAGTGAAGGGTTGGTGGGCGTCTCCACCCATACGACCTTCGTGGCCGACGGCATTGCCTCACGCAACCCAGCCACGTCGGTCAAGTCAACCGCAGACCAGGTAATCCCCATCGGGACCAGCACATGCGCGATCAGACGGAACGTCCCGCCGTAGGCATCGTCGCCCAACACAATGTGATCTCCCGGCACCAGAGTGCGCAAAAAAGTGTCTTCGGCGGCCATGCCAGAAGCGAAAGCCAATCCGTGATCGGCAGCCTCGAGCGAAGCTAGACATTCCTGCAGCGCTGTCCTTGTCGGGTTGGAGACACGGGCATACAAATAGCCCCGATTCACGCCCACTTCCTCCTGCACAAAGGTTGTGGCCAGCGAGATCGGGGTGACCACCGCCCCGCTGCTCACATCGTGGGGTTGTCCAGCCCTGATAGCCCGAGTCTCGAAACCCCAGGCTTGTGCGTCAGCAAAAATATCATCGGCCACCAGAGGCACCTTTCGACAGAAACGACAGCACGTCGCTCGAAGAAATCACTGCGCGGGGTCGTCCACCATCGAGTACCAACAGCGCCGAACACGACTCAAGCATTTCGACCGCCAACGCAATCGGTTGCCCCGAACCGACAGTACGCAGCTTGGGACCCATGATGTCTTCGACAGTTTTGTCGAGCACAGAATCGTTGCCAAACGCCAGATCCATAATGCGCAACTCGCTAACCGAACCCATCACCTCCGCGTTAGCCAACGGCATCTCACCTTTGGCAACAGGCAACTGCGAAACTCCATGATCGCTCATCATTTGCACCGCCTCGCGCACCGTTGCGCCGGGTTGCACATAGAGCAGATCTGGAACGTCTTCTCGGCGCGAGCCGAGCACATCAGAGACCACGGGTCCCGAGCCTCGCAAGAATCCAAAACCGGCCATCCACTCGTCGTTGAAGACCGTGCTCAAGTAGAGCCGACCGTTGTCGGGAAGCAGCACCACGACCAGATCGTCGGGGCCGCATTCGTGGGCGACTTGGACCGCAGCGTTAACCGCCGTGCCGCAAGACCCTCCAATCAGCAGGCCTTCTGACTCGGTCACCTCACGAGCTGTGAGAAAGGAATCTCGGTCACTCACCGCGATGGTCCGGTCGACAATCGAGATGTCGTAGGTGTCGGGGAAGAAGTCCTCGCCGATTCCCTCAACGAGATACGGACGTCCACTGCCTCCCGAATAAACCGATCCTTCCGGGTCCGCGGCGATGATCTGAATGTCGGGATTCTGACTCTTCAGATATCTGCCGACACCGGTGAGCGTTCCACCGGTTCCTGCACCAGCAACGAAATGGGTGATCCTGCCGTCGGTCTGGCTCCACAACTCAGGGCCGGTCGTGTCGAAGTGAGCTTGAGGGTTAGCAAGATTGTGATACTGGTCGGGCCGAAACGCTCCCGGAATTTCCTTCACCAGCCGCTCGGCAGTCGAGTAATACGACGCTGGGTCATCGGGGGCAAGAGCAACCGGGCATACCACAACTTCTGCACCGTAGGCGCGGAGCAGATCGACTTTTTCCGCCCCCACCTTGCTGGTCAGGACGAAAATGCAGCGGTAACCACGCTGCGCTGCGACGATCGCCAACCCGATACCAGTGTTGCCCGAAGTCGGCTCAACGATGGTGCCACCCGGTTTGAGCAATCCCGCTTTTTCAGCCTCATCAATCATGGCGATCGCCGGGCGGTCCTTGGAACTTCCGCCGGGGTTCACAGCTTCAATCTTGGCGACGACCGGACACGGTAGGTCCTCGCTGATGCGCCGAAGCTTGACGAGCGGCGTGTTGCCAACCAAGTCAAGCACCGAGTCGTGAATCTCCATCGCAGTTCCTTGAATTTGTGACGGTGGCCGTATTGTGGCATCAACTCTCGGTGCCAACGAACTCAACCAGCGTATGCCCCTTGAGTTCCATCACGATAGTTTCTGATCGCCTGCCAACACGGGGAGGTAACAAATGTCTGACAAACCGGGGTTGCTGTCCGGCGTTCGTGTAATCGAGTCAAGCCTTCTGGGGCCTGGACATGTGGCCACGTTCCTCGCCGATCTCGGTGCCGATGTCATAAAAGTTGAGTCTCCTGCCGGTGACTACATCCGTCAGATGACCTGGCCGATTATCGGCGATGTATCGTTGCTGCATCTCCACACTCACCGCGGCAAACGAAGTGTGACACTCAACCTGAAAACCGACGAAGGCAAACAGCTTTACCGCGATCTCGTAGCCACCGCAGACGTGGTATTGGAAGCAATGCGACCAGGAACTTTGGGCCGATTGGGACTCGGTTACGAAGACCTCAAAGCGGTCAACCCCCAGATCGTGTTCGCCACCCTTTCGGGTTACGGATCGACCGGCCCTTACCGGGACATGCCAAGTCACGGCATCGCATACGACACTTGGTCGGGCATTGTTCAGCCAGTTACCGACGACGAGGGTTTCACCCGGATACCTCCGACGATGCCCAATGTGGGGATCAACGTTGGTCCCATGGTGGCGGCGATGGCAATTCTGGCTGGCGTCATCAGTGCTCGCGAGTCCGGTGAGGGTTGCTCAATGGAGATGGCCCAGTCTGACGCGGCCGCTTACATGGACTGGTACCGAATCGAATCCGAAAGGGCGTACCTTCGCCCCGAAGACGAAGTCACCGGCAACCCTTCGGACAACTACGAGCGCCGCCCGGCCGGCCTGGCAGGCATGTGGGAGGGAGTCCGTTACCAGATGTACGAATCAGCCGATGGTCATGTCCTTTTCATGGCTTCTGAACAGGCGTTCTGGAAGAACTTCTGCGAAGGAGTCGAGCGCATGGACCTGTTTGAGCGCTGGCCTGGCTCAACTTACGCCGACCATGCGCGTGGCAACACCGAGTTGCAGCGTGAACTCCAGCAGATCTTTCGAACCCGCAGCAGCGCGGAATGGCTGGACTTCGCCAATGAGCACAACACGACTATTGCTCCGGTGAACACACCGGCCAACATCGGCGACGACCCACAGTTCCAGGCCCGCATGGGTTTCTACCCGACCGAAGCTCTTGGGTGCGAACAATTGCCGTTGCCCGTGTTCGTCGATGGTGAAGCACTGCCGTGCCCAACCATGGCTCCCACGGTCGGCGAACACACCGACGATGTCATGGCCACAGTGCTCGACAAGTCCCCCGCCGACATCGCTTCCCTGCAAGCCGCTGGCGCCTTCGGTTAGAACACAGCCGTTCTAGTCGATCGCCGCTCGGCGATCGGCTATCCGAGCGTTGTTGACACGGTTCCAAGGGGACCCATGTCGGCCGCGACCCGGTCTCCCGCTGCTATCGGCACCATCGCACCGAGCGAACCCGTCATCAGGCAATCACCAGCGCGAAGCGGGGTACCAACACGGCACATCATGTCAGCCAGCCAGACCACAGCGTGCAGGGGATTCCCCATGCAGGCTGATCCCTGCCCGGTGGTAGCGACCTCGTCGTTGACAGTGAGCGTCATAGAAATGTCTCTCACATTGACTGAAGCCAGCGACACCGGGCGAGAACCCAACACATACAAACCGCAACTGGCATTGTCGGCGATGGTGTCGACGATGCTGATATCCCAGTCGGCCACACGGCTTGCCACAATTTCCAGCGCAGGCAGCAGGTAGGCGGTGGCACCAATGACGTCGACCACACAATGCTCTCCCTTGTCGAGATCATCCTCAAGCACAAAGGCGATCTCCGCTTCGGCTCGGGGCTGCAACAACCTGCTCGCAGAAATCGTGAGGCCATCAGCTATGCACATGTCTGCGAACAACGTGCCGAAGTCTGGTTGCGACACTCCTAGCTGCTGTTGAATGGCGGCTCCGGTCAGCCCGATCTTGCGACCGCTGACCCGTCGTCCAGCAGCGACATCAAGGCTGATGTTGTGTTGCGCAACCGCGTAGGCAAGCTCCACATCGCTGTCGGTGCCGAGAATCTCGCGCACCGGTGAGCACGGAACGCCGGACTCCGAAGCGGTGCGCAGATGCTCTGCCGCCGTCTCGATGAGGACTCGATTGGGGTCTTGATCCACGGCGCTCACCTCGATCCTCGCCAAACCAGAGTCAACCTACCCGACACAACCCACACCGGGACCCGAACCCTCCAACACTTGACCCCGCACCTGCGCGATCAGCATTCAAAACGTCAACAAACCTCTATGGAGTTGTCGCAGGGTTGGCGGTTGAGGCGTTGGCCTGCGAACGTAATGACATGACAATCTCAGAACAACTAGCCGCACCTGGTGTATGGCAGTTCACCGATGCCCACGGAGCCCAACAAGCTCAAGAAACTGCCGCCCGTATCGAGTCGCTCGGGTACTCTGCTCAGTGGATCGGCGAAGCCATGGGCAAGAACGCGTTCGTAAACGCCGCCACCCTGCTCTTCGGCACGCAGCAACTTATCGTCGCCACGGGCATCGCCAGTATCCATATGCGCCATCCTGCGGCAATGCAACAGGCGGGACTTGACCTCGCTGAGTTGTCGGGGGGCCGCTTCGTGCTGGGTATCGGAGTGTCACACGCTCCGATGGTCGAAGGGCTTCGCAACCTCCCCTACGACAAACCGCTCGCCACGATGAGCACCTACCTTGAAGCCATGCAAGCAGCGTTGATCATGCCCACTCCAAAGGTAGAACCGCCGACCGTTGTGCTCGCAGCTCTCGGTCCCAAAATGCTGGCATTGTCGGCTGAGAAAGCCGCTGGAGCTCACCCCTACTGGACCACACCCGACCACACTGCCCAAGCCCGCCAGATTATGGGACCCGATGCTCTTTTGTGCGTGGAACAGAAATGCATCCTGACCACGGACCGAGAACTAGCTCACGCAAAAGCCAATGAGCAACTACAGCTGTACGCCACCCTGCCCAACTATCGCAACAGCTGGCTTCGCCTCGGTTTCACCGACGATGAGATCGACTCCCGCGCGCCACGCTTCGTGGACGCGGTCGTGGCCTGGGGCACCGAAGATGACATCGCCGCACGCATCAAAGCCCACTACGATGCCGGGGCCTCCCATGTCTGTATCCAGGCTGTGCCTACCGACAACAACCGCGGCAACCCCGACTGGAACCTGCTCGAAGCGCTCGCGCCCAACGCCCAATGAATCCCGCACCGACCGGAATCAACGCAGACGCGGTAACACAATGGATTCTGGCTGAGCGACCCGCCCTCGCCACCCCCCTAGATTTTCAACTGATCACAGGCGGCGCTTCCAACCTTACTTTCGCGGTTACAGATCAATCAGGCACAAAACTGGTATTGCGACGCCCCCCAACGGGCCACATATTGCCCCGCGCCCACGACATGGGCCGCGAACATCGCATC
>JAKZTU010000062.1:0-3172 GCA_047516945.1 Acidimicrobiales bacterium
TGTCGGCGTCGTTCGCGGCGGGCGCCGCACAGTTGGCAATGCTCGATCAGGTGATCGACGACGTGAAAGCCGCCGGCGTGATCCTTTCGGTCGCCCCCAGCACAGTCACAAGCAGCAGCGAGATCAGCGTCAGCGCCGACCTCGAACCCGAACTGCAAGGTTGATCGGGCAGGATGACGTGGTGATTGATCTCCGTTCTGACACTGTTACGCAGCCCACATCTGCGATGCGGCGGGCGATCGCAGATGCAGAGGTAGGCGATGATGTCTTTGGCGACGACCCCACTGTGAACAGGCTCGAGGCCATGGTGGCTGAACGGCTCGGTAAGGAGGCATCTCTGTTCGTCACCAGCGGAACCCAGTCCAACCTGTGCGCCCTGTTGGCCCATTGCGGCCGAGGCGACGAATACATCGCCGGCGATACTTCTCATACGTTTCGCTTGGAGGCTGGGGGTGGTGCTGTACTCGGTGGGATTGCTCCTCAGCCCGTAGCGACGGAGGCTGACGGCCTTCCCGGCCCCGAGGCGATCGCCGCCGCCATCAAACCCGACGACACCCACTTCGCCCGCACTCGACTGCTGTGTCTCGAGAACACCAAGAACGGGATGGTCCAGTCACCAGAACGTATGGACGAGGCAATCAAGGTGGCAAGAGACGCGGCACTCAGCGTGCACCTCGATGGTGCACGCATGTGGAATGCCTGCGTTGAGTTGGGTGTTTCGGGTGCCGAACTAGCCGCCGGGTTCGACACCGTCTCAATGTGTTTGTCGAAGGGACTCGGCGCTCCCGCTGGATCGGTTCTCAGCGGCCCCCGCGCGCTCATTGATGAGGCCCGGAAGTGGCGCAAGATGCTCGGTGGCGGCCTGCGCCAGGCCGGAGTGCTGGCCGCTGCGGGCATCTACGCCTTGGAACACCACGTAGACCGCCTTGCCGACGATCACGCTCGGGCAGCGCTGTTGGCAGCCGGTTTGGCCGACATCGATGGGATCGAGGTGAACGCACTCAACACCAACATGATGTTCATCTCCATTGATGGTGACAGCAGCGATCTCCAGCAGCGTTTGCTCGACCGTGGCGTGCTCTGTGACGTGCCCAGAACCAGAGGCCTCAAGGGACCGAGCCCCTATGCCCAACTGGTCGGCGCGAGACTCGTGACCCACCTCGATATCAGCGACGACGACGTTTCTGTCGCAGTCGCCGCGTTCGCCGCCGAGCTAGGTGACTCCCGCTGAAGGACCGGGGTCGCGCAGGATTCGGGTCTTGCCGTACATTGAGCCGAAGAGCAGGCGGCCGTCCTCGTCGATGGTGACCCCAGCACCGGTGGTGTTGAACATTGAGCCACCCACAACGAAATGGAAGCGGCTCTCTCCGGTTTCCCAATCGGCAGCTTCGATAGTCCAGGAGCCGTTGCGCGCCCCGCAGGTATAAACCAACCCGCTCTCCTGCGCCACGAACGGAACCGAATTGGGTGAGGAAATATCGTGGTTGACCCACGCCTCTTTGAGTTCTCTGGCCTCCGGATTCCACTGATACTTGTGCATTCCGTGGGGTGTGTATTCGGGTTTGTGGCCGAGCATGAAGCAGAGCATTCGAGCACCCCGAGCGGGGAAATTGTCCGGGACCGTGGCGGGTTCGTTGTTGACGGTCATGGCCCCGTAACCCGACACCGTGATCGACTGCTCGGTTTTGATTTCTGGGAGGTCGGGATTGCCCATGTTTGCTGGGCCGATACCTGCGATCCGGCGGTGGGGGGCACCGGCGAGTTGTTCCCAATCATCGGGTATGTCCTCACGCCACAACAGTGTGATGTTGACCACCTCGTCCCCGTCGCCGATCACCACGAACTTGTCTTCGTCGGGGCCGAACCCCATCAGCGACGGGGTAGTGCCAGACCCGCAGCCACCACCGTTGCGATAGGGCACCGACCAGCAGCCGTCAGCCTCATCGTCCGATAACCGTTCGCCGGTCCAGCGAAGCTTGTGGTGGTGATCGTTGGAGCTGACGTAGATACCGTTGTCGTCGTCGACGCAGATGCTGGTACGCATCCAGCCATACCCGGTATGACCCCGCTCGGCGGCTCTCATGGCACAATACTTCGCTGCCTGTTCGGCACCGCCCGCAACCTGGATTGCGTGATACTCGCTGAAGTCACGGGCAAGCACGACGACCCAACCATGATCGGTCGACATCACCAGCCGACCGTCGAAGGTAATGTTCATCCCCACGAAATAGCCTTCGATATGGTCGGGTTTGTACCAGCGGTCACGTTCGCTGATCTTTGATGCGGGATCGCTCGAATCGGCCTCGACGTAGGCCACCGCATGATCTTTGCGACCCAGAAAGAGCGTGTTGTTGCAATCAAGGAGTGCATAGACACCGTCAAGACCTGTCATGAAACGCATTGACAACCCGAGCGCGTGGTTGATCGCGTCCTGCCCCTCCAAATTGTCGAGACCGGCGAGGTTGGCTTCCAACTCGGCTATCGGGGTGCGGCCTTCACCCCCCACAATTTCGTGGTCAGCCAACACTTCCAAGGTTTCATAGTCGAGCTTCGCAATATTCTGGCTGCCGTTGCTCCACACCACCCGACGGCCGTCGGGGTATGGACCCGAAATCGTGCAACCGAAGTGGCAAGGTCCGAGCCACGAATACTGGATGTCGTCTTCGCCGAGAACCTCGCTCGGTCCTTCAGGTCCACGCCACGCCACGTTGTCCTGCTGGTCGCAACGGCCGTGTGCCATGGCGTTCGACGAGTCGGCAAGGAATGGATTTCGGGGTCCGGTCTGCATCCGAGCACCGTATTTCGAACCGAAGGCGCTCGCCAATCTGCACGCCTTTCGAAAAGGCCGACAGTAGATTCGGGGGGTGATCGTAGGGATTGACGTTGGAGGGTCCAAGGCACTGGGGTTGCTCGTTGATCCTGACGACGGCCGCATCGTAGCCAGGACCAAGAAGTCCAGCCACGGCAGCGGTGACGAACTGGTCGCCCGACTAACGGAAATCGTGGCAGGGCTTTCTGAACACAGCCCTATGCCCGTACAAAGCGTGGGGCTCGGCATAGCCGGTTTGGCCGCCCGCACTGGAGTGGTGCGCTACTCCCCCAACCTGCCGAACCTTGTTGAGTTCCCAGTTGGTCAACTCCTGGCCGAGACAACTCAGACGAACGTCATCAC
>JAKZTU010000063.1:0-3549 GCA_047516945.1 Acidimicrobiales bacterium
GTGCAGTGCCGGTCGCGGGCGATGATGGCTTTGATTTGGGCTTCGGTGGGGAACCTGCGGTCGCGTCCTACCCAGATGGGTTGGCCTTTACCGTCGAAAACAACTCCGGTCACTGTGGCTACACACATCAGGCATTCGAGCACTGTTTGGGGTAACGCTTCACCACCGATGATTTCAGCGACACCTGTCGGGTTGTCTGCCCGTAGCCGTTCAACGTCAGCTACCGCGATGAGTTGCATCCGCGTGCTGCCCGGTCCACGACGCCCCGCATCGGTGATCAACGCAACGAAAGCGTCTCCTTTGCGTTGTTGTGGTGTTCGTACATCATCTGGGGTGCCGTCGCGGCCGCCGTCGTCACGCCACAGACGGTCATATTCGGCGTTGATTGCTTTGCGTACTTGTTGATAGCTAGTCGGGTCGAGTTCTGCTAACAGCACACCCATACCGTCTTCGTTCACCCAGTTCTTAAACAACCGGCTACGACGTTGACGTTGATACAGCTCAGATCCGTCATCGGGTTGGTTGCGGTTCACCCAACGCCGTGACTGTTCAGCAAACACATCTACCGACGAAGTCTCAGCGAGCTTTGACAATTCGTCCTCTACTTGTTCAGCCGAAGTCTTCGCGGCAGCCCCAACTGCAACCGCGGCGTGTTCCACAGTGATAGCGCCACCAGCCAACGATTCAGCCAACTTTGGCATCTCAGCCAACCCGGCCGCTGTCTTAGCGACAGTGTTGGCGGCACGTGTCGACATACGTCCAGCTTCACGCAGAACCGTTTTGGAGTTCACCCCGCCGTCATCGAGAGCCTCGATCTCGGTTGCGCAACGAGTCTGCAACGCACTCAACGCTGCGATCACCCGCCCAACGCCCGCAACCACACCCTCCAACTCCACCCGCGAAAGCCCAGAAGTCGCCACCGCCTTGGCCTGCTGGATCATCAAATCGAACATGACCACAACCTAATCAAAGGGCGTGACACTACATGACATGAACCATCACAGCACAGCAGACGTCATCCACCACCTCGCAAGCCCACCCCCTGCAACGCCTAAACTGTGCTGGCACAGGAGACTCCGAAAGTCCGCACAGAGGCTCTGAGGATGTAGTGAGAGAAACCTAACGTTGAACGGCGTATGGTACGCACACGAATGTTTCGTCCAGAAAGGAGACCGCAGATGACTCGGAGACTCACTGAGTTCAGTCATGGCGCCGGTTGAGGATGCAAGCTCGCTCCCGGCGAACTGGCGCAGGTCGTGCGCCAGCTATCTGATACCGAGAGTCCCGATCTGTTGGTCGGGGCGCTGAGCGGCGACGACGCCGCCGTCTGGCGCTTGACCGACGACCGCGCCCTCGTTGTCACCGCGGATTTCATCACCCCTGTCGTGGATGACCCGTTCAACTGGGGACAGGTGGCCGCCTCCAACTCGGTCTCTGATGTCTATGCAATGGGTGGTCGCCCGTTGTTGGCGCTGAACCTTGTGTGTTGGAACACCGATGAGCTGCCCCGCGAACAGCTTCAAGAGGTGCTCGCTGGAGGACACGACATCGCTAGGCAATGCGGGTTCGTGGTTGCCGGCGGGCACACCGTTGACGACCCCGAACCCAAATACGGAATGGCGGTGATCGGTGAGGTACACCCGGACAAGATGCTGACCAACTCAGGGTTTCTTGCCGGCCAGACGCTGATCCTCACTAAACCCTTGGGGATCGGCGTTATCACCACCGGCCTCAAATGGGGGCGCGCCAGCGCCGACTGTGTCGCGGAAGCGATCGCGTCGATGACTGCCACCAACGCCATAGCAGCGGAGATTGCAGTTGCTTCTGGGGCTACCGGTGCTACCGATGTCACGGGATTCGGGCTACTCGGTCACGGCGGGCGTGCCGCGCAAGAGTCCGGCGTCGACCTTGAGATCATCGTCGACGATGTACCGATCATTGACGGCGCTAGAGAACTGGCATCGTCGGGTGTCGTGCCCTCGGGTACGGGCCGTAATCTAGGTTGGATCAACGACCGGGTTGACCGCGGCGAAGGTGTCAGCGAACTGGACGTGACTCTCCTCGCTGACGCGCAAACCTCAGGTGGTTTGGTCTTCGGAGTCGACCGCGCGGAGTCCCAGAACGTGCTCGACTCGCTGTTGTCATCTGGTCATACCGCTGCAGCCATCGGCACCGTGCACGAAGGCACAGGCCGGATACAGCTCAGTTCTCGGGGTGGTTGACGCTCAGTTTCGCTCGAAAATGTTGGACAGCCCGCCGACCACCGATCCTTCGTCATCGGAGCGGCCCGGTTGGAGGTTGGCCAGCACTCGATCGGCAAGCCGGTTGAACGGCAAAGACTGAAGCCAGACATCGCCTACGCCAGTGAGGGTCGCCAAAAACATGCCTTCACCACCGAACACCATTGACTTGAGATTGCCTGCCCGTTCAATCGAATACTGAATCTGAGGCTGGAAGGCAACGAGACAGCCGGTGTCAACCCGCAAGGTCTCGCCCTGTAGGCGCTTGCGTACGATGGTCCCGCCCGCGTGCAGAAACGCCATACCATCGCCGGAGATGTCTTGGAGAATGAAACCCTCTCCGCCAAACAAGCCAGTGCCCAGTTTCTTGTTGAACGCGATGTTGAGTTTGGTTCCAGACGCCGCGCACAAGAATGCGTCCTTCTGGGCCAGGATCTGACCGCCCACCGCTCTGAGATCAACCGGCAGGACCTTGCCTGGATACGGCGCCGCCATCGCCACCTTCTGGCGACCAGACGGAGCGCTGTTGGTGAAATGCGTGAGAAAAATGGATTCTCCAGTGACCGATCTCTTGGCAGCCGACTTGAGTTTCGACCATTTGCCTTCATCTGGGTCAGAGCCGTCGCCCATCTTGGACTCGAAAGTGATCCCCTGGTCGATGTACATCATGGCCCCCGCTTCAGCGATCACCACCTCGCCGGGGTCCAGTTCGATCTCCACAAACTGAAGGTCGTCTCCGTGGATCTGGTAGTCAATTTCGTGGCTCTGCATTTTGAGGTCTCCCGAAGGTAGTTGGGTTGTCTGCCCCCGCAGCATCATCGCACATGAAGCAAACCGACGGCGGTCATTCAGGCAGCAGATGTTTGCCTCGACCGCAACTCGGCGCGGTCCAAGATGAGCGATACAGCTAACAGCACCACCATCGCCACCGCCGCGGTCGTATACAGAACCTTTGGTCCGTTATTTTCGTAGAGAAATCCGGCTACAAGGGCGACCATCCCAGAAACCAGGGTTCCGATCCCCGAAAACAAGCCTTGACCAGCGGCTACCTGTTCTGGAGGACTAGCCGTGGCGATAGCAACCTGGTTTGCTGGCAGCGTGAAGGAATCGGCCACCGCGTGAACCAGGGAGATCAGCAGCACCGGCCACAACAGGTCGATCCATCCGTAAAGCGCCGTGCAGGCCGCAGCGAGGGTGATCGACTTGCCGACGATTGCCGAATGACCGATCTTCTGTGTCAAGCGGCCTCCGGTCGGTGCCAAAACAATCATCGGGATCGTGAACAGACTGAGCGAAGTGCCCACAAGCC
>JAKZTU010000064.1:0-5677 GCA_047516945.1 Acidimicrobiales bacterium
CGTCCGTGTCCTCGCCGAAAAACTCACCAACAAGCTCCTCCAAGTGATCAGGTCCGGAGCCGCCCCCGCAGGCCGACGCTGCGACCGCCATGAGCAGCACCCCTAGTAGGGTGCCGCTCCACCACGAGCGACCGACGTGCCCGGACGCACAGGAAGTGGCCGTGAGCAGACAAGGAGACGAGAACCCCCGCACCTCCCGCTCGCGAAGCTCGCCGGGATGCTTCTTCAGTCGCCTCCGCACCCTCAATGTCCTTCTCCAGTCCTTCTCCCGAGCGTTCGATTCTCGCAATCTCCGCAGGGTTGAATAACCTAGGGTGTGAGGGAGTGATCTGCAAGTCTTGGGCAAGGTGTGAACCTGCGTGAGGTTTTTCAGGGATGGTTTTGGGGTTGGTAGTCGCGGTTGGGTTGAGGGTTAGGTGTCGGAGGAGTTCGCCGGTTTGGGTTGCGATGACTCTGATGTCGAGGTCGGCGACGAGCAGGGTTACGGGGGTGTGCTGGTCGCCAGCGACAAGGTCAGCTTCGATCTGTTCTGGCTGCGAGACGGTCTTCCTCATGCGTGGACTCGCTGCCTCCGTCGTCTGGCGGACCAGCGATAGTTTCGAGCGTGAGGATCCGTAGGGTCGTAGCGTTGCCGCACTGGCTGCGTGCTCTGGTACGGGCTAGGTGTGGACGGTGAAGGCTTGGCGGCGGTTGCGGCCTAACCGGTAGATCGAATAGTCCCGATCAAACGAGATCGCCTCGTGCACGAGCGGGTTGGACCCTGTGCCAGCCAGTCGAAGGGTCTACACCTTCCATCGACCTGAGACGTTGGCCCGCTGGCACGACGATTTTGTCTCGATGCGCGCGGTGCGGTTCAGAATGAGAGCCTGTCTCCCGGCCTGAGTTGGTCGGCGAGCGCCGGCCCGAATTAAAGTCCAGGTTCGTTAGGAGACTATGTATGACACCGAGACGCATCGATCCCCCTGCCGCCGCGGACGCGACGGAGTTTCAGTGCCCGAAGTGTGGTGCCGCGATGGTGCGCCGGGTAGCGAAGCGGGGCGAGAACGCGGGGAGCGAGTTCTGGGGCTGTTCGATGTTTCCGAAGTGCAGAACGATCGCGCCGATCGAGGATCCCGATCAAGAGGAGGCTCCGGTCGCTGACGGGACCGATCTGGAGTGCCCGTTCAGCAGCCTGCCGCCTGATCCACCGGAGGGGCTTCTCAAGAAAGCCATAGCTGCGATGGACGGCATCTGGCGCTGGAATCTCGAACTGGACGAGCCGGACGCGAAGGACCGTTGGAAGCCTGCGCATCGCCGCAAGGTGCTCAATTATCTGCACATCCGCGACGGGGAGCGGTGCGGGTTGTGTGGGGGCACGATGAAGCTGAAGGGGGCGCAAGTCGAACATGTGGTGCCGAAACGGTTCGCGGTGTTCGAACTGAGCGCCGAAGGCGAAGCGCGCCAAGGCACGAACTACACGAGCGTGCTACACGGAATGGAGAACCTCCAAGCGGCGCACCCGCGTTGCAACAAGTACAAGGGCAACACGCCCGACATTCGCCGATGGAGGCACCAGAGCATGCCCGGGCTGGTCGTAGCCAGAACCGAAGACGATCGGGTGTTGATGCTGCCGCCACAGGACGACGCGTAGACGAAACTGAATGTCGCGGTATAGACCCAACAGCATCCCGCACCTTGACGACTTCGTCGACGGTGTCGAGTATGCTGGAACGCATCGGGGCAGGTGCACGATGAGCGACGACGCGACCACAGACCCCCACGCGGGAGACCTGCCGTTTCCCGACGATGTGGTCGAGCGCCACATCCGGCTTGGCGCGGACAGCAGTTGGGAGTTTAAGGAAGTCACGTTCAGCGCCAGCCGAGTCGCCAGTCGTGAGCGTGACACCTGGGCAGACGAGATCGGGGCGTTTGCAAACTCTGAAGGCGGTGTGCTGCTGCTGGGAGTCACCGATGAAGGTGTCGTGACTGGCATGTCACGGGAGCAACTCGACATGATCGAACAAGCGGTTCGTGAAATCAGTGTTGATAGCGTGAAGCCGCCGGTGCGTGTGCAGACTTACCGCAGAGAGCTACTGGGCCGTGCCTTCCTGCTGGTTGCGGTGCCTCACGGTGACACCCAGCATGACAGTCTGGGCGGTGTCTTTCAGCGTGTCGGCGCTGCGAAGGTGCTGTTGTCGCCTGATGAGCGCCTGCGACTCGCGCAACGCCGTGGTCAGGCCCGGTTTGTGGGTTTCGACCACCAGCCGGTAACCGCAACCGGCTTCTCAACGCTTGACGAGGATCTTTGGCGGCCGCTGCTCAGCGACGACGGTTTGGCAGATCCGCAGGTAGGCCTTGCCAAGCTGGGTCTGCTCGCGCGAGACGAGACCGGCGAGGTGCGCGTCTCGGTAGCGGGGGCATTGATGTGCACCCGCCAGCCGGTGCAACTGATCTCGGCGGCGGTGATCTCGGCGGTGCGTTACCGTGGCACTGACCGCTCATCGGGCCAGCTTGATGCCCAAACCATCGACGGTCCGCTCGACCGCCAGATCCGTGATGCGATGCTCTTTGTGCAGCGAAACATGCGGGTCAGCGCCCGTAAAGCACCGGCGAGGGAAGACTTGCCCGAGTACAGCCTTCAAGCGGTCTTCGAAGCGGTCGTGAATGCGGTGGTCCACCGTGACTATTCACTGCGCGCCAGCAGGATCCGCTTGTCGATCTTCTCGGACCGTCTTGAACTGTGCTCGCCCGGATCACTGCCGAACAGTCTGAGTGTCGACAGCATGGGTGAGCGGCAAGCGACCCGCAACGAACTGTTGACATCGGTCTTCGGACGGCTCGACGCGAGCGACATTGATACCGCGGCCCGGCGCTATTTCATGGAGCGTAGAGGTGACGGTGTGGCCATCATCCGACGCGAGACCGAGGCGCTCACCGGCGAGTTACCGTCCTACCGCCTGCTTGAGGGCGACGAGCTGTGCTTGACGATTCCAGCGGCACCTCTTCCAGCAGAACCCGCGACCCCCATTGTCACTGTGCGGTGTGCCGGGACGCCGCTGGAGGGAGCGACGGTGCTCGCGCTGTTCCCGAACAAGACTTGGAAGCGCGCCGCGACCGATGCGCACGGCAAAGCGCTGCTGGAGCTGTATTCGGCTGAGCTTCCGTTGACCGTGTTCGTGGCGTGTGAGGGCTACGCCGCCCATGTCGAGCGCGGCTGGGTGCCCGCGCAACGGTCGCTGGCCGCGGAGTTGACGGAAGCGCCGGACGGTGGCTCGGTAGTGTTCGCGGAATCGACTGGAAACTTACCGGGTCTGACGGGCCGGTTGAATCCCATTCGCGACACCCACGACCGTACCTATTTGTACGCGGACAATGTCGTGATCAACGATGGTAGACAGCAGCCAGTGCGTTTCGTTCCGGGCACTGAGGAGCTTCGACTCGAAGATTCAGATGGACGGGTACTGAGGGTCACCGTGGTGGCAATCGAAGGGCGCTCGTCACTGCTCGACTACCGCAGCCCTTAACCGCCAAGTTGCACTGCACCCTGTTCGCTTCAGGTCTTGAGCGACTTTGTCTGGCTCTAAGGACCGCCTAGAGCAGGAAGTCGCCGCCCCTCGCAGAAACGGACACCGGCGACCTAGCCGGAAGATGGTTGGGCACCTAGGATCACCGGGGTGTCTGCGACTGGTTCATCTGACTATGTGACGCCCGAGGCTCAGGCTCGGGCGAAGATTGATGAGCAGCTCGTGGCGTGTGGGTGGGTTGTGCAGGATTACAAGAGCGCGGCGGTAGCCGCGGCTCAGGGTGTTGCCGTTCGTGAAGTCCCGACCGAATCGGGTCCGGCCGACTATGTGCTGTTCGTGGACAGCCAGGCGGTGGGGGTGATCGAGGCGAAGAAGGCTATGCGCCGGGACCCTTCAGAGTCAGGCACAGCAGCCCGAGTTCAAGATCCGCATTGGACCGACTGGCACCGGTTCCTCTCGTCGTTCGGCATCGACAGCCCGTCGCGGACCGACGGCATGCAGTTTGCGTTGGTGTCGAAATGTGCACCATGCTTCTGACTGAATTGACATTAGATCACTGGTAAAATATACATTAGAATGCTCCCGAAGTGGTGTTTCGCTATAGGCTTCGTGCATGGATTACGTCGAACGTCAGGCAGAGCAGCAACTCCATACCGTTCTGGACGCGTTCCGGGTGGTGGTGCTACATGGAGCGCGGCAGTGCGGCAAGACCACGCTGGCAAGGGCCGTGGCGGCCGAACGAGGCGGTACCTACACGACACTCGACGATCCGGCAGTCCTTGCCGCCGCTCTTGACGACCCGCGGACTTTCTTGCTCAACCAGCCCCACCCGCTGGTGGTCGACGAGATCCAGTTCGGTGGTGATCCGCTGGTACGGGCCGTGAAGATGGCGGTGGACGACGATGGTCAGGCGGGACGATTTCTGTTGACCGGTTCCACGAACTTCCTGACTGTTCCGACCATCAGCGAATCGCTGGCAGGTCGAGCTGCAATCGTGCAGCTCTGGCCTCTGTCGCAAACGGAGATAGAGGCGCGGACAACGCAGGTCGACAGCGACAGTGATCTGGACGCATCCAGTGCCGCCGACGTTGACGCGTCGAGCGGCGATTCCGTCGTCGCGGCTTGGTTCCGCGACGAATTTCGGCTCGGCAGTTCCGCCGACGCGAACCGTGATGACTATCTGCGTCGGCTGTGCCGAGGCGGCTACCCCGAACCCTTCGAGATGGAAGGACGACTGAGGTACCGTTGGTTCGACAGTTACGTGACCACGGTGCTGAACCGCGACATCGTCGTGTTGGGGGAGTTGCGGGCAATGCCGGCGATGCATCGCTTGATGCGTCTTGCTGCTGCAAGCACGGCTACCGAGGTGAACCTCGCCGATTGGTCTCGGCGTCTCGGTATCGATCGTCGCACCGTTGAGAGTTACCTCGGTTGGATGCGCACCGTCTTCCTGGTACATGAACTGCCTGCTTGGACACGCAACCGAACTCGTCGAGCAATCAAGCGACCGAAGCTGCACATGCTCGATTCGGGTCTCGCCGCGACGCTCTTGCGGTTGGACGCCGCCGCCCTGCGCCACCCGAACGCCACGATGACAGGCCCCCTCGTCGAGACCTTCACGGTCAACGAGATTGTCAAGCAGATATCTGTGGCTGACGAGGCAATCGATTTGCACCACTTCCGTGACAGCACCGGCCGGGAAGTCGACCTCGTGCTCGAGCACACGGACGGGCGCTTGGTTGCTGTCGAGATCAAAGCATCCGCATCGCCTGCGCCCTCTCAGATGGACAACTTGGCATGGCTGCGCGACTTTATGGATCGAACGGAACCGGGATCGTTCAAAGCGGGTGTCCTGCTGCACACCGGCAGCCACGCGCTCAAGCTTGGCGACCGCTTGTATATGCTGCCGATCGAGCAACTGTGGACCAGATGATGGAAACAGCCTCTTGCCCACGTTGGTATCACGATTCGGGCGTGTGCCACGGCACGGCGATTCGTGACGGCCAGCCTGCGGGTTTGCCCGCTGCGCTGCCGCCCCTAGTTAGTTACGGGCACCGGGGACATGGCCGGAAGATGCTGGGGCACCTAGGATCACCGGGGTGTCTGTGACTGGTTCATCCGACTATTCCACGCCTGAGGGTCAGGCTCGGACGAAGATTGATGAGCAGCTCAAG
>JAKZTU010000065.1:0-42945 GCA_047516945.1 Acidimicrobiales bacterium
GTGTTGTGGTTCAGGACATAGGAACCTTATGTGTCAAGACATAGGAACATCGCGGTGCTGGTCCAGGGTGGGCGATGTCGAAGGTCCGTCTGGTTGTCAAAGCTGTTGTTGTGGAGGGGCGAACCCACGCCGAAGTGGCCGCCCAATACGGCCTTTCGAGGTCGTGGGTCACCAAGCTGGTGGCCCGATACCGCTTGGAGGGCGACACCGCTTTCGAGGCCCGGTCCCGTCGGCCGCGCACATCGCCGACGGTGATCCCCGACGAGGTGGTCGAGTTGGTGGTGAACCTACGCGCAGAGCTGTCCGCGCAGGGCTTCGACGCCGGCCCGCACACCGTCTGCTGGCACCTCCAACAGCGCCACCAGATCACCGTGTCGCCCTCCACGATACGGCGCCGCCTTGTTGATCTGGGTCTCGTGGAGCCCAACCCCAAGAAACGCCCGAAGTCGTCCTACGTCCGGTTCGCCGCCGATCTGCCCAACGAGATGTGGCAATCAGACTTCACCCACTGGCGCCTCGCCACAGGTGCCGACACCGAGATCATCACCTGGCTAGACGACCATTCACGCTACGCCCTGTCCGTCACCGCACATCGGCGCATAACCGGCCCGATCGTCGTCGACACCTTCAACCAAACCTGTGCTGACCACGGGGTTGCTGCGTCCACGCTCACCGACAACGCCATGGTCTACACCACCCGCTTCTCCGGCGGGAAAGGCGGCAGAAACGCCTTCGAGGCCCGCCTCGCTCACCTCGGCACCGAACAGAAGAACTCCACACCCAACCACCCCACCACCTGCGGAAAAGTCGAACGTTTCCAACAAACCCTCAAAAAATGGCTCACCGCCCAACCCCCCGCCAACAACCTCAACGAACTCCAGGCGCTCCTCAACGAATTCGTCGACACCTACAACCACAACCGCCCCCACCGCGCACTAAAACGTTCAACCCCAGCCGCCGTCTACAACCGGTTGCCCAAAGCAACCCCCGAACACAACGGTGCTGATGTCCACTTCAGAGTCCGCCACGACCGCGTCGACAAAACAGGCTCCGTCACCCTCCGCCACAACAGCCGGCTCCACCACATCGGCATCGGCAGAGCCCACAAACACACCCCCGTAACCCTGCTGGTCGCCGACCTCGACATCAGAGTCGTCGCAACCCAAACCGGCGAACTCCTCCGACACCTCACCCTTGACCCAACCCGTGACTACCAACCCCAAAACCCACCCTAAAAACCCCGCCCCGCGCAGGTTCACAAGGTTCCTATGTCTTGACACATCACATTGTGGAGCTGGAGGGAATCGAACCCTCGTCCGTCGGGTGGTTGCCCGCCGCGCTACGACCATTCCCGTGCTCGTGGCTTATGGCTGCCACGCTCCCGGGTGAGCTAGGCCCCAATAGGGCCTGCCACCGGACCTTTCTCCGGGGTCAGGGGTCTTTCCCGTCTGTCAGCGGTCTTTCCCGTCTGTCCACTACCGCTTCTGGTGCCAGGCTGCGGCAGTCAGGCCCCGCGTGCCATTGCTGGTCGCGATGATTCTCTACCTACTGATAAATCAGGCGGCGAGAACGAGATCGTCCGTATTGGCGTCTCTGTTGGTGCCCCGTTTTTGGAGTCTGAGCAACTCCGGTCGCACGTCGGCACATCCTGGTCCCAACGTCGAAACCGATCAGCCCCATTGTGCATGTTGTCGATTGTCAAAATGCGTTCCCCGAGGGGACCTCCCGAGGGAGCCTCCCAAGCGTAACCCACCCCGATGACATCTGCGGTTGAAAAAGAACAGCGCAACGGTCACCAACAACGAGTCCGATGCGTTACCGTTTGCTCATGTCCGAGCCCACACCAGTCAAGGACTGGACCACCGACTACGACATCAGCGATCCCAGATACATCGAGGATCCCGTGCCGATCTGGCGGGAGATGCGTGAGAAGTGCCCGATCGCCCACACCGAACGACTTGCGGGCTCCTGGAACCCGACCCGTTTCGACGACATCCGTGCACTGGCGAAGTTGGTTCCTGAGCTGTCCTCGCGAGCGCCGTTGGTGATGCCACCTCCTCCAGACTTCCCTGAGCAGACGCTCTACGAACAGCAGATCGCGGCGGCTCCGATCACCGCTGACCCCCCGATCCACACCTGGACCCGTCGCATGATTCTGCCGGCGTTCTCGCCAAAGACCGTGAATCGTTACACCGATTACACCGAGGAGTTGGCGCATTCGCTGATTGATGGCTTCATTGCCGATGGCGAGTGTGATGCTGCTGTTGATTACTCACAGCAGATCCCGCCTAGGGTCATCGCCCATTTGTTGGGTATCGACCCCGAGATGGCGGACACATTCGTGGGTTGGGTCAACGACCTTCTCGGCGAGGGCCTGCTTGATCATGAGAAGCGAATGGCGGCCCGTGACGCTCTTCTTGCGTTTCTCGTAGTGGAGGTTGAGCAGCGGGTTGAGAACCCCAAAGACGATCTGCTGACCGAGTTGCTCCATATGGAACCCATCGACGAGAACGCCGAGGTCACCCCGGAGGTGGTTATAGGCATCGCGAACTTGCTGGTGGTGGCAGGAATCGATACAACCTGGAGTTCCATCGGGTCGGCTCTGTGGCACCTTGGGACCAACCCCGACGATCTCGCCCGTCTCAACGCAGAGCCTGATTTGCTTCCCACCGCGGTGGAGGAATTCTTGCGTTTCTACGCCCCGGTCACCATGGCTCGAATCGCCGATGTCGATGTTTCCTATGGCGGTGTGCGAATACAACAGGGTGACAAAGTGCTGATGAACTTCCCGGCGGCTTGCCATGACCCGGAGCACTTTGAGAACCCCGACGAGTTCATCATCGACCGTCAACGAAACCGCCATGTTGCGTTCGGATCTGGGATTCACCGATGTGCGGGTTCGAACCTGGCCCGATTGGAGATGAACGTAGCCTTGCGCGTCTGGCTCGAACGGATTCCAGAGTTCCACGTAAGCGATCCCGACTCCATGAAGTGGGCAGGCGGTCAAGTGCGAGGCCCAAGAATAATGCAAGTCTCATTTCCTGTGGGTTCGCCCCGCACTTAGCTGCGATCAGCTGCCACACGAAGTGGATCGACTGGAGCCATAAAGAGGAGAGAAACAGATGGCCGAGACATTCACCGTGAACTGGACGGAGATGGCTGACGGTACCGCCGAGGACTACGTGCAGCTTGAGAAGCTGTACCGGGACCACACCGCGGAGATGCTTGTCCCGCATCTGCTGACCACGTTCCGCCTGCTTGAGGGCCCCACGTTCGGCTACCAAATCGACCGAGCCCGCCACAGCCGTCAATCCGCTACCAGAGCACTGCGCAACGGCGAACCTGAGGAGTTTGTGGCCGCGGCGTTGCTTCACGACCTAGGCGACGTACTCGCGCCAGAGAATCACAGCAGAGTGGCCGCGGCAATCCTCGCGCCTTACGTGAGTGAACAGACCGCTTGGGTTGTCCGCCATCACGGCTTGTTCCAAGGGTATTACTACTATCATCACCTCGGCGGTGACCGCGATGAACGCGAACGCTATGCCGACTCGCCGCATTACGACCGCTGCGTCGACTTTTGCGCTTCTTATGATCAGAATTGCTTCGACCCTGACTACGACGAACTGCCCCTCGAAGATTTTGTACCGCTACTTACCGAGGTCTTCGCCCGGCCTCTTCGACACCGGGCCTGAGCCAGCCCTTGGCAACCTAGGCGGTGGAGGTCATAGCCGGGCAGGTCCGCGTTCGTCGGCCACCGCCGGACTCCAGCGCCGACGACGGAGTTGCACCCTGTTGATCAGCTTGGTTCGGGTGTCAGGTGTCTGAGCTGCGGCGGCGGGAACGGGTCATCTCTCGTTGAGCTTCACGGTTGGCGTCGCGTTTGGCGATGTCTTGGCGACGGTCCGCCTGGCTTCGGCCTCGGGCCAACGCCAACTTGAGCTTCGCTCGTCCCTTAACGAAGTACAGCGCCAAGGGCACCAGGGTGAGACTCTCGCTCTCAAGCCTTGAAGCCCAGCGGTCAATCTCGCTGCGATGGGCGAGGAGCTTGCGGCGCCGGTCGGGTTCGTGCGCGAAAGCAGCGGCGGAATGTGAGTAGGCCGAGATGTGGAGACCGGCGAGCCAAAGCTCCCCCTGGTAAACGAGGGCGTAGCTCTCTGCTAGCTGTACCTTGCTTTCGCGAAGAGCCTTGACCTCGCTGCCGCGGAGCTGGATTCCGACTTCCAAGGAGTCCAGAATCGTGTAGTCACGGCGCGCCACGCGGTTGGTGGCCACCGCTGTAGCTTCGGCGGGAAGATCGCGTGGCTTGTTCGACTTCGCCATTCCGGCAACGCTAATGCTGAGAAGTGCGGGTCGCGCTACCCTTGGCGCGCGTGTTGGAGATCCCCTCCTCGGTTCATGCGCAGATGCTTGGCCACGCGATCGCGGGGTTGCCGAATGAGGCTTGCGGTCTTTTTGCGGGCGAGTTCGGTGGTGATAGTGTTGAGTGGTTCTTTCCGATGACGAATACCGCCAGTTCAAGTCGGATCTATCAACTCGACAGTGCCGAAATCATGAGCGTTGAACGCGCTGCCGATGACAAAGGGTTGGCGGTCATTGGGGTTATGCACTCCCACACCCATACGACCAACTATCCCTCGCCGACCGATGTGGCTGACGCTGCTCGATTCGATCCGTTCGGTGTATGGCGTTTCATAATCGTGTCGCTCAAGCATTCGGATCCGTCGTTGCGCTGCTACAAGATCTTGGGAGACACGATCACCGAGGAGCCGGTGGTCCTGATTGGGAGCGGAGTCGACGAGTGACGATCTACCCATCGGTGATCGACATGATCGGCAACACGCCGATTGTTGATGTCAGTGCTCTGAGTCCCAACCCCGAAGCAAAGATCCTGCTCAAGCTCGAAGGTGAGAATCCTGGAGGATCGATAAAGGACCGGATAGCTCGATCGATGGTGTTGGCCGCCGAAGCCGACGGCACGCTCGCTGCCGGAGCGACCATCATCGAACCATCTTCGGGAAATACGGGGATTGCTTTGGCGATGATCGCCCGTACTCGTGGCTATCGCGTCAAGATCGTCCTGCCGGACAACGTTTCGGTTGAACGAAGGCAGATGCTTGAGGTTTATGGTGCTGAGATCATTGAATCGCCCGGCGCCGAAGGCAGCAACGGTGCTGTACATCGTGCTCAAGCCCTAGCCCAACAGCACCCAGAATGGGTCTTTCTGTATCAGTACGAAAACGAGGCCAACCCTCGTGCCCACTACGAGACGACCGGACCTGAGATCTGGTCCGCGGTTCCCGATGTGACTCACTTTGTTGCCGGTCTGGGTACCAGCGGCACGCTCATGGGGGCTGGTCGCTTTCTCAAAGAGCAGAATCCCGATATCGAGGTGCTGGCCGTGGAGCCACCCGTCGGCGAACTCGTGGAGGGGCTCCGCAACCTCGACGAAGGCTATATTCCGCCGGTGTTTGAACGATGGGGTGGTCTGGAACTGCTCGACGGCAAGCGCATTGTGCGCCCGCGTGAATCTCTCGTGTGGACTCGTCGATTGGCTGACTTGGGTGTTTTCTGCGGGATCTCCACTGGAGCGGCAATGGCAGGAGCGATTCGTACCGCCGACAAGATTGACCAAGGTACGATCGTGACAATCGCGGCCGATGGCGGCTGGAAGTACCTGTCATTGGGTGCTTGGACCGATGACCTTGACGACGTGGTCGAGAGAGCCAAGCACACGATTTACTTCTGATTCAGGTGGTTTGTTGCCGTCAGGTGAGCACGACGGCTCTTTCGGTTCGGATGAGCGTCACTCGGTTGAGATCTCCCAGCGCGGGTGCCATCACCAACTCGATTTCGAGTCGCAGGGTCACGGCAATCTCGAATCCTTCGATCTCGATGTCTACTATTTGCGCGTCGGGAAGAGGACCCAGAGCTATGGCCTGAGCGACAATCCTGCGCGCCGCGCCCTCGTCGATCACCACATCGCCGGTCGCCCGCAACACCGCGATATCGAGGGCCGCTAGGGAGTCGTTGGCCGCGGAGGCCGCGGCCGCTCGGAGCTCGCGGCCACGTATCGTTGTGTAGCCGACGTCGATGACCATGGCCCCCAAGATCACCATGACCATCAACGCTGCGGGGAACATCAACAACACCGTCCCCTGGTCGCTTCTGAAGTTTGGCCTGGAGGTACGCGAAGAGATGGTTCGCCGATTGCTCAGCATCGGGCAACGCCTGCGAGACGATCGCGGTAGGGATCAACGATCTCGGTGAAAGACGAGGTGACCAGTTGAGAGCTTCCGAGACCTCCGAGAAACGGAACGGCTATAGCAGGCACTTCGTAACTCACCGTGATCGTTACCCGCGCGCAACGGCCGAACGAAGACGACAACACTGGTGGGTTGATTGAGGCGCGGCTACCGCCTCGACCGTACGCGGCGAGCGTTTCGGTAGCGCGAGCGGTTGCCGCAAGGCGCGCGGTGCCCTCGCTGTCTGATTCGCTGTAGGCGCGAGCTGCTTCGCGTGCTGCGGAGGTCACTGCTAGCTTGGCATCGATCACCCCCCAGACGTTGACGAACAGCAACGTGACGCTGACAAAAAGCAGGAAGCCGAAAGGCAGCACCTCGATACCGCCGACCTGGCCCGCGTCGCCGCGAAATCGCCGTGAAGCGGGCTCTTGGCGGACCGCAGCGCTCATCGGCGTGTCTCCGTGCGGATCTCGATTGTCCGGTCGAGGGTGGTCAGCGAGGTCAAACCGGTGAATCGCGCTGGAAGCACTGACGGGTGTTGGGCAACGACTTTGACTCTCACCACATCGGGGTTGTTGCAGGTCCAGTGCAGGGTCGCATGACCCGCTGCACCGTAGTCGCCGAGCGAATGCAGGAAAGCCGCTTCCGCTGCAGCTACGGCCCCACAGCGATCCGTGGCCGCGTCAAATCCAGCGACCTCTCGTGCGGCGTCATGTGCGGCTGCGGTGACCATTGAAGTGGCATACAGGTTGAACAGAATCTGTACCGCCGCGAGCATCATCAACATGAACACCAAGAAGCCGGCGCTCGTCCCGACCAACCCCGCGCCCCGCTGTGGATCTGTCAGTCGGCTGTGCGGTTGAAGCTGGTGCAACTGCGAAACCTCTACTTGCCGATCTTGTTGACTTCGTCGGTGATCGTTTTTTCTGCACCAGTCCAGATGGTGTTGAAACCGACCCACATGGCGGCACCCAGGAAGGCGGTGATCAACACTGCGATGGCGGTGCTTATCACCCCTTCGCCGCGGTCGCCGACTAGGCGACCGGTGCGCTTGTTGGCGTAGCTGACGAGCATCTGGAGTTGCATCCAGGCGATGGCGTACATGTTCATGGTTGTTGTTCCTTGAGTGGTAGCTGCTATTTGCAGTGCAGTTCGTTGGACCTGTGATCAGGCCTGTTGACCAGGTAGGAAGGCTCGCTGTGGCGTGGTCAAGACGCCGGCAGTGGCGTGTTCAGGTTGCGGAGAAAAGGCTGAGGGCGTCCAAAAAGGGGATACCCATGAGCAAGAGACCGGGGACCAAAGTGGCGGCGGTAACCGGGATCCACACCTGTTGAGTGCGCTTCTCGATGGCTTCGATCAACTCGCGCTGGCTCTCCCGGCGAATAACGCGGGCTTCCTCTGAAATCAGACGTCCAAGATCGGCTGTTTCACGATTCAAAGCCAGAATCAATACAAGGCGCTCTAAGGCATCCACACCGGCTAGATCTGTCCATTCTTGCAAAGCCTCAGCTTCTGTGAGGCCCTGGCGCATTCGCTGAATTACTCGTTTCAGGTCTTTCGAGCAGTTTCCACTGCCGCGTTCAGCGACCCGATTGAGGGCCGCGCTCAAAGACCATCCCGCTGACGTCAGCATGCCGAGTTGCTCGGCGACCACTGGCAACTCCAGAAAGAGTCGTCGTTGCCACGCCAACGAAGCTCCCACGACTTGCTGTTCAAGAATCAGAAAGGTGAGGATCGGTGCTCCCAACACCAGCAGGACTGCGAACAATGTGGGCAGCCCGAACCCAACCGCGCTCAGCGTTCCAACCATGAACGTCGCGCTCGCCCAACCGACTTGACGCACCCGAAAGGTAGTGACGTCCAGAGGAGAATGGATGCGTCGAAGTCGGATCCCGAGTTCTTCGCTGATCCCAAAAAAGCGGGCGATCCGTTCACCGACAACTCGCGAAAGGGGGGCGATGACCTCGCGAAAGGAAGCGGCCGAGAGCAAGCTTCCTCTGCCGGCCGCTGCGAAACCCGGCGCGTACGGAGCTAGCCGATCAGTCAATTTCGGCCGGTTGACCCAGCGTTGCTCAGACAACAAAAGGGCCATTCCGACAAACGCCAGCAGAGACAGAACAGCAAGTGCACGCACGTCAGTCCTTGAAGACCCGTTGTTGGTCCGGCAGGCGCATCACTCGGCCGGCCCAAATCCAACAGCCGACGACCATGGCGATGGCGACCATCACAATGAGCTGGCCTGTGCTGCTGCGATAGGCGGCGCGGCCATTGCCGATAGACATTCCGGCAAGGGTCATTCCCACAGGCACTGCGAAAACGAACAGCCGAGCGAAACGAGCTCCCGCCTGACGGCTGTACGCGTCCTTGCGGTCCTGCACATCGGTCTGGCGGTCTTCGGCCAGCGCTTCAAGCCGCCCGTCAAGGTCGGTACCACCGAGTTCGTGGGCACTTAGGAGAGTTTCACAGGCCATGTCAGCAGTTGGGTCGGCCAAGCGGTGCTTCAAAACGGTGATGGTGCTAGTCAAGTCGGTGGTGAGCAACCACTCGCGGTGAGCTGCCGCAAATCCAGGCCGCAGTTCTTCAGGGCCGCGTCGCCCAACTTCTAAGAGCGCCTGCGGTATGGAACGGCCCAGCGATGCGGTTTGGAGACGTATCTCTTCGATCATTCGGGGCCATGCCTCTTGGGCCCGTTGTCGGCGGTTGTTTCTGCGCAATCGATACGACGCAATCGGCAACGATGCCGCAAACGCACCGATTGCCAAGGCAGGAAAAAGACCGCCAAAAGCTGCGAAGGAGAGCAAAAAACCCGCAACAGACAACATTGCCACCACTGCGAGGAACTCTCGTTTGTCGATCCCGTCGAGACCAGCCTGTTGCAGCCAGACATCTATATCGATAGTCCCAAGCCGTGCTCGGGAACGATCCGAAGAGCGGATCCGGGGCCCGAATCCCAGTCCGTTCCAACCCAGCGAAAGAGCCGAAAAAATATAAAACACACCGATACCTGAAGTGATTGCCAAGAGCAGCGAAATCACAGGGCTGCCCCCGTCGGGTCAAGAACGGAACGAAGGTCGAGTCCGTTTGCGGCGAATGCTTGGTCCAGGCGGGACGGTACAAGCCCCGACCAGCGAAGGGGACAGTCAAGATTGTCACGAACAAAAACGTCGGTGGCGGTGAACGCGGTGCCGTCGATGGTTCCCGCTAGGTCCTCTACCGCGACTATGGAACCGATTCGGGGTCCGTTGTCGGTTCGAACACAGTGAACGACGAGATCAATTGCTTCGCTCACGAGACTGTTGAGGGCGCTCATTGGAAGTTCGTTGCTGGTATCGGCGAGTTGACAGATGAAGCGGAGACGAGTAAGCGCCTGGCGCGCAGACCCGGCATGAATGGTGGTGTAGCCTTTTACCCCCGAAGAGAGTGTGAGCAACAGGGGAAGCGCTTCTCGGTCGCGCACTTCGCCGACGATCGCCACATCGGGGGCCATTCGCAAGAACCCGGCAACAAGCCTGCGGAGGTCGACCTCGGGGCGATCTGAACGAGCCGCTCGAGTTTGCATGCTGGCAACGTTGGGCAGAGGAATATCGGCCTCGAATACCTCCTCGGCCACTACCACTCGCAACGAAGGGTTGAGTTCGGCTACACAACAGTTGAGCATGGTGGTCTTTCCCGCCCCAGGAGCGCCCGAAAAGACCATCGTTTGCCTCGCGTTGACGCAACAACGAAGGAACTCAGCAACCGCAGCCGAAAGCATTTCCCGCTCTACGAGTTCGTCGAGGTTGCGAAAAGCAATACCGGTGAACTTACGGACGTTGACCATGATGTGACCACCGCGGGCCACATCACCGTGAACGATGTGGAGGCGAGCTCCGCTATCAAGCTGGGCATCTTGAAGACCCTCGCTGGGGTCGAGTTTTCGGTGCGCGCTGGAAGCATCGTCGAGCACTTTGGTGAGGGTACGGATGACATGCTCGTCGTTGTGGAACACCTCGTCGTGGTATCCGCTTGTGCCACGATGACGCTTCACGAAGATGGCGTCAGGTGCGTTTATCATGATCTCCCAGACGTCGTCGTCGTTCAGCAATGGACCTAAAGGGCCGTAACCGGTGAGGTTGCGAAGAGCACGTTCGGCAACAATCTCGGGATAGCTGAGCGAAAAGGGACGGATGCCACGGCGATGATCGTCGTTCCAATGTCGGATCTCTTCAGCAACCAGCACAGAGAGGGCGTGAGTGCTCTGAACTGCGTTTAGATCGAGCGCTTCATTTTTTGCGCGCTCTTTGACTCTCATCTCGATCTCGGCCAGCGGTGTTAGCTCCTCGGTGATGGTCATTGTGTTTGGTCGCTCCAGTGTCCGAGTGATCCTGGTATTACCGGCACAGGTTCAAGGGTGTTGTTGAGGGCATCTCTGGAGTTGCTGCGACTCGAGAATGATCCGAGTCGATTTGACAGTTGGCGGTGTAGTGCCTTGCCAGCGTTATTCGGTAGCCGAACACCGTCACGCAGGGCATCTTCGATGTCGGGTCGCTCGCTCACGAAGACCGGGTTTCCGATGTCGCCAACGCTTCTGTCTCGTGCCAGCAACGCCGCCAAGGCATCTGCAGCGTCGGCCTGGCGACGAGGATTGCGAGTAGTTCGGTTCAAAACAGCGACTATTCGTTCCGATTCAACTTCTACGGCAACGAGTTCGCGGATTGTGCGAGTTAGCGAATGGATTCCTTTGGTAGTCGCGACGCCGACCACAACAACGAGGTCAGCGGTGGTAGCAACCGTTCTGGCCATGTGGTTGCGATCCTCAACATCTCGCGAACCGGTGTCTCTCTCTCCTTCGAAGTCGTGGTCAATGTCAGCGACAACCAATCGATATGAGTGGAGCATCCCGTCGAGCGAGGTCTTGAAGGATCGGGGACGAATCGCAGTCCAGTCCCGATGGCGTCGAAGGCCGAGCAGTAGGTGGTAGCCGCGGCCAACGGCCTCGAATACAAGCGAACGCAGCTGCTCAGTGGGCACCCTTCCTGCTCGATGAGCGTCAACGAATTCCTGTATTCCGGGGATCACTTCCCGAGCATCATGAAGCATTCCTTGTTCGCCGTTGAGGGCTAGGTCTGCCAGCAAAACCATCGAGTTGTTGCTTGGCTCGCTCGCAAACGATTGAGCTGCTGCCATCGCGACAACCGAAGATCCGGCTCCGCCTGGTCCGGTGACTGCAATGAGTTGACCGCGCCAAGTTGACTCGTGCGGGATCGGCGAGTCGCGGACGACCGCAGAGATCTGTGCGATAGGCGGGGCGTGGTCGGTGAGTGCGCCCAGCAGATCTGAGCGCTCGAATTCTTCGGGTAGCAGTGCAGCTACGCCCAGTTCGTTCCAATCTCGCTCAACGACCGAACCAACGACGATGACTGTTGCGCCAGCGATGCGAACACTGTCGATCAGGTCGCGGTCAAGTCCAGAAACGTCGCCTCCCACGAGCAAAGCTGAGTATGACCTTCCGCTGTTTAGACGGGCCACAACCTCGTCTCTCGAAATACACTTGATGAAGTCGACCGGGATGGCCGCAGCGGTGGACCAGTGGGACAGTTTGCTAAACCATTCGACTCGTGGATGGGCAAGCCCAAGAATTAGCCAGCGATCGTCACTCATTGAAGGTTTCTCCGTCGTCGGTGACGCGATCAGCGCGAAGCGGCCCGTCGTAATGTTCGGGGAAGTAGTCATCACTGGCTCGAGTCGTCAACACCACGGTGAGTTCAAGAAAAGACAAATGAGTGCCACGCAGGACTCGCCCAGAATCGCTTAGTCCCAGGGTGAGGCGACCTTCAGAGCTTGCACCGATGCTGTCGCCAAAAGCATTGAATGCCAGAACCAAGGCGTCCTCGAAGGCGACCCAGGTGTCTTCATTGCGCGAGTCGTATGCAAGAATTGTGACCCGATCGCCCCTAGTCAGAAGTTCAGGAGTTCGATCAAGGGGTACTGGCAAAGTCAGTTCATGGAAATTAGTTGTGTCTGTGTTGTCGATCTGGGCCGCGCCGCGCAAGTCGGGCGCCAGAAGTAATCCTCCGGCGTGCAAGAAACGCAAGGCTGTTGCACCATCGGGAGCGCCGGCAGAGCCCGTGCTCGCCGACTCAAAGGCGATATCGGCCAGTTGGGGGCTGAGCGTCATAGGTTCAAAGGCCACATCCGTGGCGCTGATGGAATCACCGGCGTCGATATCGCGGAGCAGCACCAGATATTCGGTGCCAGGGCCGCTATCGCCTCCGCTGGCGAATACGAATGCGCCGACAGCCGCGACCGTCACCAACAGCGCGCCGACGAGGGCTCGCCCGTTGGGGAGGCTCCGACGCGAAACTATTGAACGTTTGGCCCCCGTCGACCCGGCCGCGTCAGGGCCTTCGGTCCGTGGATCTATCATCGCCGTTGGGTCTCCTCCGCCTTGTGGCGTGCGCCTCTGTGACGCTCGCCGTGCCTAGCCGACCAACAAATTCCCGCTCGTGGTCAACTCGCTGGGAGACCATAACAGGAGAAAAATGAGACTTCCAGCACTAATTTCGATGTTGATACCCCACAACCGATGTGATCGGCTCAAAAACCCTGTAAATTAGCGGGAACGACGAAGAGAAATCTCTTCCGAAAGGGAGGTAAAATGCCCGAGCAACCAGCAGATGATGTGATTTGGTTGTCGACACCGGCAGCTGCTGACCGGCTGGGCATCACACCACGAACTTTGTACCGGTTTATTGATGAGGGTCAGATACCGGCGTACAAGTTCGGTCGCGTGATTCGACTAAAACGAGATGACGTGGACAGCTTCATTGAGATCTGTCGGGTGGAACCCGGCACGATGGCGCACCTGTATCCGTCAACCGCCGGCAGTTAACAAAATATTCGAGACAAGGAATACACGAGTTCTACGCACCGTGTAATCGAGACCGTGTAAACGAGTGAGTGCGGAAACCCGTCCTGAGCGTGTGAATCGAGCGGGTGAGGAGAATCGAACTCCCATCATCAGCTTGGAAGGCTGAGGTTCTGGCCGTTGAACTACACCCGCGGCGGCTTTGAGGCTAGCGGCCCGCGCCGAAATTGAACCGTGTTGGGATTGAACTCCCTCTCGTAGAGGTTTGGCCATCTGCGTCGATCTCGTAGGCCGTTAGGCTTTGTCGAGTGAACAACAACGGCACTACGAGCAGTATCGAATTCCTTGACGACAACAAGGTCAAGTTAACGGTTGAGGTTGACGAAAAAGAGTTCGACTCTGCGGTTGATGCCGCCTTCAAGCGCATCTCCAAACAGGTTCGAATACCAGGCTTTCGCCCCGGCCGGGTTCCGCGTCGAATCCTCGAGGTTCAGCTTGGTCACCAGTACGGTCGCTCCGAAGCGCTCCGCGAAGAGCTTCCCAGCTACTACCAGCGGGCCGTTGTCCAACACGACGTAGACGTGATCGACTCGCCTGATATCGAGATCCTGGCTGGACAAGAAGAAGGGGCGATTGTCTTTGACGCCACAGTCGAGATTCGACCGGTGATTGAAGTGGCTGGCTACAACGGCCTTCGTATTGAGGTCCCCAGCCCAGAACCCTCAGATGAAGACATCGACTCAGAGATTGATCGGCTACGCGCTGAGCACGCCGAGTTCGGAACAGTCGAGCGGCCGGCCCAAGACGGTGATCAGGTAAACATCGACATTGTCGGGAGTCATGGCGGTGAGGAACTGCCCGGTCTCTCAGCCAACGACTACGACTACGAGGTGGGAACGGGCGCCGTGGTAGCGGAGATCGACGAGAACCTTCGAGGTGCCGACGCCGGCGATGTGGTGAACTTCCAAGCCGCTCATCCAGACCCGGAATCAGAAGAACCCCTTCACTTTGAAATCACCGTCCTGGACGTGAGAGAAGCGGTTTTGCCTGAGCTGGACGACACCTGGGTTGCCCAAGCGACGGAATTTGAGACGCTTGACGAATTACGTGCCGATATCGGCGAACGTCTGGCTTCGATGAAACTATCGCTGGCACGCCGGGCCGCGGATGCCAAGATCGCCGAGGCACTCGCCGCTTTGGTGATTCAAGAGATTCCGGACGTTATGGTCACCGACGAGGTCAATGGCCGTCTCCAAGAAGTCTTTGGGAATCTACAGCAATCAGGTGTTGATCCAAGCGAGTACCTAGCCCAAACAGGTCAGGACATAGACCAACTCCGTGCCGAACTCGCGGGAACGGCCGAGAACGCTGTCAAGGTTGATCTGGCGCTGCGGGCCATCGCCGAGGTTGAGGGACTCACCCCCGATGATGACCAACTCGCTGAAACGATCGACGAAATGGCAGAACGGATGGGAACGGATGGCTCTGCGCACATGGACCGTCTCAAAGAGTTGGGACGACTCCCATCGTTGCGAGCCGATCTCGCCAAGTCCAAGGCCCTGGAGTGGCTGCTCGACAACGTTGATCTTGTTGACGAAACCGGTGTTGCGGTTGATCTGAAAACACCGGAGTCATCCCAAGACGGCGCCAGCGACCAAGACGACTCAGTAACAGACGATGGAGAGCCACAATGACCGATATCAACCCTCGCAACTACCTGGTTCCGACGGTAGTTGAGCAAACCATCCGTGGAGAGCGGGCGTTTGATCTGTACAGCCGCCTGTTGAAAGAGAACATCATCTTTATCGGCACGCCGATCGACGACATCATCGCCAACCTGATCTGTGCCCAGCTTCTGCACCTTGAGTCAGAAAACCCCGACAAAGACATCAACCTCTACATCAACTCACCAGGGGGCGATATCAATTCGTTGTTCGCCATCTACGACACGATGTGCTACATCAAGCCCGACATCACAACGATCTGTTTCGGTCAAGCAGCGTCGGCTGCTGCGGTCTTGCTGGCGGCCGGCGCCCCAGGTAAGCGCCTGGCGCTGCCACATGCTCGGATACTCATTCATCAGCCCTACGCAGGGGCGCGCGGGCAAGCCAGCGATATCGAGTTGATAGCCGCCGAGGTCCAGCGCATGAAGGTCTCGCTGGAGCAAGTTCTCGCTCATCACACCGGTCAGACAGTCGACAAGATCGCGGCCGACACAGACCGAGACTTCGTAATGACCGCGCTTCAAGCCAAAGAGTACGGCATAATCGATGAGGTGATTGAGACGCGCAATACTGTTGAGAGCAGTGGTGCGATTGCAGTGATCGGTTAACAGCAGCAAGCAGGAAAGGAAACCAGTGGCCAAATTCGGCGAAGGTGGAGAGCTTCTGAAATGCTCCTTCTGCGGTAAGTCGCAGAAGCAGGTCATGAAGCTGATTGCAGGCCCTGGTGTTTATATTTGTGACGAGTGCATTGGTCTTTGTAACGAGATCATCAAAGAAGAACTGGCGGAAGGTTCCGAAAATAGCTTGGGTGTGCTGCCCTCACCGCGTGAGATCTACCAGTTCCTCAATGACTACGTTGTAGGGCAGGACAATGCCAAGCGGATTCTCTCGGTCGCGGTCTACAACCACTACAAGCGAGTGGAGTTGGGATCCCAGCTCGATTCCGAAGTCGAACTGTCAAAATCCAACATCTTGTTGATCGGCCCGACAGGGTGCGGCAAGACACTGATGGCGCAGACCTTGGCTCGCATGCTCAACGTGCCCTTCGCGATCGCTGATGCCACCGCACTGACAGAAGCGGGATACGTCGGTGAAGATGTTGAGAACATCTTGCTGAAGCTGATTCAAGCAGCCGACTACGACATCAAGAAAGCTGAAACCGGAATCATCTACATCGACGAGATCGACAAGGTGGCCCGCAAGAGCGAGAACCCATCAATCACCCGCGATGTGTCGGGCGAAGGAGTCCAGCAGGCGTTGCTGAAGATTCTCGAAGGAACCACCGCCGCGGTACCACCTCAAGGCGGACGCAAGCATCCCCATCAAGAGTTCATCCAGATTGACACTTCCAATGTGCTGTTCATCTGCGGAGGCGCTTTCGCAGGTATCGAGAAGATTGTTGAGAATCGAGTAGGCACGCGCGGTGTTGGCTTTGGTGCTGATATCCGGCGCCCTGAAGACAAAGACCTCGGAGCCATCTTCGACGAGGTACTCCCTGAAGACCTTGCCAAGTTCGGTTTGATCCCAGAGTTCATCGGGCGTCTACCCGTGCTGGGTTCTGTGGGACACCTCGAAGTAGAAGCGCTAGTTGAGATTCTCACCGAACCTCGCAACGCCCTCATCAAGCAGTACCAGAAGATTTTCGAATTCGAGAACGTCGGATTGGAGTTCACTCCGTCTGCTTTGTTGGCGATTGCCGAAGAAGCGATCAAGCGGTCCTCCGGGGCGCGTGGACTGCGAGCGATCCTCGAAGAGGTGCTTCTCGACATCATGTACGACCTCCCCGGTCGCGACGATGTCGGCCATGTGGTCATCGACGGAGACACAGTCCTTGAGAAAGTCCCTCCGGTGCTCCTTGATCGTGCAGAGGATCTGCGCGCCAGCTAAGGCTACGTGGGCCCTGGAAACTTGAATCTTGGACTATCTGGAAGCCCTAGATCATCTTGATCGGTTGATCAACTACGAAGTCCAACCGCGTGCCGGCGCTATCAAGGGCTTGTCGCTGGACAAGATGCAACAAGTCATGGAGATTCTGGGTGACCCTCAGCACGCGTGTGCGGCGATCCACATCACCGGAACCAACGGCAAAGGCTCAACCGCACGGATGATTGAATCGCTTCTGGCATCGATGGGGCTGCGGGTTGGGCTCTACACGAGCCCACATGTTTCTTCTCCGTGTGAACGAATCCGGGTAGCGGCCGTAGAACTCGACCAACCAACGTTCGGTCAGGCCATCGGTGATATAGCGCGCCTTGTGGAGGTAGCGGAACTCGGACCGCTCAGCTGGTTTGAGACCGTCACAGCAGCTGCTTTTCTGCACTTCGCAAACGAGGCAGTCGAAGTGGCGGTGGTTGAAGTCGGCATGCTCGGGAGATTTGATGCGACCAATGTGGTCGATGGTCAGATCGCGGTGATCACCAATGTTGGGCGTGACCACACCGACGGCGCGCCGGGTTGGTGGCGTCGGATCGCCGAGGAGAAAGCGGGGATTGTCAAACCAGGTGCAAGTGTTGTCATTGGCGAGACGACCCCAGAGTTGGCTGAGATAGTCGCCGCACTGTCCCCAGCGGTCGTCCACACCCTCGCGACCAATTCCCGCGGCTCCGGCGACCCCCCCGCGCCCATCTCCCGCGGCTCCGGCTACGCCCGGCAAGAACAACTCTCGTTGCTGAGCAATGAAGTGGCGGTAGGGGGTCGCCTGTTGAGCTTGCAAACGCCACGCGCCACTCATACTGAAGTGTTTCTTGGACTGCATGGCGCGCATCAGGCGCACAATGCCGCGGTCGCGATCGCGGCGGTAGAGGAGTTCTTCGACGCGCCGCTCAATTCAGACGTGATCCACGAAGCGTTCGCCACCGTTGAGGCCCCCGGTCGACTTGAGGTAGTCCATCGTTCACCGCTGATGTTGCTCGATGCTGCTCACAATCCGCCTGGCGCTGAGGCGCTGGCAAGGTCACTCGACGAGGACTTTGGCGGGGTCAACCGTCGTTTCTTGGTCTTCGGAATTCAGGACGGCCGAAATCCAGCGGAAGTTCTGACAGCTCTTGATGTGGCTACTTTCGACATGGTGGTTGCCTGCACCGCGCCAACGGCTCGCGGTGTAGAGGCGGCCGAACTCCGTGACACCACAGTTTCGTTGGGGGCCCGAACTGAAGCCATTGCAGACATCGCTACCGCTATTGACTATGTACTCGACCAGGCTGATGACGAGGATTTGATTGTGGTAGCGGGTTCGGTGACCGTGCTTGAAGTAGCCCGGGAATTCGCCGCGGAACTGTAGAGACTGAGCCAGAAGCGTTGACGCGAAATCGAAACGGTAGCCTTCGAGCGCATGGATCGAACTCTCATCATTTGCAAACCGGACGCGGTTGAACGCGGTCTTGTGGGCGAGATAATCGGGCGGTTTGAGCGCAAAGGATTGAAACTAGCGGCCACCGAACTCAGAGTTCTCAGCGTAGAGACTCTCGCCCGCCACTATGAGGAGCACCAGGGGAAGGCGTTCTATGACGACCTGGTCAAGTTCATGAGTCGGGGGCCAGTCCTAGTAGCGGTGATCGAGGGTGTGCCGGACACATGGAAAGTAGTTCGCCAGATGGTCGGCGCGACAGACCCTCTACAAGCCTCACCGGGAACGGTTCGAGGAGACCTAGGTAGCGAGTTCACCGAGAATCTGATTCACGGGAGCGACTCTGCTGAGTCCGCGGAGCGTGAAATTGGGATTTTCTTCCCGAATCTGAACAAGACTGATCAACAATGACAAGATCCCCGCGCTGCTCTTGGGCCCATACGCCGCCTGTTGTGATCCATTCTTGGCATCGAGACGGCATTTCTGCGTACACTAGGACATGGGGGAGCAGCGCCACGCGTGCTGCGCACTCCTCGGGCAACTTCGCCAACCGGAACGAGGCATCGAGCTGATGGCTGCAGACTCATTCATGAACATGTTGGGTGGTGGACTGCGGGCTGCTATGGGGCGAGACATGGCCGTCGATCTCGGAACCGCGAACACACTGGTATATGTTCGAGGCGAAGGCGTCGTGCTTGACGAACCGTCTGTTGTGGCCATCAATACCAGTGACGACAGGCCGCTCGCGGTAGGTTCCGAAGCGAAACGGATGATTGGACGAACCCCTGCCAATATCCAGGCGATCCGGCCGCTCAAGGACGGTGTTATCGCAGACTTCGAGATATGCGAGAAGATGCTCCGCTATTTCATCCGCAAGGTGCATAAGCGCAAATGGGCCCGGCCGCGCATGGTTATCGCGGTTCCATCGGGAATCACCGGTGTCGAGCAGCGGGCCGTTCAAGAGGCAGCCGAATACGCTGGCGCAAGCAAGCCTGCGTACATCATCGAAGAGCCGATGGCCGCCGCTATCGGAGCAGGTCTTCCAGTTCAAGAACCGACCGGGAACATGATCGTAGACATCGGCGGTGGGACCACCGAAGTCGCAGTCATCTCGCTCGGTGGTGTTGTGGCGAGTCAATCGGTCCGCGTTGGCGGTGACGAACTTGATGACGCGATCGCCCAACATGTCAAAAAGGAATATGGTCTAGCCCTTGGGGAGCGCACCGCAGAGGAAGTGAAGGTTCAGATCGGATCCGCGGCTCCGCTGCAACGAGAACTTTGTGCGGAGATCCGTGGGCGAGACGTCGTGACTGGTTTGCCTCGCAGCATCGTCGTGAGCACACAGGATATTCGCCTTGCTCTAGACGAGCCGATTGTTGCCATCTGCGATGCGGTCAAGTCGACACTTGACCAGACCCCGCCCGACCTCGCCGCCGACATTATGGAGTGTGGGATCACCCTCGCGGGTGGGGGAGTCCTGTTGCGCAATATTGATCAACGGCTGGCCGACGAAACCGGGATGCCAGTTCGGATCGCTAGAAATCCTCGCTATGCCGTTGTCATCGGGTCGGGTCAAGTTCTTGAGGAGTTCGAGGTCTTAAGAGACGTAGTCTTCAGCTCTGGCGAGCTGTAAACCGCAAGTCGGCTTAATGGCGCTGGCTCAGCGGACAGGGCGGGTTCGGCACCGCCTGATTCTTCTCACGCTTGTCGCCATCACTTTGCTGACCGTTGATCTGCGCGGCTTCGAGAGCGCGAGAGTGGCTCAGGGATATGTCCGAGATGTCCTTCATCCCGTTAACTCTTTGGCATCATCGATCTTCTCACCGGTTGGTGACATCTGGAATTCACTGTTCCAGTACGACGAACTCGAAGCAGAAAACGCTGAACTGCAGCAACAATTGGCTGCGCTTAGAGGTTCGGCGATACAAGCCGAAGCCGACAACTCCGCATACCGGCAACTCCTCGAGTCGCTTGAGTTGCCCTACGCATCGGATATAGAAACTGTCACAGCGCGCGTTGAGCGAGGACCGGTAGGGAATTTCGCAAGTGATGTCGTGACGATCAACAAAGGACACCGCCACGGTCTGACGGAGGGCATGACGGTTGTGACCGGAGCGGGACTCGTTGGTCGTGTGGAGCGAGTCGACGGCGTGACGTCGACGGTCCAGTTGCTCAGCGATCCCGGTCTGTTGGTTGGCGTGCGGCTGGTTTCGACGAACGACGTAGGCTTGGGCCATGCGGTTCCAGGTGAACCCGGGGCGTTCATCATCAATCAAGGGCCAAACTGGCCCCAGATTAGAGACGCCGAACTGGTCCCCGAGATCGGCTCCGCAGTCGTCACCGATGCTGACTCGCGCTACACCGCCGACGTTCCCATTGGGCGGGTGATCGAGGTGCGCCCAGCTTCAGATGAACTGTCTCTGGAAGTACTTGTGCAGTTGGCAAACGATGTCGAAGATCTAGCTTTTGTGTCGGTCCTCATCACCGAACAGAGAGACGAACCGCCCTTACTGCCGGTTGTGCCAAGTACCAGCGTACCTCTCGATTTGGACCCGGACCTTCTCAATGATCCCAACTCCATTGACCCCAGCGGTGAGGTGATCCAATGAGCGCTTTGAGGCTGGGTGTACTGATTCTTCTAGCCCTTGTCGTGCAAGTCACAGTGTTCGCCGACGTCAGGATTTCGGGCGTGGCTCCAGAATTGCTGGTGTTGCTCGCGGTGATGCTCGGGTATTGGGCTGGACCTCAGCGTGGCCCAACGGCCGCGTTTGTCATCGGCCTGCTTTGGGATATCTACCTTCCCACTCCTCTGGGTCTGTCGGCGATCGTGTTCGCCATGGTGGCCGTTGCCGTCGCTACTGGCGGAGCAGAACTGTTTCGGGATTCGAAGTTGCAACTAGCCGCTATAGCGGGCATCGGGACATTCGGTGCGGTGGCTGGCTATGCGCTGCTGGGAGAGGTTATGGGACAACGTGGTTTGGTAGATATGGAGATGCTGCGCGTGGCGATGATCGCGGGTTTGATCAACTCGCTGCTGGCACCGTTGACCAAGCCTTTGGTGACGTGGGCCCTTGGACCCACGTTCGGATACAGCGGTTTGGGTGACGTTCGATGACTTCTTTAGGCTGAAAAGATGGCGATAGATGACGACAAATTGAGACTACGTCTACGAATTTTCGCGTTCGTGGCGTTGATTCTCTTTGGCGCTCTCGTAGCTCGTTTGTGGTTTCTGCAGGGAATTGAGTACGAGGTGTTGCAACGCGAAGCTCTCGCGAACGTACTTGAACTAGTGTACGAAGAGGCGCCGCGGGGGCGCATCCTTGATCGCAACGGTCGAGTTCTTGTCGATAACAAGGTTGTACAGGTAATAACGCTCGATCGTAAGGAACTGGAGACCCTCGACGAAGAAGAGACATTCGAGGTCTTGAAGAAGCTGGCTGTGGCGATCAGCCGCTCAGGGCAGCCGACCAAGGTTTCGACGATTTCCGCGGAAATAGCTGATCCTCGATACGGGCCCTTCGATCGAATTCCTATTGCGGTCGATGTGAACTCCAAGCTCATGGTGTATCTAGGAGAACGCCCCGACCAGTTCCCCGGCGTCCGAGTGGAGCAGCGCACGATTCGCAGCTATCCCTACGGCAGTCTCGCGGCCCATCTTTTGGGTTACGTGGGTCCGGTCACGAGAGCAGAACAGGAACAGGCGAATGCCAACCTTGATCCCGACGCTGAAGACGCCAAGACCTACCAACTCAACAGTCAGATAGGAAAAACGGGTATCGAACAGATTTTTGAGCGTGAACTACGCGGCGTTCCCGGTATCCGTCGGTTGGAGGTCAACAATGTTGGCGAGGTCATTCGCGAACATCCCGGTGTCGTTCCCAAACCCGGCAACGATGTGTGGCTGACGATCGACATCGACCTGCAGGCTCGCGCCGAGGAGCAACTTGCACTGGGTTTGTTCACAACCCGCGCTGAAGCAGATTCGCCGGATGTGTCGGCCCCGGCCGGATCTGTGGTCGCCATCAATCCCCAAAATGGCGATGTGCTGTTGATGGCATCGTTTCCCACATATGACCCATCGCAGTTCGCCAACGGAATCTCCACTGAGGAGTTCGAATTGTTGACGTCGGATGACAACTATTGGCCGATTCTGAACCGCGCTATCCAGGGTTCCTACGCACCGGGATCGACCTGGAAGCTGGTTACTGCGGTAGCTGCTATTGAGCACGGTGTAGTAGACGAACTCTACGGTGGAACCGACGAGTTTATTAGTGACGTCGGTAGCTACATATATCCGCATTGCGAAACTGGAACAGAGTTGGAAGGCACCTGCGCGTTTGACAGCCCCTTCGTGGGATCCCGTCACGTCGACCTTTCTGACGCGCTAACCGTGTCAAGCGACGTCTACTTCTATCGGCTCGGCGGGGAGGGATTTTTTACTCGCGAGCGAGGTCCGCAAGGGGACGAGGGGATACAGACGACAGCGAGGATCATGGGACTCGGCAGTTCAACAGGAGTGCAACTTCCCTACGAACGTGCCGGTGTGGTGCCGGATCGTGACTACTTCGATCTAAAGTTCTCCCAGCGTGTCTTCATCCGAGATGGGAATCAATGGTTTGCCGGTGACACCATCTTGTTGTCGATCGGTCAAGGTGACCTCTTGGTAACACCAATCCAACTCGCCAACACTTACGCCACCTTTGCCAACGGTGGTTTGCTCCATCAGCCAAACGTTGCGTTGAAGGTCGCGAGCGCAGATGGCGAGCCGATCATTGAGTTCGGACCGCGAGTGCTGCGCGAGCTTGATTTCGGTCCAGAGGTAACTGAGCCGATAACCAGAGGGCTATTGGGAGTTCCCCGATTCGGCGGTGTCAGGGGTACCGCTGCCAGCGCCTTCCAAGGCGGCACATTTCCTATTGACCAGTGGCCGATAGCCGGAAAGACTGGCACAGCGGAGGTGGATGACAAAGCCGACACGAGTCTGTTCGTGGCATGGGGCCCCAACGACTACCCTGAACTTGGAATTGACGTTGCGGGGCCTCCAGAGATCGCCATTGCAGTGGTGATGGAGGAGTCTGGATTTGGCAGTGTTGCTGCTGCACCGGTCGCAGCCGCGATACTAGAACCCATCGCACGGAACAACATGCCGCCCGCACTCACGCTTGACGAACGGGACCTTGAGCAGCTCGCTCGGATTGAAGCTTTGTTGGCGGCGCGAGATGCTAGAGATGCTCTAGAACAAGTAACCGCGTCAGGGGACGGAGAAACGCAGTGACAACCGCTGGCACGTTCGCCTCGCGTCCTCCTCCTTTGACCGAAGACGACGATCAGCGCTGGTGGTTCGTCCTGGACCCGGTGCTTATAACCTCTGTGTTCCTGATCACGGCTCTGGGTGCGGTGCTTGTCTTTTCTGCAACCCGTGGCCCGGCATCACGGTTTGACCCGCTCGATTATTCCTTCCTTGAACGGCAGGTCGCATTCGCGGTTTTGGGCCTGGTTCTCGCAGTGTTGATTGCTCACCTCAATGTTCGCCTTATTCGGGCGTGGTTGCCCGCGGTCTACCTTGGACTGCTTGTGTTACTCGGCGGCTTGTTGGTTTTCGGGGACAGCGTGAGGGGAGCTCGTGCCTGGTACACCGCTGCTGGGTTCAGTTTCCAGCCTTCGGAACCGGGCAAGGTCATACTCATTGTTGTTCTCGCCGCGGTACTTTCCGCTGCTGAAGTGAGGACGAAGCGGCTGTTGCTTGCTCTGAGCCTCGCTGCTCTGCCGCTGCTGTTGATCTGGGGGCAGCCCGACGTGGGAACCATCCTCGTCTACGTCGTCATAGTCGCGGCAATGATCGCGATGAGCGGAGTAGAACTCCGATATATCGCCGCTCTGGCAGTCATCGGCATCTCTGTGGTGGTCGGGATCTTCGAATCCGATCGTCTTGCGGAGTACCAAGAACACCGGCTTCAGGTCTTTGTCCTCGATGAGGAAGCTATTGTCGAACTTGGTCCGGAAGCGGTTCGTGCCGCGTTCAACGTGGACCAGTCTCAGATAGCAATCGGAAACGGTGGACTCTCCGGTCAGGGGCTGTTTCAAGGTACGCAGACCCGCTCGAATCTGGTTCCGGAGCAGCAAACTGACTTTATCTTTTCGGTAGCTGGTGAAGAGTTGGGGTTTCGCGGTGCGGGCATGCTGTTGGCGCTATATGCGCTGATGCTGTTTCGGATTTGGCGGATCGCGGTGCGAGCAACTGACTCGTTTGATCGGTTGCTGACAATCGGCGTAATGGCGATGTTCCTGTTCCAGGTGTTCCAGAGTGCCGGGATGACTATGGGCATGATGCCTGTGACCGGTATTCCGCTCCCGCTTGTCTCCTACGGAGGGTCGTCGATGCTCACCTCAATGGTTGCCTTGGGCCTGGTTATGGGCGTCTATCGACGTCGATTCGACTTCGCAGAGCGTAGTTGACAACAGTTAGGCGCGGCGTGCCGGTAGCCTCAATGAGTGTCTGTGTCGCTGTGGCCCCGTCTTGAGAACCTGCTCCCGCAGGTACAAAAGCCAGCCCGCTACATCGGATGTGAGCAAGGTGCACAAACTCCAATTCACGGCGCTGGCATCGTTAGTTGGTTGTTGACCTACCCGGACACATACGAAATCGGGTTGCCAAATCAGGGTCTGCAGATTCTCTATGAGATTCTCAACGAGCGTGACGATGCGGCGGCCGAACGTGCCTATTCGCCTTGGACTGACCTTGAAGTGTTGTTGCGACGAGAACGGATACCGCTGTTTTCGGTCGACACTCACCGCCCTGCCGGCGACTTCGATGTCATTGCTTTCAACCTCAGCGCTGAATTGACGTACACGAACCTCGTCAACTGCATCGACCTTGCGGGCGTCCCGATTCATTCGGCAGCCCGAGCAGACTCCGATCCGCTGATAGGCGTGGGTGGTCACTGCACCTACAACCCGGAGCCCATCGCCGATTTCGTTGACTTTGTTGCGCTGGGAGACGGCGAGGAGGTCGTCGGTGAGATAACGGAACTTCTGCGCGAATGGAAATGCGCGGAGCGCTCCAAGGGTTCTCGCAGGCCACTGTTGAGGGAATTGGCGAAGATCGCCGGTGTCTATGTTCCTTCGATGTATCAGGTCACATACGACGGTGCATTCGCAGCGGAGGTGACACCCCGCTACCCGGATGTGCCGGCCACGGTAGAGAAACGCACGGTTGCCGATCTCGCGGATTGGCCATACCCCAAACAGCAACTCGTGCCGTTGACCGAGGTCGTGCATGACCGCCTGTCAGTTGAAGTCTTTCGGGGGTGTACCCGAGGCTGCAGGTTCTGCCAGGCGGGGATGATCACCCGGCCTGTTCGCGAGCGTCCAGCCGAGCAAGTGCGCACCATGATCAGCGATGGCTTGGCCCGCACCGGGTACGACGAAGTGGCGCTTACCTCGCTTTCGACTGCAGATTTCAGCGGTATCCAACAGGTCATCGGCGACACGATCACCGACGCGGGCTGTGATCAGGTAAGCGTGGCACTGCCGAGTTTACGGGTGGACGCGTTCACGGTCGGCATAGCCGCGGAGATTCAGCGGGCTCGCCGCACTGGCCTGACATTTGCCCCCGAGGCCGGTTCCTGGCGGATGCGTCAGGTCGTCAACAAGCTAATTCGAGAAGAAGATCTTTATGGAGCGGTAGAGAGCGCTTACAGCCAGGGCTGGCGGCGCATGAAGCTGTATTTCCTTACAGGTCTTCCCACCGAGACGGACGAGGACACGCTTGGAATTGCCGAACTCGCCCGAAACTGTGTCGCACTCGGCCGACGTCACCACTCTTCGCCGTCGGTGACGGTTTCTGTAGGCGGATTCGTGCCTAAGCCGTTCACGCCATTCCAGTGGTTCGGTCAAAACACGGTGGTTGAGCTTTCGCGCAAGATCGGTTTGTTGCGCGATGACCTGCGTAGAAGCAAGGGGGTGCAGCTCAAATGGCACGACCCCGAAGCAACACTTGCAGAGGGGATAACCAGTCGTGGAGATCGTCGGCTAGGTCCCGTGATTGAGTACGTATGGCGCAAAGGCGGCACCTTCCAGGAGTGGTCCGAGCACTTCAACTATGACCTGTGGCTTGAAGCGATGGCAGCCAACGGTTGCGACGTTGATTGGTACGTTCACCGCCATCGCACCGAAAACGAGGTACTTCCTTGGGATCACCTGTCCGCGGGTCTGCATAAGGACTTTCTGTGGCAGGACTGGCGGGACTCACTAGATGAGTTGGGCCTCGAAGACTGCCGCTGGACGCCGTGTTATGACTGCGGAGCTTGCACAGGCTACGGAATCGAACATGTTGTGGCATCGGCCTCGCCTCCAGCCGGAGGGAGTCAGGGAACCGGTGTCGATCTAACCAGAGGCGGGGCAGTGCCCGTGGTACTGGGCGCGCGACCGGGATCGGTGACGACAGTCAACGATCCAAAAGCTCGTCAATTGGCTGGAGCGAGGTCATGAGGATCCGCATTCGCTACACCAAACATGGCAAGGTGCGCTTTACGTCGCATCGTGATGTGGCTCGGATTTTTCAACGGGTTCTTCGGCGTGCTGGGCTCCCCGTTACGTACAGCCAGGGATTCTCGCCACGTCCGAAAATTGCGTTTGGTCTTGCCCTATCCACAGGTCATGAGTCTGAAGCCGAGTATCTTGATATTGATCTCGATCCCGAACGAATCAATGGACTTGGAATGGGCGATCTGCCAGCCCGGTTATCAAACGAACTTCCAGAAGGAATGGCAGTCACTGCTGCAGTGATTATTGATCGACGGACTGCGTCGTTGCAGCAAGCAGTCACTAGTTGTACCTGGCAGATCGATGTCATCGACATTGATGCCAATACCGTGGCCGGCGCCGTGGCTCGAGCGCTCGCCGCAGAAACTCTCGTCGTAACCAGAGAACGCAAGGGAAAAAAAGTCGTAGACGACTTGCGCCCCAGTGTCCTGAGTCTCGATGTTGAAGGGCTAATCGAAGCTGAAGAGCAAGAGGGTTCTCGAGTACGGCTTTTGGCTGAACTCGCCACTCAACCTCGTGCGCTACGAGTTTCTGAACTCTTGGGCGCGCTCGATCCACCGTTGATTGAGCACCGGGTGCTACGGCTTCACCAATGGACAGCGAACGAAACCGACGAACGGCAGCGCAGAAATCCTCTGGACGCTGCCGCGTCCGCACTGGTGGGGGCGACATGATCGCTTGCTTCCCAGTACCATCAACGAAGGAACGAAACTATGGCCGAATCACAGGCCGACAACCGCGACACCTCAAGTCGTGCCCCCAAATCTCCCCCCGGAGACAAGAAAAAGCCAAAAATCGGTGACACTCGTCCTGCGCCGGAGCCGAATCGAGTTCCGCGTATAGGCGACACACGACCAGCCCCGCCGGGCAACGGCGGAGCTGAGTCTGGCAATCCCGGTACTGCAGGTGCCAAACAAGGCCAGGGTGCCAAACAAGGCCAGGGTGGGAACCAACGAGACCCCCAAGGCCCTGCTCCAAGCGAGGGTGGATCAAAACGCCGACGCCGCAGGCGCGGAGGACGAGGTCGAGGTAAAGGATCCGCTGCTGAACAGACTGCGGGCGGCAATCGCCAAAAGACCGGAACTCCCCAGACTCGTCAAGGTTCTGACCGCGCTGACAAATCGCACCGTCCCGTCGAATCGATTGTCGACGACGCGGTTGAACTCGATGAGAAGACGTTCAAACAGCGTCGTGGGAGAACGCGCAAGGGGCAGGCGGTCGGCCGCTACATGATGTGCGTATCGGTCGGTGAGAAGGCGACACAGATAGCAACACTTGAAGGGCGCAAACTTGTTGAACATCAGGTGTCCCGTCCCGCCGACGACGTGAGCCAGATTCACGGGAACATCTATCTCGGAAGAGTGCAGAACGTGCTACCGGGCATGGAAGCGGCTTTCATCGATATCGGCACCCCCAAGAACGCGGTGCTCTACCGCGGAGATGTGCAATACGACCCCGAGGACATAGAAGGCAGACGAACCGAACAGCCCCGCATCGAAGAACTTCTGAAGGCCCGCCAGACGATCCTGTGCCAAGTGACAAAGAACCCGATAGCTCACAAGGGTGCCCGGCTCACTCAGGAAGTATCGCTTCCAGGTCGATTCGTGGTGCTGGTACCCAATACCTCCACGTACGGCATCTCGAAACGTCTTCCAGAAGGCGAACGAACGCGGCTTCGCAGCATTCTCGACAAGGCAAAGCCGAAACGTCACGGGGTGATTGTCCGCACCGCGGCCGAAAACGTCACAGCTAAAGAGATTCAGCGCGATGTGGCTCGACTCGTCACCCAGTGGAAAGAAATTGAAACACTCGCCAAGAAAACAACTGCACCAGCGCTCGTGTACCGCGAACCCGAAGCGGCAGTGCGAATCATCCGAGAGGAGTTCACCAAGGACTTCCGCGGAATCATCATTGACAACCGCAAACTCTACGACGAGGTCAGGGCTTACGTATCCAGCATCACGCCAGCGTTGGCAGAACGAGTCGAATATTACAACCCGAAATCCGAGAAGCTGCCGCTCTTTGAGCGCCATCACGTACACGAGCAGTTGCGAAAGGCTCTTGACCGCAAAGTTTGGCTGCCATCTGGTGGTTCGTTGATCATTGAGGCCACCGAGGCGCTCACCGTGATCGATGTCAACACAGGCAAGAATGTGGGCAGTTCAAGCCTCGAAGAAACAGTCTTCCGCAACAACTTGGAAGCCGCCGAGGAGGTCGCCAATCAACTGCGCCTGCGCGACATCGGCGGGATCATCGTGATCGATTTTGTTGACATGGAGATAGCCAAGAACCGAGCAGAGGTGATGAAAGTCTTCCGGGCTGCGTTGGCTCGCGACAAGACCCGCACGCAGGTATTTGATATCTCGGGTCTTGGTCTGGTCGAGATGACCCGGAAGCGGATCGGCGAGGGTCTGCTGGAGTCCGTTTCTGATCTTTGCGGGACCTGTGACGGCGATGGACATGTCCTGATTGATGGTCTGATCGGTTGATCAGCCCGTTAGAATCCTCCGCCTATGTACGCAGTAGTGAAGACCGGCGGTAAGCAGTACCGCGTCGAGCAGGGCCAGACCCTTTCGGTGGAACGATTGGGCGATCCCGGTTCCGATGTAGAGCTTGCCCCAGTGATGCTCGTCGACGGCGACACTGTTCTCGCTACGCCCGATCAGCTGAAAACCGCGTCGGTGACCGCTCGGGTTATCGAGGAACACAAAGCTCCCAAGATCAACGGGTTCCTCTACAAGAACAAGTCAAACAACCACAAGCGGTGGGGGCATCGTCAGACTTTAGCTCTCATCGAAATCACCGCGATATCGAAGGGTTGATGTTTAATGTCCAAGACCAAAGGTGGCGGCTCGACCCGTAACGGTCGCGATTCCAACGCCCAGCGCCTCGGTGTAAAAGTTTACGATGGTGGCCAGGTTCTGGCTGGAGCGATCATCGTCCGTCAGCGCGGCACAAAGTTTCACCCCGGCAACAACGTCATGAGGGGCGGGGACGACACTCTTTTCGCCACCTCCGACGGCATGGTCAAGTTCGGCCGACGCCGCGGTCGCAAACTTGTCGATGTGATTCCCGCTTAGAGGCCGAGCGCATCCCGCACGCTGGCAGTGTCTAGGCTGGCAGTGTCTAGGTTGGCAGTGTCTAGGCTGGCAGAGTGTCCACCTTCATCGACGAATGCAACCTGCATGTAAAGGCCGGTGATGGTGGCGCTGGCTGCGTTGCCTTCAGACGTGAAGCCCATGTAGCCAAGGGTGGACCTGACGGTGGCGACGGCGGTGATGGCGGATCGATCTGGTTGGTCGCGGACCGTAACGTAGCTTCGTTGTTGGCTTTTCGTGATTACCCCCATCGCAAGGGACCCAACGGCAGCCATGGCGGAGGATCCAAGCGTCACGGGGCCCGAGGCTCAGACCTCGACGTAGCAGTGCCGATGGGCACAGTGGTGCTAGACCACGAAACCCGTGAACCGCTCGCCGATCTAGTCGACAACGGTGACCGTTGGCTGGCAGCGCAGGCCGGCGAGGGTGGCCGGGGAAATGCCCGTTTCTTGTCGAACCAAAGGCGAGCACCTGCTTTCGCTGAGCAGGGGGAGCATGGAGAACAGCGCTGGCTACGACTCGAACTCAAACTGCTCGCCGATGTTGCGATCATCGGATTTCCAAATGTCGGCAAGTCGACGCTGATCAGTCGCATCTCAGCGGCCAAACCCAAGATCGCCGACTATCCGTTCACCACTCTTGAACCGAATCTTGGAGTTGTCCGCACAGATGACGGCTTCGAGATGGTCGTGGCCGATATCCCCGGCTTGATTGAAGGAGCAAGCGAAGGCAAGGGACTGGGGCATCAATTTCTGCGCCATGTCGAACGGGCGCAGGTGTTGCTGGTGCTGCTTGACTTGGCACCGTGGGATGGAGTTGCGCCTGACCAGCAACTGCAGGTCTTGCTCAACGAGTTGGGTTCTTACCAACCAGAACTGCTGGATCGTCTTCGTCTGGTGGTCGGAAGCCGCGCTGATATGGCCCCCGGACACGGCTATGACGGACCCGCTGTCTCCTCGGTTACTGGTGCGGGGATCTCGGAATTAATAGGTGCACTTGTTGGTCTGGTTGCCCAGAGCAGGGCCACAGAACCAGAAGCGATTAGAACCACGATTCATCGGCCTGTCTCGGCTGAGATCCAACTCCGGCGTCATGATGACGGATCCTGGGAAGTGATGGGTCGTGCTGCTCGACGCGCGGTTGCTCTCAGTGACTTGACCGACGAACAGGCGTTGGTCTACGCAACCGGACGGCTACAGCAGCTTGGGGTCAACGCTGCGTTGGCGCGAGCAGGATTACAAAGCGGTGACGAGGTACGCATCGGCGACTTCAGCTTTGAGTACGAAGAGGATTTATGAGTGCCAACAAAACCGTTGTGGTGAAGATCGGAACGTCGTCTATCACCGATAATGAAGGAGTCGTGCAGCGATCTCGTATCGCCAAGTTGTGCGCCGAAGTAGCTGATTTGCGCGCAGCCGGCTATGGGGTCGTGGTGGTGACCTCGGGCGCCATTGCTGCAGGTCTGCCGGAACTGGGATTGGGAGGAGGTAAGCGACCTAGAGACATCAGGACGCTGCAAGCCGTAGCGACGGTCGGACAGAGTGCGCTAATGGCGGTGTACCGCGAAGAGTTCGCCTCGCACGGTCTAATCGCCGGCCAGGTTCTATTGATCCCTCTCGATTTCATCGTGCGCTCTCAGTACCTACACGCCCGGCAGACTCTGGAGCGGCTGCTTGAACTTGGCGTTATCCCGGTCGTGAACGAAAACGATGCCATCGCAGACGATGAGATCCGTTTCGGCGACAACGACCGGATCGCCGCTCTGGTTGCCAATTTGGTTGATGCCGTCCGTTTGGTGCTGTTGACAGACACCCCTGGTGTGCTGACAGCGGATCCCCGCACCGATGCTGATGCGTCACTGATCGAGGAAATCGTTCAAATCGACCATCAGACCGAGGCGCTTGTGGGTGGCGCTGGTTCAGCGCGAGGAAGTGGCGGCATGGCTTCGAAACTCAACGCGGCGAAAATCGCTGCTTGGTCAGGTGTCTCATCGGTGATTGCGGACGCTCATCGCGATCACGTGTTGCGTGACGCGGTAGAGGGTGTGGCCGGTAGCGGCACAATGGTTCACGCCCGCAAGAGCCGCCTCCCAGCGAGAAAGCTGTGGATCGCGTTCGCTGTCGGTGCGCAGGGGACCATCACAGTTGACGGTGGCGCTCGGAAGGCACTCGAACGAGGCAAGTCGCTTCTGTCGGCTGGTGTCCGCCAAGTCGACGGTTCGTTTGCTGCTGGTTCACCAGTAGAGGTAGTTGACGACAACGCGGTCGTCTTTGCCAAAGGTTTGACTCGTCACGGCTCTGATGATCTGCGCGCGGTCGCGGGGCGCCGAAGTGACGATCTTCCTGGAGGCGCGTTACATCTGGTCATTCACGCCGATGACCTTGTGACTGTGCCTGCCTAAGGACTGTCAGGGTTGCTGGAGGACTCGGGAATCGCTTCGGGTGCGCCGGGCGCTTCGATTCCGAGGTTTTCGCGGATCGCGTTGAGCCGTGACTGTGCTTCAACCTTGCGAGCCGCTTTCTCAACTTCATACACCTGAGCTTCAAGGTTGCCTTCGGTGAGTTCAGCGGTGGCCTTGGCCTTGGCGTAGCGAGCCTCAATCTTGTCGCGTACTTGGTCGAAGGTTGGAACATCCTCGCCGACCGCTTCTGACAATGTGCGCATCGCCGAGTTGACGGTCTCCTGCATCTTGGTCTGGTCGAGTTGGCTCAACAATGCCTGGCGTTGCCTGAGTTTCTTTTGCAGCAGGCCAGCGTTCTGCTCTACCGCAGCTTTGGCTTGATCAGCCGCGTCGGATGCTTGAAAGTACAGGCTCTTCAAGCTCTCGATCTCTTCCTCAAGAGTGAGGAGCCGGTTGGCGAACTGTTCAGCGGCGTCGGTATAGCGCTCAACGCGTTCAGGATCCCCGGCTCGGGTGGCGTCGTCGGCCATCTTCACGGCCTGGCGGGCGTTGCCGTTGATGCGCTCAAGTTCTTCGAGCGCACGATTGAGTCGAAGTTCCGTTTGCTTCTGGTTGGCGATGACGTTGGCTGCTTGGCCGCGTAGCCGATTGTGTTGGTCTTTGGCCTCGGTGATGGCCTGTTCCAGTTGGACTTTCGGGTCGGCGGACTCCTCAAACTCACTGTCTCGTTTTGCGATGAAGTAATTCCAACGCTTCTTCAGATAGTCCAGCATGGCTTAATCGTAGTGTCTCGGGGTGCCCGTAGTCAGACAGAGCGCGAGAAGACCTTGCGAACGGGGTCCAAAAGGAGACGGGTTTCTTGCACGCCTATGCGAGAGCCGATCGCCACGTAGCTGACCACAGCGGCTCCGATTACCACAGGTGCGGCGACTAGCAACGGAAGATCTGTGAGCAACAGTCTGACTGCAGCAGTTAGCACAAAGGAGAGCGCAGCGGCCACCGCGGGCTTGTAGAGCGACCGGGTTGGACTGGCCAGATGGGGTAGGTGGCGGCGGCAAAGAGCCGACAAGGCCATGAGTTCGACCCAAGCACCGAGCGCAGAAGCGGCGGCCAGACCAACTGCTCCCAAGCGCACTGGGCCTTCGATAGCGCGAAGGTCCGCTGGCAGTGGCGAAGAAGAGATCCAGGTCCCGTTGGTTATCAGACCGTCAGGCCCGACGATCACTCGGTCCAGCGAGAACATTATTCCCAGCGCAACCGTGGCCGAAACGAGCACTCGCAAGCCAGCAATACGCGCTGGTCCACGGGTGTCGCCAATGGCATAGCAGGTATTTTGGAGTAGACGACTAGCGCCGATGGCGGGCAGTCCGACAGCGTAAGCAGCCAGCACAAACCACACCAGAACGGCATCGGTACTATCGAACTTGCCGCCCTCGAACACGACCCGGACAATCAGATCGCCTGCCGCGATCGACACAAACGAGGCGAGCAGCATCCAAAAGGCAATCTGTTTAAGGCCTCGCTGGGTGCGCTGGGCCAGACTCTGAGGATCGGTCACAAGTCGTGACAATTCGGGGAGTTCCGCCGCTGCCACGCTCATGGCGAAAAGGCTCACCGGCAGCGTGTAGAGGAGTTGCGCCTTGATCAACGCGGCGATTGCGCCGGTTGCCAGGAGGGTGGCGAGCATTAGATCCAGATAGGCCGAGATCTGCACGACACCGCGTCCAAGCACCGCAGGCACGAAACGTCGCCGAATTTCAAGCACTGACGGATCTTGTGTGGTGGGCCGAAACCTCATTCCTTGGGCCAAACGCAACACTGTCGGTAACTGGATCAGCAGTTGCAGCAGGCCACCGATCGTGACCGCGAGGGCCAGGCCCCGCGCGGCGTCAACAAGATCCCAGTCCCGGGCCCACATCAAGTACAGAGCAACGATCTGGCAGGCGTTCCAGACAACCGGCGCGGCATAGGGCAAAAAGAAGCGCCGATGGCTGTTCAGTACACCTAGGCACCACGCTGACATGACCAGAAAGCCCATGCCCAGGGCCATGATCTGGACCAGGTCAACGACGATCTCGAACTTCTCGCCGCTGAGACCGAATGCCAACACTGATGTGATCGGTCGAGCAGCTAGAACAAAGATTCCCACGCAGATACCGGTGATTGCCAAGAGCAGGGCGCCGACCGCTCCTGCCACACGGCTGGACTCTTTGGGGTCCTCGTCGTCGAGGAGTTTGCTGTAGACGGGCACGAACGATGCGGAGAGCACGCCTTCGCCAAGCAAATTCTGCAGCAGGTTGGGGATCTGCGAAGCGGCAGTGAAAGCGTCAGCGGCGAGTCCGAGGCCGAACACCCGGCTCGCTACGAATTCGCGCAGGAGCCCCGACGCCCGCGATACGCCGATCCCCAGAGCGACTATTACAGATCCGTTTCGTTTCGGTGCCGACACTCCAGTTGGTCCCTTTCACCGATTGGACTGCTTTGGCTCCTGTCCAGACTACTGCGCTGGCCGGGTACGCTGAGACTGTGACAGGTCAAACCACTCCCATCCCGGTACTCGCGGCGCGCGCCAAAACCGCATCACGCGCTGTGGCCGTCGCTAGCACTGAAGAAAAAGACGCGGCGTTGCTTGCGGCTGCAGATCTGCTCGTTGCAAACGCCGAAACAGTATTGGAAGCCAACGCTGTTGATGTGGCACGAGCCACCGCCGCAGGCATGGCTACCCCTCTGGTTGATCGGCTACGGCTAGATCAGTCCCGTATCGAAGCTATGGCCACCGGGCTTCGTAAGGTCGCGGCTCTCGATGATCCCGTCGGTCGGATCAGCGATGGGTGGGTGCGGCCCAACGGCCTTCGTATTGAACGGGTGCATGTGCCGTTAGGGGTTGTGGCAATCATCTACGAGAGTCGCCCCAATGTCACCAGCGACGCGTTCGGTCTTTGCCTCAAGTCTGGGAACGCGGCTTTCCTGCGGGGTTCTTCGTCAGCGATCAATTCCAATTTGGCGATCTCGGTTGTGCTACGTGAAGCGCTGGAAAAAGTGGGACTTCCGGCTGATGCATTGGTGGTTGTTGACGATACGCGTCGTGAAGCAGCGATCGAATTCATGCAACAAAACGACTACATCGACTGTCTCATTCCCCGTGGTGGGCCTTCCCTGATCCAGTCGATCCTCGACAACGCTACAGTTCCCTATGTCATTGATGGGGCTGGCAACTGCCACATCTACGTTGACGCGGCGGCCGATCTCAACATGGCCCTAGAGATCGTCTTCAACGCCAAAACCCAGCGAACCGGGGTTTGCAACGCAGCGGAATCGCTCGTGGTTCACCGCGACGTTGCCGCAGAGTTCCTGCCTCGGATGGTGGTGGCCCTTGAAGGTGTTGAGTTGGTGGGTGACGAAGCGTCCCGCCGGATCTCTGAAGCGATTACCGCTGCGGTGCCAACAGACTTCGCGGCAGAGTTCCTCGACATGAAGATGAGTGTCAAGGTAGTAAACGACCTCGACGAGGCAATCACCCATGTCTCAGAAACTTCGACCGGACACAGCGAAGCTATTGTCACCAACGACATCCGCGCTGCGGATCGTTTCGTCCGCGAGGTCGACGCCGCGGCGGTTTTGGTCAACGCATCGACCCGCTTTGTTGATGGTGAAGAGTTCGGCTTTGGCGCTGAGATCGGTATTTCAACCCAGAAGCTCCATGCCCGCGGCCCAATGGGGCTTGAGCAGCTGACGACCTGCAAGTTTGTCGTGCGTGGCGACGGCCATGTACGCCCTTGACCCGAGCGGGTAATAACGATTCGGGTACTGCTGTTAACGGCCGCTAACCTTAAACCTCTATGTCATTTCGTTTCGAAGATGCCGCGTCTCTGAGAGACGACCTGCGGCGGGTCGACTATCTGTCTGACGAGGGCATCGCCGGTGTCGTCTACCTCGCCGATCGACTGCAAAAGCCGATTCTGGTCGAAGGACCGGCAGGCACCGGTAAGACGCAACTGGCCAAAAGCGTCTCGGAAGTTCTCGGAACGCGCCTGATTCGTCTGCAGTGTTACGAGGGCCTTGATGAGGCCAAAGCGCTCTATGAGTGGAACTACAAAAAGCAACTCCTACGCATTCAGAGCGACCGTAGCGATGAGCACGACTGGGCGGGAATCTCAGACGACATATTCTCCGACGAGTTTTTGCTGACACGGCCCCTGCTGGAGGCGATAAGCGCGCCCGACCCGGTGGTGCTGCTCATCGATGAGGTAGACCGTCTCGAGGTCGAAACCGAGGCCTTATTGCTCGAGATTCTGTCTGACTACCAGGTTTCGATTCCTGAACTGGGCACGATCGAAGCCAAGCAAATCCCGTTGGTGTTTCTCACGTCCAACAACACCCGTGAGCTTTCCGAGGCATTGAAACGGCGTTGTCTGTACCTTCACGTTGATTATCCCGACCTTGAACGGGAAAAGGAGATCGTGCTCACCAAGGTGCCGGGCATAACAGAGAATCTGGCCGATCAGGTTGCCCGGGTAGTGCGTTCGATTCGCCAGATTGAATTGAAGAAGGCGCCGTCGGTGTCAGAGACGATCGACTGGGCCAGGACTCTGGTGTTGCTAGGTGTCGAGAAGATTGAGGAGCAGACCGCAAGCGACACGCTCAACATTCTTCTCAAGTATCAAAGCGACATAAAAAAGGCGGCGAAGGCATTAGTGACCGCCGACGGTGTGAGCGTTTGATTTTGCGATGACCGTCACCAGCACCTCTGAAGGAAACGGCCGCAGCGCTGAGGAGGTTCCTTTGGAGTTGGGTGACGCCATCTTGGAACTGCTCAACGGATTCATCATCGAGTTGCGCGCTGCGGGACTACCGGTCAGCCTCACCGAGAATCTCGACGCGCTGGAAGCAGTGAAGCACGTTCCCATCGGTGACCGCGATTCCTTCAAATACGCCTTGGGCGCCACGTTGGTGAAGCACTACAACCACTGGAAAGCCTTTGAGACCGTTTTCGAGGTCTACTTCTCGTTACGTGGCAAGGAATACGCCATTGGTGAAGACGGCGAACTTCTCGACCTCGAAGACGGCGAGCTCGATGACTCCCAAGCTGGAGATCAACAAGGTGCGGGTGGCGCAGGAGAGAACCTAAGCCCCGAAGAACTCGCTGAGATGTTGTTCCAGTCGCTGATGCGTGGTGACGCGCAGATGATGAAAGGCGTAGCGCGCCAGGCAGTGCGCCGCTTTGCCGGGATGGAGCCGGGTAGGCCAGTCGGGGGCACGTACTACCTCTACCGAACGCTTCGCAACCTCGACCTCGATGGCGTGTTGGAGCGACTTCTGAAACAGGCGCAGGAAACGCAGGGCGAAGCATCGGAGTTGGACCAGCGTCTCTGGCGCGACGAATATCAGCACCGGATCGACCAACTCCAAAAGGAGATCGAAGCGGAGATTCGAAGGCGGCTGGTGGCCGATCGTGGTGTCGAAGCGATGGCCAAGACACTTCGCAAACCGCTTCCCGAAGACGTCGACTTCATGCACGCTTCGCGTGAAGAAATGGCGAACCTGCGCAAAGCCATCTACCCGTTGACGCGCAAGCTCGCAGCTCGACTACAGCGCAAGCGCCGTCACGGGCGTAGAGGACCACTCGATTTTCGTCGCACTGTTCGGGCCTCGCTGAGCTACGGCGGAGTTCCCGTCGAACCGAAGTTCCGCAACCCGAATCCACACAAGCCCGAGATCTTTGTCGTCGCCGACATTTCTGGTTCGGTGGCTGCCTTCGCTCGCTTCACTCTGCACCTCGTCCACGCCATCTCTGGACAATTCTCCAAGGTTCGCTCGTTTGTGTTCATCGATGGGCTCGATGAGGTGACCTCATACTTTGAGGGAGTTGAGGACATCAACGAAGCGGTTCATCGGGTCAACACCGAAGCCGATGTGGTCTGGCTCGATGGGCATTCTGATTACGGTCACGCACTAGGTGTGTTTTGGCAGAAATATGGCAAAGACATAGGGCCTCGCACATCGATCATGATCCTCGGTGATGCGCGCAACAATTACCACGCTGCGGAAAGCTGGATCGTCAAGGAGATGCAGGACAAGGCCCGCCATGTCTATTGGCTGAATCCAGAGCCGCGGAGCTACTGGGATACCGGTGACTCAATCGTCGGTGAATACGCCCAGCATTGTGATGGCAGTTTCGAGGTTCGAAACCTTAGGCAACTCGAAGGATTCGTAGAAAACCTCGTTTAGCGCTCAAACGTTGGTGTCACGTTGGAACGCAGAAGTTCAGCGACTCGAAACGCTAGGTCGACAGATTGGCGGGCGTTCAGCCGAGGGTCGCACATCGTTTCGTAGGCACGGTCCAGATCCTCATCAACGAGATCATCAGATCCTCCCAGACATTCGGTCACCGGGTCGCCGGTCAACTCGACGTGGACTCCGCCGGGGTGGGTGCCTTCGGATTGGTGGGCGGCGAAAAAGCTGACAATTTCGCTGAGCACATCGTCGAAATGGCGAGTCTTACGGCCACCTTCTGACGTGTAAGTGTTGCCGTGCATCGGGTCACAGGCCCAGACCACGGGGTGGCGCGCTTCGCGCACCGCTGCGAGCAATGCGGGGAGAGCTTCCGCGATCTTGTCGGCACCCATGCGGTTGATAAGGGTGAGTCGCCCCGGTACACGATCGGGATTGAGAGCTTCGCAGAGTCCTAGTACTTCGTCGGGTGTGGCTGTGGGTCCGATCTTGCATCCCAGCGGATTACCTACGCCGCGCAGGAACTCCACGTGAGCGCCGTCTAGTTCGCGGGTGCGCTCACCAACCCAGAGCATGTGCGCGGAGCAGTCGTACCAGTCGCCCGTCAGGGAGTCGCGTCGGGTTAACGCCTCTTCGTAGTTGAGAAGCAGGGCTTCATGGCTGGTGAAGAGATCAACCTCGTGAAGGGCAGGAACGGTCGTGGAGTCAAGACCGCAAGCCGCCATAAAGCGCAGCGCGCGATCGATTTCATCGGCCATCTGGGCGTAGCGCTCACCCGCTGGCGAGGAAGCAACGAAGTCTCGATTCCAACTGGACACTTGGTGCAGGTCTGCGTAGCCGCCGCGTGTGAATGCGCGCAGGAGGTTCAGGGTTGAAGCGGCTCGGTTGTAGGCCGTGAGGAGACGTTGCGGGTCTGGACGGCGTTCGTCGACGGTGAATCCGACATCGTTGACAATCTGGCCGAGGAACGATGGCAGTTCGGTTTCGCCCTGCGTTTCGGTTGGGTTGGAGCGAGGTTTAGCGAACTGCCCGGCGATCCGACCGACTTTCACGAGGGGAGTGCCACCCGAGTAAGTAAGCACGATTGCCATTTGGAGAATGACGCGAAGCTTGTCTCGGATCGAGTCCGTTGAGCTGTCGAATGACTCGGCGCAATCGCCAGCTTGGAGCAAAAAAGCGTTGCCCTCAGCAACCTTTCCAAGCAGGCTCGTAAGGTGGCGGGCTTCGCCCGCGAAAACGAGCGGCGGTTGGTCTGCCAGGATCTTTTGCACTTGTTCGAGTTCGGCGTCGTCAGGCCAACAGGGTTGATGCTTGGCGGGGAAGTTCCGCCAACTACCGGGGTTCCAGGTGTTGTTCACGTAACAAGTCTGCTGTAGCTGACCGGAAAGTTCCAACTAATTTCGTTAGAACGACGACGACGCGTCAGAACGCCTAAAAACAAACCGGGACTCCCGCCGATCGGCGAGAGCCCCAGTGGGTTGTTGGGTTGTAGGGACAGGATACTACGCCACGCCCACCGCGTCTACACTATTCGCGGCGTGTTCCCGAACGGAATTGAGGGCCCGCTTGACAAGTCGGCGGGCTGCTTCGGCGGTTACACCGAGGTCTTCGCCAACCTCGCGATAGGAGCGTTTGCGTCCATCGCCGAGGCCGAAGCGCTGCTCAACGGCGTACTTTGCACGCTCATCGAGAATGTCGAGCAGACCGGTGACCATCTCCTCCTCGGCTTTCGCCATGACCTCGACCTCGGGGCCGGGATTCGAGTCGGGAAGAAGATCGACGAGTTCATTGGAGTCATCGTCGCCTATGGTGCGATCTAGGCTGGTGGGGGTGGTCAGCCGATGTAGACGGGCATGCTCGTCATCAAGTTCGTCGCCGTCGCCGGAAACCGCACGCAGCGCAGCACGCAAGCTGGCAGAGCGGTCACCAGGCAGACGAACCAGGCTGGCCTTCTGGTCAAGTGCACGGCCGATCGCCTGACGGATCCAGAAGGTGGCGTAAGTCGAGAACTTGAACCCTTTGCGCCAGTCGAACTTGTCGACCGCGTGCTCTAGTCCGAGGTTGCCTTCTTGGATAAGGTCGAGCAACTCCATGCCGGGAGGCAGTGGATAGCGGCGAGCGACGCTCACAACGAGGCGAAGGTTTGCTCGGATGAAGCGATCTTTTGCAGCCGCAGCTTTGCGAATGGCCCGGTCAAGTTCTACGCCTACTTCGCCGTTGTCCTTACGGGCTTGTGCTTCGGTGCCTTTTTCTATGATCTGGGAGAGCTGGCGCTCTTCTTGCGCGTTCAGCAGACCGACTGCGCCGATTTCGTTTAGATATTGTCCTACAGAATCACTCATGAAACTCATTCGATGGGATCGGCGCACGCGCTTTTCCCGGTTGTGCAGACTAAAGGCCTGGGGATTGTATTGGGGGCGGGCTGAGGTACCGTTTGCTCGCGATTACTTTGGAATCCGCGCCGCGTTCCGGCCTAGCCGTACGCTATTAGACACCATTCAGGTCGAGATGTCACGAAGTACCGGTATGACTTCTGTCACGTCTATGGTAGCACGCAGATTCGTGACCCGGCTACTGTCCGCGGGCGCGCAACCCTAGACTCTGGGGCGTGGAGCAAGCGACACCGCAGCGAATCGGCGTTTTTGGCGGAACGTTCGACCCGCTTCACTTCGGTCACTTGGCGATTGCATTCGAAGTTCGGCATCAACTGAAGCTTGACCGTATGTTGCTGGTGGTGGCCAACGATCCGTGGCAGAAGACTGTTTTTAACTCTGTGACGCCTGCGAGGTTTCGCTTGGAGATGGTCCAAGCCACGGTGTCGGCGGTCAACGAGTCGGTCGGCGCGACTGTGCTGGAGGCGAGTGATCACGAAATACGACGTGGCGGAGAAACCTATACGGCTGACACGCTCGCCACCCTGGCCGAGGAAACAAACGGTGCTGAACTGTTTGTTGTCGTGGGTTCCGATATCGCTGCGAGTCTCGACACCTGGAAGCGGGCCGACGAGGTCCGTGAATTAGCAACAACGGTTGTGGCAGAACGCGGTGGGAACACCGGTGGCCGTCCCCCAAAAGGATGGGAGCATCTGGTGGTCACGGTGCCTGCCTTGGAGATTTCCGCCACCGACGTTCGTAACCGCTTCAGGAACGGTCGGCCGGTAGAAGCACTAGTTCCGCCCCGGGTAGTCGAATACGTGAGGTCACATGAGCTCTATGGGAGTGCTCGGTGAGTTCTGCTACTCAGACAGCGGACCGGGAACCGCAACTCCGCGATCTGGATGACAACCACAGAAATGAGATCCCCGCAGTTCGCAGCGGGCGCAAGCGGCCAGCACCGAGTCCTCATCCTTTCTGGGGTCTGGTCTTTCCGTTCCTAGTGGTTGCTGCCGCGGCACTGGTATTCGCGGTATGGCGAGACGGAACCAAACTGGTCCTTGACTCCAATGATGGTGAGCGGATCGAGACCATCACTGACCCGGCAGCGCCGGGATATCGAGCGTTCGTCGATCCCACTCCGACCATGCTGATCGCCCATCTCACCGATGCCGGTGAACTAGTCGGAATAACAGTTCTGGCTCAAACAGCGTTGGATCAGGGCGGCACCGCGGTGTTGATCAGCGCTGAGTTGCTTCTTGAACCCAGCGACGATCCAGCCGACGCCGTCTTTGTGCGTGAACTCTATGCAACCGAAGGGTTGGACGGATTGAGTCGGGGAGTGGGTGATCTCTTTGGTTTCGGCTTCCGAGAAACGCTGGAGATCACCAGCTCAGAACTGGGCGGCTGGTTGCGCCTGGTTGAACCGCTCCCAGTAGTTCTCAATGACGACCTGGTTTCTGTCGACGCGGAGGGACTTGTGGAGATCCGGTATCAAGAGGGTGTAAATCAGTTGACCGGAGCAGATGCCGCCAATGTCTACGGGTGGCTCAACGATGGAGAATTCGACTCGAATCGCACGCAGCGACAATTCGAACTATGGGAGTCGTGGCTTTCAGAGGTTGGTCGTGCCGATGATCTGCTAGCGGCCACATTGCCATTTGAGGACGGGCTATCGGGTTATCTCCGCTCACTGGGTGCCGGAACTCGACGTTTAGAGACGCTGCCTTTGATTGCAGTGTCGTTCGGAGGCGATAATCCTCCCTTCTATGCTCAGACCGATCAGCAGAAGCAGCAACTCGACAGCCTTGCTCGCGAGATGGTGCCACTTCCCATCGCATCGCATCTGGGGGCTCGTCCAACTGTGAGTTTGCTTGATGGCACCGGTGCGGCTGTTCCGAGCGATGAGATGCTTCAGGTTCTTATTGATGCGGGCGCCGAGGTCACCGTACTTGGCAACGCTCAGGCCTTTGGAGTAGCCGAGACGACAGTGGCCTACCACATCGCTGATCGCCAGCAAGCGGCGATTGTTCTGGCTGATGCGATAGGAGCTTCCGCGAGATTTGTTGAGGACTCCGACCAGCCAGTTGACCTCACCGTTACCGTCGGTTTGGACCGGGTCGGCTCGTGAGCGAAGGCA